>JANOBX010000012.1:0-11795 GCA_031411875.1 Burkholderiales bacterium | reverse complement strand
CGAGGGCCGCGGGCCCTGTGCTCCTCGGCGCCTCAGATGCGCGCCACAGCCAGCCCCAGCCCACCTTTGCAACCACCGTTTCTTCTATCCCCCGTGGCGCGCCGGCTGGGTGGCGGGGCTCGCCCAGCCGAGGGGACCCAGTCGGAGTGCAACGTCCGCAACGGGCCGGAAACGATCTTGCAGCCCTGCCTGAAGCCATGCCGACCGAAGCCTTGATCGACCGCCTGCTCGGCCCGCCCGGGCTGGTGCAACGTCGCGCACTGGCCAAGGCCATCACCTTGCTCGAGAGCACGCGGGCCGAGCATCGCCTGCAGGCCGACGAGCTGCTCAACACCTTGTTGCCCCACACCGGACGCGCGCTGCGGCTGGGCATCAGCGGTGTGCCTGGCGTAGGCAAGAGCACCTTCATCGAGGCGCTGGGCTTGTTCCTGGTGGAGCAGGGACACCGTGTCGCCGTGCTCGCCGTCGACCCCAGCAGCAGCGTCAGCGGCGGCAGCATCCTGGGCGACAAGACGCGCATGGAAAGGCTGTCGGTCGACACCCGCGCCTTCATCCGCCCCAGCCCGGCCAGCGGCAACCTGGGTGGGGTGGCCGAAAAGACGCGCGAGGCCATGCTGGTTTGCGAGGCCGCTGGTCACGATGTGCTGATCATCGAGACGGTGGGTGTCGGCCAGAGCGAAACGGCGGTGGCGGCCATGACCGACATGTTCGTGCTGCTGCAGTTGCCCAATGCCGGCGACGACCTGCAGGCCATCAAGAAAGGCGTGATGGAGCTGGCCGACCTCGTCGTCATCAACAAGGCCGACATCGACCCGGCAGCAGCCATGCGTGCGCAGGCGCAGATCACCAGTGCACTGCGCTTCCTGGGCCCGCATGCCCGTGGCCATGCCGGCCCGGAGGGCGGCCATGCCCTGGGCACGCAGGTGCTGCAGCTGAGCGCGCTGCAGGGCACGGGCCTGGCGGAGTTCTGGCGGGTCGTCAGCGAATTCCGGGTGCACCGCCAGGCCAGTGGCGAGCTGGCGGCGCGGCGCCGCGACCAGGACCAGGCCTGGATGTGGGAGCGCATCGAAGCCGGCCTGCGCCAGCGCTTTCGCCAGCACCCTGCCGTGCGCCAGGTGCTGCAGCAGGTGCTGGCCGATGTGCAGACCGGCACGCTCGCGGCGTCGGTCGCGGCGCGGCGGCTGCTCGACCTGCTGAACTGAAACCGAACACCACCCGACAGAACAAGGACCGAGCCATGCAAGACATCCTGGTACAGCTGGAAGCCAAGCGCCGGGCCGCGCGCCAGGGCGGCGGCGACAAGCGCATCGCCGCCCAGCACGCCAAGGGCAAGCTGACCGCGCGCGAGCGGCTGGAGCTGCTGCTCGACGAAGGCAGCTTCGAGGAATGGGACATGTTCGTCGAGCACCGCTGCAACGACTTCGGCATGCAGGACAACAAGGTGCCCGGCGACGGCGTCGTCACCGGCTACGGCATGATCAACGGCCGCCTGGTGTTCGTGTTCAGCCAGGACTTCACCGTCTTCGGGGGTGCGCTGTCGGAAGCGCATGCCGAGAAGATCTGCAAGGTGATGGACCAGGCCATGAAGGTGGGCGCACCGGTCATCGGCATCAACGACAGCGGGGGTGCACGCATCCAGGAAGGCGTGGCTTCGCTCGGTGGCTATGCCGAGGTCTTCCAGCGCAACGTCATGGCCAGCGGTGTGGTGCCGCAGATCAGCCTGATCATGGGGCCGTGCGCCGGCGGCGCGGTGTATTCGCCTGCCATGACCGACTTCATCTTCATGGTCAAGGACAGCAGCTACATGTTCGTCACCGGCCCCGAGGTGGTGAAGACCGTGACGCACGAGGAAGTCACGGCCGAACAGCTGGGCGGTGCCGCCACCCACACCGGCCGCAGCGGCGTGGCCGACCTGGCCTTCGACAACGACGTCGAGGCCATCCTGATGACCCGGCGCTTCTTCAACTACCTGCCGCTGAACAACCGCGACAAGCCGCCGGTGCGGCCCGGCGGCGACGCGGCCGACAGGCTCGATCCTTCGCTGGACACCTTGGTGCCCGACAACCCGAACCAGCCCTACGACATGGGCGAGCTGATCCTGAAGGTGGTCGACAACGGCGACTTCTTCGAACTGCAGCCCGACTACGCCCGCAACATCCTCATCGGCCTGGCGCGCATGGACGGCCGCCCGGTGGGCATCGTCGCCAACAATCCGCAGGTGCTGGCCGGCTGCCTGGACATCAAGAGCAGCATCAAGGCCGCGCGCTTCGTGCGTTTCTGCGACGCCTTCGGCATCCCGGTCGTCACCTTCGTCGACGTGCCGGGCTTCATGCCCGGCACCAGCCAGGAATATGGCGGCATCATCAAGCATGGCGCCAAGCTGCTCTACGCCTACGCCGAATGCACGGTGCCCAAGGTCACCGTCATCACGCGCAAGGCTTACGGTGGTGCCTACGACGTGATGAGCAGCAAGCACTTGCGCGGCGACGTGAACTTCGCCTGGCCGAATGCCGAGATCGCGGTGATGGGCGCCAAGGGCGCCGTCGAGATCATCTTCCGCGAGGACAAGGGCGACCCGCTGAAGCTGGCGGCCCGCGAAGCCGAGTACAAGGCCCGCTTCGCGAACCCGTTCGTGGCCGGCGCCCGCGGCTACATCGACGACGTCATCCAGCCGCACGAAACGCGCAAGCGCATCTGCCGCAGCCTGGTGATGCTCAAGGACAAGGCGCTCAGCAACCCGTGGCGCAAGCACGGCAACGTCCCGCTGTGAAGAGGCGTCGCGGTTCGTGAACGCCAGCATCTACCGTCTGTTCAACCTGCGGCGCGACCAGCAGGAAGCCGATGTCATCGACGAGACGCTGCGCACCGGTGCCGAGGCGGTGGGCACCAACCTGTGGGTGCTGTTCTTCGCCATCCTGATTGCCTCGGTCGGGCTGAATGTCAACTCCACCGCGGTCATCATCGGCGCCATGCTGATCTCGCCGCTGATGGGCCCCATCGTCGGCCTGGGCTACGCCGCGGCGGTGGCCGACTTCCCGCTCATCCGCACCGCCGGGCGCAACCTGCTGTTGTTCACGGGCCTGAGCCTGCTGACCTCGGTGCTGTACTTCACGCTGAGCCCCCTGGACGTGCCGCAGTCTGAACTGCTCGCGCGCACCAGTCCGACGCTGTGGGACGTGCTGATCGCGGCTTTCGGCGGTGCCGCAGGCATGGTGGCCGTGACGCGCCGCAGCTTTTCGAACATCGTGCCGGGCGTGGCCATCGCCACCGCCCTGATGCCGCCCCTGTGCACGGCGGGCTTCGGCCTGGCCAACGGCCGCTGGGACATGTTCGCCGGTGCCTTCTACCTGTTCCTGATCAACGGCGTCTTCATCGCTGCCGCCACGCTGGCGGTGGCCAAGGTGCTGCGTCTGCCGGCCCGCGGCGAGGTCGACGTGGCGACGCGCCGCCGCCACCGCGCCATCATCACCTTCGGCCTGCTCGCGGTGCTGGTGCCCAGCGTCTGGCTGGGCGTCCGCTTCGTCGAGCACGAGGTGTTCGCGAACGCCGCAGGCAAGGTGGGCCGGGTCATGCTGGCGGACAGCCGGGTGCTGTCCTACGAGGTCGACGCCCAGGGCCGCGAGCTGCGCCTGACGGCGCTGGGCGACCGCCAGCACGACGAACTCCTGGCACAGGCTCGCGAGCTCATGGCCGCCGAGGGCCTCCGCGAGGCCCGGGTGTCGGTGCGGCGCGCCGGCGAAAGGTCGCTGGACGTCAACGCCCTGCGCAAGGACCTCACCGAAGAGCTGCAGCGCAGCCTGGTGTCCCAGGTGCAGGCCAACGACGCGCGCGTGCGTCAGCTGCAGGCCGATGTCGCCCAGGCCCTGGCGGCCTCGGCCGCGCGCGGGCCCGACAACACGGGTCTGGAACAAGAGATCCGGGCCCAGCTGCCCCAGGTGCGCGCAGCCTGGCTGGGCAACCCGCTGGCGGCCGCCACGCCGGCGTCGGCCGCGGCCGCGCCGTCGATGCTGGTGGTCGACGTCGAGCGCCCGCTGCCCGCGAGCGAACGGCAACGCCTGGCCGCCTGGCTGGCCGTGCGCCTGGCTCGCCCCGAAGTCATCGTCGTCGACCACATCGTGCGCCCCGTGGCGCGCCCCTGAAAGATCCCCCATGTTCAAGAAAATCCTGATCGCCAACCGCGGGGAAATCGCCTGCCGTGTGATCACCACGGCCCGCAGGATGGGCATCGCCACGGTGGCGGTGTATTCCGACGCCGACCGCGACGCCCGCCATGTCGCCCTAGCCGACTTCGCCGTGCGCCTGGGGCCACCGCCTTCGCGCGAGAGCTACCTGCGGGCCGACAAGATCATCGAAGCCTGCGTGGCCACCGGCGCCGAGGCCGTGCACCCGGGCTACGGCTTCCTCAGCGAGAACGAGGACTTCGCCCGCCGTGTCGAGGAAGCCGGCATCGTCTTCATCGGCCCCAAGCACCACAGCATCGCGGCCATGGGCGACAAGATCGCGTCGAAGAAGCTGGCGCTGGCGGCCCAGGTGAACACCATCCCCGGCTGGAACGCGGCCATCGAATCGCCAGAGCGTGCGGTGGAGATCGCGCGCGGCATCGGCTACCCGGTGATGATCAAGGCCAGCGCGGGTGGTGGCGGCAAGGGCCTGCGCGTGGCCTACAGCGACCAGGAAGCCTTCGACGGTTTCAGCAGCTGCCGCAATGAAGCCAAGGCCAGCTTCGGCGACGACCGCATCTTCATCGAGAAGTTCGTGGAAAGCCCGCGCCACATCGAGATCCAGGTGCTGGGCGACGCCCATGGCAACGTCGTCTACCTGCACGAACGCGAATGCAGCATCCAGCGTCGGCACCAGAAGGTCATCGAAGAAGCGCCTTCGCCATTCATCAGCGACGCCACCCGCCGGGCCATGGGCGAGCAGGCCGTGCAGCTGGCCAAGGCGGTGCAGTATCAGAGCGCGGGCACGGTGGAATTCGTGGTCGGCAAGGACCAGAGCTTCTACTTCCTGGAGATGAACACGCGGCTGCAGGTCGAACACCCGGTGACGGAAAGCATCACCGGCATCGACCTCGTCGAACAGATGCTGCGCGTGGCCGCCGGCGAGCCGCTGGGCTTCACCCAGGCCGACATCCCGCGCCAGGGCTGGGCCATCGAATGCCGCATCAACGCCGAGGACCCGTTTCGCGGCTTCCTGCCGTCCACCGGCCGGCTGGTGCGATTCCAGCCACCGCAACAGACGATGTTCGCCGCCCAGCCGGTGCCCGCCGGCGGTGGGGTGCGGGTCGACACCGGCGTGGCCGAAGGTGGCGCCATTCCGATGTTCTACGACTCGATGATCGCCAAGCTCATCGTGCATGCGCCCAGCCGTGGCGAGGCCATCGCGCGCATGCGTGAAGCGCTGAACGGCTTCGTCATCCGCGGTGTCAGCAGCAACATCCCCTTCCAGGCCGCGCTGCTGGCGCATCCGAAGTTCCAGTCGGGCGACTTCAACACGGGCTTCATCGCCGAACACTATGGCAAGGGCTTCCGCTCCGAAGACGTCGGCCACGACGACCCGAACCTGCTGGTGGCCCTGGCCGCGGCAGCGCAGCGGCGCCTGCTCGAACGCGCCATGGGCATCAGCGGCCAGCTCGACGGCCACGGCGTCGTCGTGGGCCGCGAGTTCGTGGCCGTGGTGCGCGGAGAAGGCGGGCAGCACGATCACGTGGCGGTGGTCGTCGAACCGGGCCTGCCGGGGGCTGGCGCACCGCCGGGCTTGTTGAACATCACCGCGGGCGGCCGGCCCTATGCTGTGACCCTGGACTGGGCCTTCGGCAACGTGCGTGCCCAGGGCACGAGCAACGGAATGCCGTTCACCGCGCAGATCGAGCGTCAGGGTCTGTGGCTGCGCGTGGCGCACGACGGTCGCCGCATCGAAGCGCAGCTGCTCAGCCCGCGCGGGGCCGAGCTGCTGAGCCTGATGCCGTACAAGGCACCGCCGGACATGAGCAAGTTCCTGCTCTCTCCCATGCCCGGCCTGCTCGTGAAGGTGTCGGTGCAGCCGGGGCAGAAAGTCCTGGCCGGCGAAAGGCTGGCCATCATCGAAGCGATGAAAATGGAAAACATCCTGACCGCCAGCGCCGACGGCGTGGTCGGGGAACTGCTTGCCCGGCCAGGCGAAAGCCTGTCGGTGGATCAACCCATCCTGAGCTTCACATGAACATTCTCGTCGCCTCTGCAGCCACCCAGCCCATCGCCGTGCATCGCCCCAGCGCCCGCCCCGCACCCGACGGGCCCTGGACACGCCAGGCCGTGCTCGAATTGATGGCCACGCCTTTCATGGACCTGGTGCAACGGGCGCAGGCCGTGCACCGCAGCCACTTTCCGCTGGGCGACATCGAACTGGCCTCGCTGCTCAGCGTGAAGACGGGCGGCTGCCCTGAAGACTGCAGCTACTGCCCTCAGAGCGTGCACCACGACACCGGCGTCGACGCCAGCAAGCTGATGGCACCCGACGCCGTGCTGGCCGCGGCCCGCGCCGCGCAGGCCGCCGGGGCCACCCGGTTCTGCATGGGGGCGGCCTGGCGCAGCCCCACCGACCGCGACGTGGAGAAGGTGGCCGAGCTGGTGGCAGGTGTGCGGGCGCTGGGGCTGCAGACCTGCGCCACCCTGGGCATGCTGGCTCCGGCACAGGCCCGGACCCTGGCCGATGCCGGTCTCGACTACTACAACCACAACCTCGACAGCGCGCCCGACTTCTACCCGCAGATCATCGGCACTCGGGTCTACGACGAGCGCCTGGCCACGCTGCAGAACGTGCGCGACGCGGGCGTGAAGGTGTGCTGCGGCGGCATCATCGGCATGGGCGAGACACGTGAGCAGCGCGCCGGCCTGATCGCCGAACTGGCCAGCCTGCAGCCGGCGCCCGAGTCGGTGCCCATCAACAACCTGGTGCGTGTGCCGGGCACACCGCTGGCCGACAGCCCGCCCGTGGATCCGTTCGAGATGGTGCGCATGGTGGCGGTGGCCCGCATCACCATGCCGCAGGCCCGGGTGCGGCTGTCGGCCGGCCGGCGTGAACTGGGCGACGGCATCCAGGCGCTGTGCTTCATGGCCGGCGCCAACAGCATCTTCTATGGCGACAAGCTGCTCGTCACCGGCAACCCCGATGTCGAGGCCGACCGCGCCTTGCTGCAGCGCCTGGACCTGCCCGTGACCGGAGCGCCGGCATGACCAAGCCGTTCCGCATCCTGGGCCTGCAGCAGGTGGCCATCGGCGGCGCCGACAAGGCGCGGCTGCGCGCGTTGTGGGTCGACATGCTGGGCCTGCAGGTCAAGAGCAGCTTCACCAGCGAACGCGAGAACGTCGACGAGGACATCTGCGAGATGGGGCAGGGTGTGCATGCCGTGGAAGTCGACCTGATGCAGCCGCTGGACCCCGAGAAGAAGCCTGCGGTGCACACCACGCCGCTGAACCACGTGGGCTTGTGGGTGGACGACCTGCCCAAGGCCGTGGAATGGATGACCGCACACGGTGTCCGGTTCGCGCCCGGTGGCATCCGCAAGGGGGCGGCCGGCCACGACATCTGCTTCATCCACCCCAAGGGCAACGACGAGTTCCCGATCGGTGGCGAAGGCGTGCTCATCGAACTGGTGCAGGCGCCCGGCGCGGTCGTCGAGGCCCTGGGCCGCTGATTCCATTGGGGTCCGCCCCCGGTGTGCAGGTGCAGCATTGCCCCTAGACTCGCGCCGGATGTCTGAGCAAATCATTCTTGAAACGCGTGCGCTGACGAAGGAGTTCAAGGGCTTCGTGGCGGTCGACCGGGTCGACCTGAAGGTCCGGCGCGGCACCATCCACGCGCTCATCGGCCCGAACGGCGCCGGCAAGACGACCTGCTTCAACCTGCTGACGAAGTTCCTGGCGCCCACCTCGGGCCAGATCCTGTTCAAGGGCGAGGACATCACGCGCGAAGCGCCTTCGCACATTGCCCGGCGCGGCATCATCCGCTCATTCCAGATCTCGGCCGTGTTCCCGCATCTGACGGTGCTGGAAAACGTGCGGGTGGCACTGCAGCGCAAGCTCGGCACCTCGTTTCATTTCTGGCGCTCCGAGGCGACGCTCAGGCCGCTGGATGCGCGCGTGATGGAACTGCTGCGTGCCGTCGACCTGGAGGAATATGCCGAGAAGCCCACGGTCGAGCTCAGCTACGGCCGCAAGCGGGCGCTGGAAATCGCCACCACGCTGGCGATGGACCCCGAACTGATGCTGCTCGACGAACCCACCCAGGGCATGGGCCTGGAAGACGTGGACCGCATCCGGCAGCTCATCAAGAAGGTGGCGGCCGACCGAACCGTGCTGATGGTCGAACACAACATGAGCGTGGTGTCGAGCATCGCCGACACCATCACCGTGCTGCAGCGCGGCGCCACGCTGGCCGAGGGGCCGTATGCCGAGGTCTCGAAGAACCCGGCCGTCATCGAGGCCTACATGGGCACGGCCAACGTCGAACTGAAGGGCGCTCACTGATGGCCGCCCCCATGCTGGAAGTGCGCGACCTGCAGGGCTGGTACGGCGAAAGCCACGTGCTGCACGGCGTGAACTTCGACGTGCAGGAAGGCGAAGTCGTCACCCTGCTCGGCCGCAACGGCGCCGGCCGCACCAGCACGCTGCGCGCCATCATGGGCCTGATCGGTTCGCGCAAGGGTTCGGTGAAGGTGCACGGCACGGAAGCCATCGCCATGGCGCCGCACCGCATCGCGCGGCTGGGCATCGGCTACTGCCCGGAAGAGCGCGGCATCTTCAGCAGCCTCACGGCCGAAGAAAACCTGCTGCTGCCGCCGGTGCTGGCCGAAGGCGGCATGACGGTCGACCAGATCTACGCCATGTTCCCGAACCTGAAGGAACGCGCCAGCAGCCCGGGCACCCGGCTGTCGGGCGGCGAACAGCAGATGCTGGCGGTGGCCCGCATCCTGCGCAGCGGCGCCCGCTTGCTGCTGCTGGACGAGATTTCCGAAGGCCTGGCCCCGGTCATCGTGCAGAAGCTGGCCGAGGCCGTGATGGCGCTGCGCAAGCAGGGCTACACCATCGTGATGTGGAGCAGAACTTCCGCTTCGCCGCGCCGCTGGCCGACCGCTTCTTCCTCATCGAGCACGGCCAGGTGCTCCAGGAATTCACCCAGGCACAGCTGCCCGGGCAGATCGACCGCCTGCACGAGTATCTGGGCGTCTAGATGTCGTTGCGCCCGACCCCGCACCACCCCACACATTGGAGAGACAAGACATGAAACTGAAGAAGATTGCAGCCGCCTGCGGCACGGCACTGGCACTGACCACCGCCGCGATGGCCCCCGCCCAGGCCCAGGTGTCTGGCGACGTGATCCGCGTCGGCATCATCACCGACATGTCGGGCCTGTATTCCGACATCGACGGTCAGGGTGGCGTCGAGGCCATCAAGATGGCCGTGGCCGACATGGGCGGCGCCATCAACGGCAAGAAGATCGAGGTGCTCTTCGCCGACCACCAGAACAAGGCCGACGTGGCCGCGTCCAAGGCGCGCGAGTGGTTCGACACCCAGGGCGTGGACATGCTCATCGGCGGCACGAATTCGGGCACCGCGCTGGCCATGGCCAAGGTGGCGGCCGAAAAGAAGAAGCTGTTCATCGCCATCGGCGCGGCCACCGCGGCGCTGACCAACGAACAGTGCAACCCGTACACCCTGCACTGGGCCTACGACACCGTGGCCCTGGCCAAGGGCACCGGCAACGCGGTGGTGAAGTCCGGTGGCAAGAGCTGGTACTTCCTGACGGCCGACTACGCCTTCGGCGCACAGCTGCAGAACGACACCTCGAATGTCGTGAAGGCGGCTGGCGGCACCATCGTGGGTGCCGTCAAGCACCCCCTGTCGGCCAGCGACTTCAGCAGCTTCCTGCTGCAGGCGCAGGGCAGCAAGGCGCAGATCCTGGGCCTGGCCAACGCCGGTGGCGACACCATCAACAGCATCAAGGCCGCCAACGAATTCGGCATCACGAAGACCATGAAGCTGGCCGGCCTGCTGGTGTTCATCAACGACATCCACAGCCTGGGCCTGAAGACCACCCAGGGCATGTACCTGACCGACAGCTGGTACTGGAACCGCGACCCCGAAGCCCGCGCCTGGAGCCGCAAGTTCTTCGAGAAGATGAAGCGCATGCCTTCCAGCATCCAGGCCGGCGACTATTCGGCCACGCTGCAATTCCTGAACGCCGTCAAGGCGACCGGCAGCGACGACGCCGACAAGGTGCTGGCGCACATGCGCAAGACGCCGATCAACGACATCTTTGCCAAGGGTGGCTTCGTGCGCGCCGACGGCCGCATGGTCCACGACATGTACCTGATGCAGGTGAAGAGCCCCGACAAGAGCACCGAGCCCTGGGACTACTACAACGTGGTCGAGACCTTCAAGGGCGAAGCGGCCTGGACGACCAAGGCCGAGACGAAGTGCGCTGCCTGGAAGTGATTCGGGGACATTGAAGCCAAGGGCCGGCGAACATTTCGCGACATGACTGAAATCTTCGGAATTCCCGTGCAGGCCTTCGCCGGCCAGTTGTTGCTGGGCCTGGTCAACGGGTCCTTCTACGCCATGCTCAGCCTGGGCCTGGCGGTCATCTTCGGGCTGCTGGGCATCGTCAACTTCGCGCATGGCGCGCTGTACATGATCGGTGCCTATGTCGCCTGGGTGGGGCTGGAGAAATTCGGCCTGAACTACTGGGCGGCGTTGATCGTGGCGCCGCTGGTGGTGGGCGCGCTGGGCGCTCTCATCGAACGAACCTTGCTGAAGCAGCTGTACAAGATCGACCCGATCTACGGCCTGCTGCTCACCTTCGGCCTGGCCTTGATCGCCGAAGGTGTGTTCCGCGACCAGTTCGGCGTGTCGGGCCAGCAGTACGCGGTGCCCGACCTGCTGCAAGGCGCCACCAACCTGGGCTTCATGATCCTGCCGAACTATCGCGCCTGGGTCGTGGTGGCCTCGCTGACGGTGTGTCTGGGCACCTGGTACCTGATCGAGAAGACGAGCCTGGGTGCCACGCTGCGCGCGGGCACCGAAAATCCGGCCCTGGTGCAAGCCTTCGGCATCAACGTGCCGCGGCTGGTGACGCTGACCTACGCCGGCGGCGCCGCACTGGCCGCGCTGGCGGGTGTGTTGGCCGCCCCCATCATCCAGATCACGCCGCTGATGGGCAGCAACCTCATCATCGTGGTCTTTGCGGTGGTGGTGATCGGCGGCATGGGCTCGATCCTCGGATCCATCATCACCGGCGTGCTGCTAGGGCTGGTCGAAGGGCTGACCAAGGTCTTCTACCCCGAAGCATCGAGCATCGTCGTCTTCGTCATCATGGCCATCGTGCTGGTGCTGCGGCCTGCCGGGCTGTTCGGCAAGGGGGCTTGATGGCGGCTTGCAGAGTGGCTGCTTTCGGCCCGTTGTCGCCCTTCGGTGTGCGTGTTGTCCCGTGCCTGCATGGTCCCTGCGCAAAGGCGGGGCGGGGCTGGCTGTGGCGCTTAGCTTCGGCGGCCTTCGCTGGCGCTCCGGCTCCCCTGCGGTGCTCGGTCCCGCGGCCCCGAAATCCACAAGCTCGCGGAACTCGCTGCGTTCGCTGCGCTCACTCCGCTCAGACACCCGCGATGAGTCAGAGGTGGAGTCGCGCTTCGCGCGAGGGCCGCGGGCCCTGTGCTCCTCGGCGCCTCAGATGCGCGCCACCGCCAGCCCCAGCCCACCTATGCAACCACCGTGTCTTCTCTCCGCCGTGGCGCGGGCAAGCCCTGGGCATGAGCGGAAGGG
>JANOBX010000011.1:0-2414 GCA_031411875.1 Burkholderiales bacterium | reverse complement strand
CGCGCGATGGAAGGCCGCGGCGACATGAGCATCGAGTTCAGCCTCGACGCCGACATGGGCCGGGCCATGCTGGACATCCGCGACCGCGTGGCCACGGCGCAGTCGGCCTTCCCCAAGGACGTGAAGGCGCCGACCATCGCGCGCTGGAACAACGACAACAGCCAGCCCGTGGTGAACATGGCGCTGGTGTCGGCTACGCGCTCCGGGCGTGAACTGTCGGTGCTGGGCGAGCAGCTCGTGGGCAAGCGGCTGCAGCGCGTGGAAGGCGTGGCCCGGGTCGAGATCAACGGCCTGACGGTGCGCGAGGTGCGTGTCGACCTCGACGCGACCCGCCTGCGCGCCTACGGCGTGACGCCGGCCGACATCGCCACCGCGCTGCGCGAGGCCAACGCCGACCAGCCCGTGGGCCTGCTCAGCGACGGCACCCAGGACGCGCTGCTGCGCGTCGAAGGGCGGGTGCGCGACCCGCGCCTGTTCGAGAACGTCGTCGTCGCCCACCGCAACGGCCTGCCGCTGCGCCTGGCCGACCTGGGGCAGCTCGTCGAACGCGAGGCCGAGCCCGAGAGCACCGCGCGCATCAACGGCCAGCCGGCCATCAACTTCAACATCTACAAGCAGCAGGACGCCAACATCGTGGCCACCGGCGAAGCCGTGAAGGCGGCGATGGCCGACATCCGCAAGCAGCTGCCTCCCGACACCGAGCTGCGCCTCATCCGCGCCGACAGCGACTGGGTGAAAGGCAGCCTGCAAGGGCTGAAGCACACCTTGATCGAAGGCGCGCTGCTGACCATCGCCATCGTCTTCCTTTTCCTGCACAGCTGGCGCAGCACCGTCATCACCGGGCTGACCTTGCCGATCGCGGTGATCAGCAGCTTCATCGCGGTGTACGCCTTCGGCTTCACGCTGAACTTCATGACGATGATGGCGCTCAGCCTGTGCATCGGCCTGCTCATCGACGACGCCATCGTCGTGCGCGAGAACATCGTGCGCCATGTCGGCATGGGCAAGGACCATGTCACGGCGTCGCACGACGGCACCAACGAGATCGGCCTGGCGGTGATGGCCACCACCTTCGCCATCGTCGCGGTGTTCGCGCCGGTGGCCTTCATGGGCGGGATCATCGGCAAGTTCTTCTACCCCTTCGGCATCACCGTGGTGGTGGCGGTGCTGGTGAGCCTGTTCGTGAGCTTCACGCTCGACCCGATGCTGTCGTCGGTGTGGCACGACCCGCCGTCGACGAAGCTGAAGAAACTGCCCGTCATCGGCCACGCCATCCGTGCCACCGACCGCATGATGGACGTGCTGCATCGGGCCTACGAAAAGGCGCTGCACTGGATCTTCAGCGCCCGCCGCTGGCGCCTGTGGCTGCCGGCCTATGGCCGGGCCTTCGGCAGCGATGGTGCGCGCGACAAGACCAGCCGCCGGCACCTGCGCCGCGCCACCCTCACGCCGCGCGGCGTGGTCGTGGGTGTCGGCGTGCTCAGCTTCGTGGGGGCCCTGCTGCTGACGCCGCTGGTGGGCAGCGAATTTGCGCCAGAAACCGACCAGGGCTACACCCAGCTGCAGCTGCGCATGCCGGTGGGCAGCAGCCTGGAGCGCACCGACGCGAAGGCGCGTCAGGTCGAAGCGATGATCTCCGCCTTGCCCGAGGTGGAAAACGTCTCGACCTGGGTGGGTGGTGCCGGCCAGCGCAACCAGGCCTGGCTGAACATCAGCCTGGTCGACAAGAGCCAGCGCAGCCGTAGCCAGAAGGAGCTGGAAAACGCCATCCGGGAGATGATCGCGCCGATCCCCGGCACCGACGCCAGTGTCGGCTTCAACCGGCCGATCTACGTCGCCATCCTGGGCGACGACAGCGAAGGCCTGGCCAGGGTGGCCACCGAGTTCAGCGAGAAGGTCAAGAAGATTCCGGGCATCGTCGACGTGGAGCTGTCGGTCAAGCCCGGCCTGCCGGCCTATGCCGTGCGCCTGAAGCCAGGTGCCATCCGCGAACTGGGGCTGACGGCGCCGCAGGTGGCGAGCAGCCTGCGCGCCTACGTCAACGGCGAAGCCGCGACGCAGTGGACCACGCCCGACGGCAACCAGGTCGACGTGGTGCTGCGCCTGAACGAGACCCAGCGTGAGCGGGTCGAGCAGCTGCGCGGCCTGCCCGTGGCTTTCGCGAAGGACGGCACGCCGATTGCGCTGGACAGCGTGGCCACGATCGAGACCGTGTTCAACCCCGAGATCATCCGCCGCCAGAACCTGCAGCGCCGCGAGGCCGTGTTCGCCGGGGTGAAGGACCGCAGCGTCGGTGAGGTCAGCGCCGACGTGCAGAAGCTCATCAAGGAAACCAACCTGCCGCCGGGCTACAGCTTCGACATCGGCGGCCAGATGCAGCAGCAGGCCGAGGCCTTCAGCGGCCTGCTGGCGGC
>JANOBX010000010.1:0-58525 GCA_031411875.1 Burkholderiales bacterium | reverse complement strand
TGCAGGTCCAGGGTCTCCATGTTCATCAGCTCGCGCTGCAGGTCTGTTGGCGTTGCAGCTGCGGGTGCGGGCAGGGCCGGTGCGGGCGATCGGGTGGGGGCTGGGGCTGGAACGACTGGAGCTTGTGGGATCGGGATCGTTGCGGTAGCTGGCATGACTGCCTCCTGAAATTGCGCGGCAGCCGGCCGCGCGCGGTTAAGAAGAGCATCACGAGACGCGTTTTGTCTGAGCCGGTCATCGACTTTTCGCCACGACATTTCGCGGTGAATCGAGGTGCCTTTCAGCCATTCGTCGGCACCGGCGACTCGGAGCTTCCAGCCGCCTGCTGCAAGCTCAGCCTCGATGCCGTCCGCGGCAAGAAGAGCGAAAAGTTCGTCCGCCGAACGTGCTGCGGCGATCGACTTGGCAATCGTTGTGTCGGAAGGGCGCGCGTCGGCTGTGCCGCGGCGCATCGAACGTTTACGCGCGGCATGCGCGGAGTCTGAGTAGCGGTCGCGCTGTCGCAGTTTTGGCTGAGCTGTGAGCTTTGCCGCGGTGGCGGCGCGCTCGGCCGCGTGGCGCCCGCGCTCGTACAGCTTTGAGTCAGAAACTACGCGGCCGGCTGGCGTGATCCTGCACACGGCAAGGTGGATGTGGTCATGGTCTGTGTCAGCGTGCTGGACGACGTGGACGGCGCACTCCGCATACCCCATGTCCTCCAGGAAGGCCTCAATGGCGGCATTCCACTGCTCATCCTTCAGTTTGCCGAAGCGGGGATCAGCGCTCAAAGACCAGTGGTCCACTGCGCGCTTCAGGCCTGGGCGCAGACGCCGAAGCTGAGCGATCTGCCCGGCGCGCTCGCGCGGTGTTGACCCGTCCAGCGTGCTGTACAGGACGCGCGCGCCCTGTTTCTCCGACATGTAGCTGTCGACCCCTCGCCATCCTTTTCCGCCTTTGGAGACCTTGGAGATGAGTGGAGGGGTCATTGCTGACGATGATGGCCGCATCGCTTGGCCTACTTGGCTGGCAGCAGTGCGGCCCGCACTTCGTTGAGCGCGCGCAATACGGGGGTGCACGCCTCAACGATTGCAAGGTCGTGTGGGCTGGCGTCCTGTCCCGCCAGCAGTGCTGAGTTCCGGCCGCGCACGGCTTGGTTTAGGTTGGCAGCCAGCGGGCCCAGTTCGCCCCAAGCCTTGCGAAACTCGGCGTTGATCACTGCACTGCGCGGGATCGGCCGGCCCAGCATGACGGCGCGGATGTAGCTGCTCACAGGTAGGCCCAGGGATCGTGCAGCTGCCTTGAGCTCGTTGAGCTCGTGCTCGGTGACGGCAGCGGCCGCTGTGAAATCCAAGCGAACGTCATCAGCAACGGATGGTCGGCCGCCAGCGCGTCGACGTGATCTCAGAGACGAGTTGCTCACGTCAGGCACGCTCGAAGAGAGGGCGTGCGACCGAAGGGAGCGCGCGGGGGTCCAGGGGGGCGAAGCCCTCCTGGCAGGACACGGCGAGCGCAGCGGGCCGTGGTTGAGCTTTTGCGAAACACTGCCTGCTCCTCATCTTCTGGGATCGAATCAACTGTGCATCGATATCACCACTTACAGGCGGCATTTGTCCGGCTTGCAACTGGCAGACCGCGTGATTCAGCGTTCGAGCAAATAGTATTGGCGAGCAACAACCGCACAACGAAAGCGAACCATGGCATTTGCGATGACGACGAAGACCGCGATCCAGACAGCGCGCGAAGCGCTGAGGAATGCTCCAGATAAAGTGAAGACAGTTACTGTCGCCGATGCAATGAGGGAGTTGCGTGCTGACCTGCTAAAGGCACGTGCAGCTGGCTACAGCTATGAGGATTTGAGATCACTTCTGGAACAGAGTGGAATCAAAGCAAGTGCAGCAGCCGTGCAGAGGGGAATGAGAACCAAACGGCCAGCGGGTCCGAAGTCAATGCCATCACCCACCAAGAAGCAAGAAGGAGAAGCTGGCGGGGGCGAAGGGACGTCGCCGTCCCGGGTGGACTAACACTTGGGTAGGCCAACAGGCGTGCCGCCTGCCGGCGTCCAAGCGCAGCCTGAAGGAAGGACCTGCCGGTCCTTGGTCTGTGGCAGTTGACCAAGCCGCTGGCATCCGTGGGGTCCGAAGGGGATGCCTGCCGCCTGCCGGCGTCCGAAGGCGGGCTCGAGGGAGGACCTGCCGGGCCGGTCCTTATGCCGCGGCAATTGACAAGGTCGCCCGAATGTGTCTGATCCCGTTCGTTCCGGTTTGGTCCCGGTTCGTTCCTGATTCGTCGGGAATGAACGGGAGGACGGGGGAACCTTCAAGTTCCCCGTCCGTTCCCGTGTGTTTTTTCTTTAGGGAACAGACGGAATGGGAACGGACGCAATCCGCATCTCCTGAGGCACAACTGGCGAAATTTGAATGTCCGTTCGTTCCAGCTCGGGAACGGATGGCGCGACCGGCTTGCGCCAGGCATCCGGGATCACTTGCTTGTACGCTGGCCAGCCTTCGCCGCGGACGACCGCATCGTGCTCGTGCGGGTCCATGCTCACAAAGAACGAGGAACGATTCGGGTTGGTACGCTCCTTCTTTGGGACCTCCACCTCCAGCAGCCAGCGCTCAGACAGCAGCTCTTCGATGCAGTCCTGAACGACCGTGCCGCGTCGCTTGACCTGCGTTTTGACACCGAACCGGTTTAGCGGGCAACGGCTCTGCCACGCTAGTTGCACCACCTCGAGCACCTCCCTACGCAGTGCCGCAGCATCGGCCCGGCGAGCAGCCTTTTGGGCCTGTTCCTGGGCTTCCTTCCTCTGCTCTGGCGGGTGGGCAATGCACCAGCGCAAGGTAACCGCCTTTGGGTCGCCGTACTCGTCGGGGGCCGTGATGTCGACGGTGTGGGTCCGGAATGCGAGCTCCTGCCAATCCGCCTCGAAACGCGTCTTACCTCGTACCAAACGGCGCGCATCGCCTTCCTGCAGAAAGTAAAGCACCTGGTTTGCATCTGCCTCAAATGCTGATCCACCACGCAGGGATAACGCAGCTACATCGCTACGCCCCATGCTGTTCTTCGCGATATGGCCCACCAGCCAGACAGGCAAGCCCTCAAAGGACTGCTTGAGCAGCGCGACGATGGCGCTGCCTTCGCTGTTGCTGTTTTCGTCTTCCATCTGGAACACGGCCGACTTCGTGTCAAACACCACCAGCGGCGGCACTTCTACTCCGCCACAAACGCGGGTGAAATGCTCCCGGTAGGTCTTCGCCACCTGGGCCACGTAGACCGGTTGCAGGCGGCAAGCCTTCGCGAAGTGCAGCCGCTCGCGCACCGTTTTGGCATCCAGGCCCAGCCCGCCAAACTTCCTCACGGTGGTCACCATGCGCCAGGCCTGTTCGGTGTCCTCGGTGATGTAGACAACGTGGCGCCAGTGCTTCGGCGCCAGCGGGTCGCCTCGCCCATGCAGCCCGGCGACCACCATTGCCAGAGGCAAGATCGCGCTTGTCTTGCCAATCCCGTGCCCGCCAGCGATGACGACAACGCCGGCGCCGATGAAGCCAGGGATGACGAAGCGCGGTGCCATCGGTTCTGCGTCGAGGTCAATGAAGCGCGCCAGCGGGTGAACGGCCACTTCAGGCTTGGGCGGCTCGCTGGCGCCTGATAAAAGCTTCTCCAGCACGTCGGACCCGTCACGCTGGGCGAGGTCGTTGGCATCGGCGTTCACCGGCCAGCCTTCTGGCATCGCAGCCACGGCGGCACCCACCTCGCAAGCGATGGCCTGGGCTTCGGCTTCCTTGCCCACGTCAGGCACCAGCACCAGCCGGGCCGATGCGTCGCGCTGGCGCAGCTCGGCGGCCACGGCCCGAACCCGGCCCCAGCCAAAGCACACCACGGCGGCGCGGCCCGTTGCCTTCCAGCACGCCCAGGCTTGCCCGATGCCTTCGCACAGGAACGCGGTGCCGGCGGGCTCCAGCTCGCCCACCGTAAACACGCCGGCGACTGCGGCACCGGGCAAGTTCAGCTTTGAAGGGCGGCCGGCTGCCTTCCACTGCGCGGCCATGACGGGCGCTGCGATGAATTGCAGGCTCACCGGGTCGCCCCCAGCCAGCGGCACCACCGGTACTACCAGGGCGCCGGCCATGCTCTGCCCGGCGATGCGCAGCGGGTCGCCGGCAGGAACCACGCGCAGGCCCTCGGGTCTGCCAGTCTTTGCCAGGATGTAGCCATGCGCGGCGGTCGCAGGCTCGCAGCGCGCCCACACTTCTGCAGCACCCATGCCCATGCCAGGGCGGGACTTCGCGCTAGGTGCGACTGCTCGCCCTGGTGTTGGGCTTCGCGAGCTTAGCTGTCGAACCGCGTCTTTGGATTTTCTCCACCGACTCGAGTCCCAGCCGTGCTGCTTGGCCACGTAATACAGAGTACCTGCACCCACGGAGCCCTGGTCTTTGAAGCTGTTCCACGCGGCTCGAGCATCGCTGGCCGTGTAGGTCTCTGCGGTCGAGCTCCAGGAGTCGAACTCCTCGAAGGTGATGCCCGCCACTTTGGCGGCCATGCCCACCCTCATCCAACCGTCTCTCTGCAAATCGGACGGGATTGCGCGCAGCGCATCGCTTGCGCGCCCAACGTCTCGCGATTGATCGGACATCGCAACTCCTTGAGTTGCCTCCGCACGGCACGACTGATACGATCAACGTAGCTGCCCAGCTACGTCTTTGCATCAAGAACGCCCCGCTTGCGGGGCGTTTTCATTCTTGAGACGGGGATTGTTGGGGAAGCCGAATCCCCGCGGCTCTGCACAATGCATCGAGGTCGTTGTATCCCCGCGCGATCATCCAGGCAGATGCAGCGTCGACATCGACCCAGACCTCTTTGGAGCGGTACCCAAGTGGGTCTGTGTGCCCAATCCAGTTAAGGCGGCCCTGGCGCCTGAGCCTGGCGATGTGGTCCAGGGTCCATGGAATCACAGGCTCCAGAGCCCGGAACTGGATCATGCGACTCATTCCGTCCACCCTGGGCTAGCGATTAGCGTGCCGTCGAAGCCGGCAACAGGCCGACGCGGCCTGCCCTTTGCAGCGCGAGTGCACTCTGCAGGCTCGACCGGCTTTGCGACACCACCAACTGAGCATTGCCACGCCTTCAGGTCACCAACGCGAAACCGGTACTGTTGGCCAAGTTTGACAAATTTAGGCAAGTTTTCCCCGGAGGTGACGCCAGAGTTGAAGCGATGCAGCCGCCTCAAGAGAGCGATGTGGGAGCAGGGGATCACCCCGGCCGCCTCGCGGGCAGTGAGGAGGGTGTCGTCTTGAAAGCTATGCAATTTTTCACGAATGTCCAGGCGTGATGAAATTTTGACTTGTGCCATCGGCTCGGTGCTGCGGGAAGTGTTGACACATGAAAGTCTCAGTTGTCCAATGGATTTGGCATAGGACAACTAAATGCAAGCAACGCCAGAAAAATGGGTCCACCTTCTGGACGAAGGCAAGAATCGGAGGTCGAGCCGGCGTCAAGGGTCAAGAACTGGTCGGCCTCCAAGCGCTGAGGTTCACCAAAGTTGGCTGGAGATGACTCAGAAGCTGTTCGCCGCCATCAAGACACATGCAAAGGCCAAGGACGGTCGACCTCTCTCCGCGCGAGAGATCGAACAGAAGCTGCACATTGGGCACGCTAAGGAGCGGACAGGCCGAGCCTTCAACCGCTATCTGCACAAGGAAGGCCGTAGTTCCAAGTCACGAGCCCTGCCCCCAGATATGCTCCACATCTACTACATGCGGGCGGCCAAGCTTGGGTGGTTGGCTTATGCAGATCTTCCGATCGACGGCAAGTTTCGTAGCGGTGGCTTGGGGACTGCGCTCACTTGTCTCGCGGTGAAGGACGGCGAACTCTTGAGCGAGGAAATTGCGAAGCTCGTCGCACAGCGGGACAGGCTGTCTGCCGCTTTGGTTTCTGCACGTGCTGCCCTCTCTGAACTGGACTGCGCGCTGCAAGCCACGAACTCCTTCGAGTTGCTGAGCACAGCTCCAATCCTTGATGTGGATGAGCATGGTGTGACCGTTTCCGTGGCGAGTGGAGACCCAGTAAGGCCAAAGGAGCTGCTGCGCAAACTCGAGGAAGCCGCCATCGTGGGCTTCGATGGCCGGCTCACGCTTCATCCTCGGAGCATGGAGAAGTAGTCAGGCACAAAACCGGCACAGTCCAGGCGGGAAATGCTGTCCACCGTTGTCAAACGAAAGGCAGCAAAAGTCCAGTCAAATCAAGGACGATGAAGTACAGTGTTGTCCACTGGAAGGCAAGTTTTTCGACTGTTAATCCGTAGGTCCCTGGTTCGAGCCCAGGTCGAGGAGCCACCTAAAAGTGGTTTAACATGTTGAAAACAAAGGCTTTCTTCGGAAAGCCTTTGTCGTTTCTGGCCCCGGGATGGGGTCTGACAGCGCAAGTGACATCGCAGGTGCCAGCGCAACTTCCAAGATCAGGCTCGGCCGCCGATTCGCTTCACTGCGATAACGCGCGCATATTCGTGGGTCTTCACTTCTACGCCCATCGATACAGCATCCCGAAGGCGGTGGCGACTCCAGGCTCGTCGTCGCAGCCATTGTCGCGTCCGAACGGCTTGCGAAACGCGCTTTCCGCGGCCGCACAACGGAACGTCTGGCGCGTGCCGCCGCGATGACCTCCGCCACGTTGTTGCGCAGCGGCGAAGCCACGCCGATGCCACCTACGGCGACGGGTCTCACTGCCTGCGCAGACCCGGGGGTGGCACTGCAGACCAGAGGCTGGTCGAGTCGGCACCTTTCGTGAAGGACAGGTGCGCGACCCTCAGTTGCTCCAGCTAGGACGAGCGCCGGTCGGTGAAGAACCACTGCGAGCCCTGCGCGACGCTTTCCCGCGCCGCCATCGGGCGGCTGATCGGACTGAAGCCGTCCTGGGCGGTGGTCAGCATGGCGATCGAGTTGATCTCGATGAGCTCGGCCAGATGGCCGAATGAAGGGTTGGGCTGGGGGACCATCCACGTATTCCAACTTCGGGCGGGCTGGCCGCGCCGTCCTGCACCCTGGCGAAAAGATGCCCGCGTCGTGGGGCGCCTACAGGATTTCGAAGCAGCGCTGCTGCTCCCAATCGGTCACCGCATCTTGCCACTGGCGGTGTTCCCATCCGCACCTGGCAGGGGCTGTGTGGTCTGCACCATTGGCGCGGCCCATGGCGGCCAGGGTGGAACCGAGTCTCTTCGACAAAGTCTGGAAGTGCCGAGCCCCCGCTGACAACCGTTTACGGGCGTCTCCGGCATCGATGCCTGTCGCTATCCTTCGGGTCGGTGCGGGCCTAGTGCTTGGTACGCGACGATCACGTCCTACGACTTGAAGGAGGGCAAGAGCGATGAGCTGGCTGAAGGAATCGATCATGCACAGGCGCGGCGTCGCCCGCGGCGTCGTGGGCACCACGCACGAGCTGAGCGAAGCGAAGCAGGGCGTCTTCCACTACACCATCGGCCCGTACTCGCAACCGGTGCTGCACATCGCGCCTGGCGACCGCGTCGTCGTCGATACGCGGGATGCCTTCGACGGCAAGATCCTGACCGAACAGGACCTGCCCAGCGCCAAGCTGCGCGTGCCCTTCCTGAATCCGCAGAACGGACCGATCATGGTCGAGGGCGCCGAGAAAGGCGACGTGGTGGCGGTGCACATCGAGAGCATGCTTCCCCGTGGCAGCAACCCGCGTGGCACCTGCTGCCTGATCCCGCGCTTCGGAGCGCTCACCGGCACCGACTTCACCGCCCTGCTGAACGACCCGCTGCCGGAGATCACGCGCAAGATCGACCTCGACGAGGACGGCGTCTACTGGAGCAAGCGCGTCACCCTGCCCTACCGCCCGCACATCGGCACGCTGAGCCTTTCGCCCGAGATCGATTCGATCAACTCGCTCACACCCGACAGCCACGGCGGCAACATGGACGTGCCCGACATGGGCCCGGGCAGCATCACTTATCTGCCGGTGCGCAGCCCGGGCGCACGCCTGTTCATCGGCGATGCCCACGCCTGCCAAGGCGACGGCGAAGTCTGCGGCACGGCGGTGGAATATGCCAGCCGCACGAGCATCCATGTCGACCTGATCAAGGCCTGGCAGATCGACTGGCCGCGGCTGGAAACCGAGCACCAGATCATGGCCATCGGCAGCGCCCGCCCGCTCGAGGATGCCACCCGCATCGCCTACTGCGAGCTGGTGCTGTGGATGGCCAAGGAATACGGCTACGACCAGTGGGACGCGTACATGATGCTCAGCCAGTGTGGCCGCGTGCGACTCGGCAACTTCGTCGACCCCAAGTACACGGTGGCAGCCGGAGTCGAGAAGAAATACCTGACACTGCCATGAAACCCACCCAAAGAGGACACTGACCATGGATCTTCGACTCACCGGCCTGAAGGCCATCGTCACCGGCGGCACCAAGGGCATCGGGCGCTCGATCGTCGAAACGCTGGCGCAGGAAGGCGCGCAGGTGGCCTTCTGCGCCCGCCACCCCGACGAGGTGGCCCAGGTGGCGGCCGACCTGAATTCGCGAGGCCACACCGCCCACGGCTACGCGGTGGACGTCGGCGACGGGCCAGCGCTGACGGCCTTCGTCGCCGAGGCGGGCGCCGCAATGGGCGGCATCGACATCGTCGTGGCCAACGTCAGCGCCCTGGCCATCGGAAACGACGAAGCCGGCTGGAAAAGCGGTTTCGATGTCGACATGATGGGCACCGTGCGCCTTGTCAATGCCGCCATGCCCAGCCTGGAGAAAAGCGCGCATGCGGCCATCGTCACCATCAGCAGCGTCTCGGCGCGCGAGATCGACTTCGCCGCGGGCCCTTACGGGGCTTTCAAGGCCGCCATCGTCCACTACACCCAGGGCCTGGCCTTCCAGCTTGCCGGCAAGGGCATTCGCGCGAACACCGTGTCGCCGGGGAACACCTACTTCCCGGGTGGCGTGTGGACACAGATCGAGCAAGGCAACCCGGCGCTGTTCGCACAGGCCATGGCCCTGAATCCGACCGGCCGCATGGGCACGCCGCAGGAAATGGCAAACGCGACGGTGTTTCTGGCCAGCCCGGCTGCCAGCTTCATCACCGGCACCAACCTCGTGGTGGACGGGGCACTGACACGCGGCGTCCAGCTCTGAGCAGGCCTGCGCGCCCACGGCAGGAGGCCGGCTTTCCGGGTTTCACGGGAAAGCATCATGATTGGCGGACGGCGCCCGGCGCCAACGCTGCAATCTTCTGGAGCCCCGAACATGCCCACCCTTGCCAGAGGCCACTTCACCGTCGAGATGGAACCCATCGGAACGCCTGACGACGCCCACGGTGTGGCCATGGGCCGCATGTCGCTTTCCAAGAAGTTCGAGGGCGACATGGTCGGCAGCGGCCACGGCGAAATGCTCACCGCCCTGACGCCGGTGAAGGGTTCGGCCGGCTACGTCGCCGTCGAACGGTTCAGCGGCAGCCTGCACGGGCGCAGCGGCACTTTTGTCTTCCAGCATTCCGGCACCCTCGACCAGGGCGCTCAACGTCTGGCGATCAGCGTGGTGCCGGACTCGGGCACTGAAGGGCTCGCCGGCATCCGGGGCACCTTCAAGCTTGCCCTTGCCGAAGGACGCCATACCTACGAATTCAAGTTCACCCTGCCCGCGTAGCGGGTGGTCGCTCAAAGCAAAAAGCCCGGTACCTTGCGGTACCGGGCTTCGGCTTTTTTATGGTCGGGGCGGCGGGATTCGAACTCGCGACCCCTTGCACCCCATAAAAGTCTGACGCTAGGAAAGACGCGGATTTTCGGCGACCCCTACCAATACAATCAACGACTTAGGCTACATTAGACCCCGCGAGACATCGCCACGATTCACCACCATCCGGAAAGTTTTCCGAACGTGGTTCCGAACGTGAAACTGGTGCAAGGGGTCGTGATGGCTGAGAACCTTCTTTCCGATGCGCGTGTGCGCTCTGCGTCGTTCGAGGCCGATGGCCACTACCTGCCAGACGGCGGCGGGCTGCGCGTCCGGCTGCTGAAGCCCAGCGCCAGCCACAAGAAAGGCGCGCGGCTGGCTGAGTACCACTTCAAGCTGAAGGCCGGCACCGAATACCGCCACGGCGCCTTGCACCTGGGCACCATCGGCGACCCGTTCACAGACGCCACCGGCACCACTCGCGCCTTCACGCTGAAGGACGCCCGCGAAGCTCGCGACGCCGCCCGCGAGCTGGTGGCAAAGGGCATCGACCCGCGCGAGGCTCGACGCCTGGCGGACGTCGAGGCCGCCGACGAACAGCGCCGTCGGCTGGCCGAGCTGGACGGCCGGCGCACGGTCAGCCAGGCCTTCGAGAAGTGGCACGCCCTGTACTTGACCGCGCACCGCAAGGACGGCGGCGAATTCGTCCAGGCCCTGTTCGACCGGCACATCCTGCCGGCCATCGGCGACAAGCCACTGGCCGAGCTGCAGCGCCGCGACGTGAGCGAACTGCTGGACGCAATCACGGCGCAGGGCATCCGCCGCACTGCAAACATGGCCCTGTCCCTGCTGCGTCAGTTCGTCGGCTGGTGCGTGATGCGCGACTGGATCGACCACGACCCGACTCTGAAGCTGAAGAAGGCCGGCGTGGGCGGCAAGGAAAAGCCGCGCGACCGAGTGCTGACACAGATGGAAGTGGTGGAGCTGCGCGACGCCCTGCCCGCGTCAGGCCTGCCAGACCGCATGCAGCACGCCCTGTGGCTCATCCTGGCGACCGGCTGCCGGGTCGGCGAACTGTCATCGGCGAAGGTGGCCGACTTCGACCTGAAGGCCGGCACGTGGCTGATTCCGGAAACGAAGAACGGCACCGAGCACCTGGTGCACCTTTCAGCCTTCGCTGCGGAGCATGTGCGGTTCCTGATCGACGCGGCGAAGACGTCGGAGCACCTGTTACCGGGCCGCCCTGGCGCGGAGAACGACCGGCCCATCTCCGACAAGGTGCTGACGAAGCTGGTCGGCGACCGCCAGCGCGAAACGCCGCTGAAGGGGCGCAGCAAGGCATCGAGCACGCTGCTGCTGGCCCGCGGCAAGTGGACGCCGCACGACCTGCGCAGGACGATGGCGACCCGCATGCGCCAGGACTTGCGAGTCAGCACCGACGTGGTGGAAAGATGCCTGAACCACACGCCGCAGGGCATCGTCGGCACCTACCAGACCGGCGACCTGATGGACGAACGCCGGGAGGCTTTCCACGCCTGGGGCAAGGAACTGCAGCGGCTGCTGAAGCTGGACCGTTCGAACGTGGTCGAGCTGGTGCCCGTCGAGGCAGAGGCCGCGGCATGAAGTTCACCCGCAAGACGCACGGCGGCATTGTTGAACCCGTGCCCGGCATCGACGCGGATGCGCTGCGCCTATTTCTGCCGGTACGCCTGCGCCAGCACCCAATGGCTGCCACGTTCCTGGCCGCGACGGTGGAGCATGTCGAGGCTTACGCCAGCATGGGCGCGGACGACGCAAAGGAAACGCCCAAGGACACACGCGACACGCTGGCCGCAGTAGAACGGGCCGCGCACTCTCTGCAGCACGCGCTGGCGCCGCTATCTGGAGCCAGCGACGCCTTCGACGCACTGGAGGTGCAGTTCCGCTACCTGCGGATCCGGGCGCAGGAGGTCAACATGCCGACAGAGGGTCGGCCAGTAGTGCCCGCGCTGCCGCGCGACCTGCCCGCGCTGCACGGCCTGCTGCAGCGCATGGCCGATGACCTGTCGACCCTCCGGACAGTCTGCGGCTACACCACCGCGCACATCACGCCCCAGCGCAATGTGTCAAAGGACCGCGAGCGCATGCTGGTGCGATGGATCGCGGAAAGCCATCTGCAGTGCTTCGACGCCCTGCCCCCGAAACGGTCGTGGTTCGCGAATGATCTTTGTGCCTACATCGGCACCACCGTGGGTGCCGACCTGGGCCACCGCGTGGTGGGCGAGGCAGTCGATAGCTTGACCTGAACTGTCTGTCCCGCCGTCGCCAAAAGCAGGCGGACGGCGGGACACTGCGCGAGGGCCTACCCGGCCAAAGTCACGGCACCGAACCTTAACGGAGCCGTGCGATGACAGACAGAGCCACCCACCCGGAAAGCGACGAACTGCTGACCGACCCCGAAGCAGCACGCGCCGTGCGCGTCGGCATGACGAGCTGGTTCGAGCTGCAGAAGCAGCCCGACTTCCCCCCGCCCATCTGGCTTGGACCGCGCCTGAAGCGCCACCGTAAGGCCGCGCTGATGGCATGGGTGCTGACGAAGCAGGGCAAGCGCCCGGAGGCCGCGTAAATGAGCGGCACCACCAACGAAAAGAACCTGGCCGCTTGCAACGACCAGGCCCCGGGCACCACCAACGAAGCGCAGATTGTGGGCACAGACGGCCTGCAGCGCAAAGCGCCGGCCAGCGACGCCGACCGCAAGCGCCAGGCCGAGCTGCAGGCCCGCGCCGCGCTCGCCGGCATCGCACTGCATCGCCTGGCCGACGGTTCGTGGCTGGCGCACAAATGGAACCTGAGCAAGCCGCTGGCCGACCATGAGGTCGAGGCCTGGCTGGTCCAGGTCGGGGCGCGCTGATGACCGGCGCCCGACTCCTCGAGGCTGGGTGCTACTGCAAGCCCGGGCCGGCCTTGTGCATCACCTGCATCGCATGGGCCAGGCTGCTGCAGCGCGTGGCTGCCGCCGCCGCGAGGGCTGTGCAGTGATCGACTGGCAAGGACCTACCCGCCAGCCCTGCCCCCAGTGCGATCGCGGCGCGCGCGATCGCGCCTGCGGGGTAACCATCGAGCACGACGGCGGCGGCGTGGCTCACTGCTTTCGGTGCGGCTACGTCGAGACCATGCGGAACGACCTGGCCTCGGCACGGCCTGGCGATCGAGCCCCCCGGCCCACCGCACCGACTCGGCATGACCGACTCTCCGAGTTCGGCCTCGAGCTGTGGGCCAGCTGCCGCCCTCTGGCCGGCGACGGCCTGGAATACCTGTCGGCGCGGCACTGCGCGCTGCCGCCTGCTGACGGGCACCTGCGCTATCACCCCGCGCTCAAGCACCCGCCCAGCGGCACGGCCGGGCCCGCACTAGTGGGTCTGGTGACCGATGCGGTGACAGGCGAGCCGCTGACGTTGCACCGCACCTGGGTTCGGGCCGATGGCCAGAAGGCGCCGATCGACCCGCCGCGCATGTTGCTGGGCGGCCATCGCAAGGCCGGCGGCGTGGTGCGGCTGTGGCCTGACGAAGCCGTGACCATGGGTCTGGGCGTGGCCGAAGGCATCGAGACCGCCCTGAGCCTGGCGCACGCCTTCCAGCCGGTATGGGCGTGCATCGACGCCGGCAACCTGGCCGCGCTGCCGGTGCTGTCTGGCATCGAGTCGCTGCTGATCGGGGCCGACAACGACCCGGCGGGCATCGCTGCTGCTGAGGCCTGCGCCGAACGCTGGGCCGCCGCCGGCCGCGAGGCGCGCATTGCACTGCCCCCAGGGCAGAAGACAGACATGAACGATCTCGCGAGGGCTGCATGACGACCAAAGCCGTGCATGGGGCCGTGAGAGGCGCGCGCCTGGTGAAGGCAGTACCGCCCAGCGCCACACATCAGCCCGCGGCAGCACCGGCGGTCAGCATTGTGGGTGCCCACACTTTCCTGCAGGGGTTCAAGCCGCTGGAGACCATCATCGATGGCTTGCCAGTCCCGCGCGGCGGGGTCGTTTGCATCACCGGCAAGACTGGCAGCGGAAAGACCACCATCAGCGCACTGCTGCAGGTATCTCTGCGGCTGGGCCTGAACTTCGCCGGACGAGAGGTCACAGCGGGTTCGGTGTTGGTGCTGGCCGGCGAGAACCCCGACGACTACGCCATGCACCTGATGGCAACCGTCCAGGCGCTGGGCATCAGTCCTGGCGATCTGTCGAGCTCCGTGGACAGCACTGGCCTGTGGGTGATCCCTGGCACCTTCGACATTCTTTCCAAGCTGGAGCACATCAACGAGGTGATGGGCAACTCCACCGAGAACCTGGTGGCCGTCTTCGTCGACACGAGCGCCGCGTTCTTCACCGGCGTCGACGAAAACGACAACGTTGGAATGTTGCGGCACGCCAGCCTGCTGCGCGAACTCTCCACGCTGCCAGGCAAGCCGACCGTGTTCGTGCTGTGCCACCCGACGAAGAACCCCACGAAGGAGAACCTTCTGCCGCGGGGCGGCGTTGCCTTCCTGAACGAGGTCGATGCGAATCTCACCGCCTGGAACGAAGGCGGTGTCATCACCCTGCACCACTGCGGCAAGATCCGGGGCGCCACCTTCGATCCGATCCGCTTCGAGCTGCAGTCCGTCGAGCTGGCGGGGCATCTGGACTGCCGCGGCCGGCCCATTTTCAGCACCGCTGCAAAGCACCTGCCCGACGAACGGGCCGAGCAGGTTGAGGCCAAGGCCCTGGACGATGAGAACCGCCTGCTGATCGCCATGCAGCGCAAGCCTGGCGGCAGCATTGCCGACCTGGCCATGGCCGCCGGCATGACGACCGGCGGCGGCGTCCCGCACAAGTCCAAGGTGTCGCGGCTGTTGAATGCGCTGTTCGCTGAAGGCCTGGTCAAGAAGTCCCGGACGGGTGCGTGGACCTTGACCGCCAAGGGCAAAACGGCGGCCGACGAACTGCCATGAAAAGCGGAACGATGGCTGGAACGATCACGCACGCGTTCCAGCGGAACGCTGAGTGGAACGCGGAACGCCGATTCGCAAGCACTGGCGCGGCGTTCCAGCGGAACGGCACGCGGAACGATGACCATGTTTTCCCACTGGAACGTTCCCCCCTCTCTTTAGAGAGGGGAACGGTGGAACGGTGGCGAGCTGTGGGTGGTGTTGCATGAGCGCCAGCGCAGCCCTTATGACCCGCAGCTGGCAGGCCGGCGCCTACACCTGCACGCTGACCGTTCAGCGTCCGAAGCCCGGCGCCGTGGTGGCCTGCAGCGTCGAGTGGTCGCCTGAGATGCCGCGCCGGCTGACCGAGGGCGAGCTGGCGCAGTACCGGGCGGGCCGCAATGCAGCGCTGGCCGCGGTCTCTGCGGGGCTCGGCATCAACGCGGCAGTTCTCGAGCTGTGAACGCCGACCGCTGGTCCCTCACCTTGGCAGCCCTGCGCGGCGAGCCATGGCCGCCCCTCCCCGCCCTGCCCGGCCGGGTTCACACATGTCACGACGCGCCGCTGGCGCCCGAGTACCTGGCCGACATCACTTCGCCGACCGAGCTGGCCGCGGCTGTCGGAATCAGTCGCCAGGCCGCATCGCAGCGGCTGAAGCGCCGCTACACCCCCGCCACCACCGCACAGAAGGACGACACACCATGACCGCACCCCACATCCTGGCCGACTACCTGCGCCTGTCCCAGACCATCACCCGCGTGATGCTCGACGAGCAAGACACAGCGAGGCTCGAGCACATCAAGGCTGCAGTCGCCGATGGCGCTTCGCTGCGGCTGGAAACGACCTACGGCGAGGCGATGGCGATGCCCCGGGTTGTCTTGTCCCTGATCTCGCCGGCGGGAGAGCGCAGCGCTATCACCGAGTTCGTCCCGAAGCCTCAGGGGGTGCAGTGAACGAGCGCAAGGCGCCGGCACACGCGCAGTTCATGCGCCGCCAGGCCGTGGCCTTCGAGCTGGGAGTCTCACGGCACACCCTGGCCAGGATGATCGCCAGCGACAAGACCTTCCCGCGGTTCTTCGCCATCAGCCCGGGCATAGAGGTCTGCGAACGTGCCGAGTTCGACGCCTGGGTGGCGCAGCGCAAGCTGGCCGCGCGCCTGTTGCGACTCACTTCAACCAACACGGACACACCTGTCCAGGGTTGACCGTTGCGGCGCGGGCCAGGCGGATCGGACCATCGCTGCACCCCAACTCCCAAGACCGACGCCATGACTACGAAGAACCTGGGCCAGCTGCGCTGCGAGCTCGAAGAAGTGACCGAGCAGGCCCGCGCCCTCAACGAGAAGTACGGTGCCGCGCCGATGCCGCGCGCCGATGCCGCTCAACTCGACAGCCTGCTGGGCCGCGCCGAGCAGCTGGGCCGCGAAATCGACGACCGCGGCCGCGCCGCGCAGGAAGCCGGGCAGAACACCCCAGTCGGTGCACAGTTCGTCACCGTCGACGACAAGCCCGTCCGCGTCATGCGCAACGCGGCGGACTTCCGCGCCCACTACACCGGCCGAGGCGAGAGCCGTGCGCAGGCTGGCCTGGGCCTGGCCGAGTTCATGCGCGCTGCCGCTGGCATCGGCCCGACCGACCGCGTGCAGGCCGCGCTGGCCGGCGGCACCGATGCGGACGGCGGTTATCTGCTGCCGTCGACCGTGATGCCGCAGATATTGGAAGCGCTGGTTCCGGCCAGTAGCGTGCTGAGCGCTGGTGCTGGCCTGCTGCCCCTGGGCATGAGCGCGAAGTCCTTCGCCCTGGCCGGTATCGACGCCATCCCCACCGCCGCCTGGCGTGCGGAGAACGGCGCCGTGGCTGAGAGCCAGCCCACGTTCCGTGCCGTCGTGGCCACGCCGCGGAGCCTGTCGTTCTACCTGAAGGTGAGTCGCGAGCTGCTGGCCGATGCGGTCGGCATGCAGCAGGCCATGAGCCTGGCCATCGCGCAGGCTTTCGCGAAAGAGCTGGACCGCGCGGCCCTGTACGGCAATGGCGTCGCACCGCAGCCGCTGGGCATCAAGGGCACGACGAACGTCAACCTCATCAGCAACGGCGCGAACGGTGCCAGCCTGGCCACCACCAAGTGGGCCAACTTCCACAGCGCCGCGCAGGCCGTGCTGGAGGACGATGCACCGATGCCCACGGCAGCCATCATGAGCCCGCGCACCCGTGTCGCACTGGGCGCACTGGCGGACTCGACTGGCCAGCCGCTGATGGTTCCGCCGATGCTGCAGCCCATGCAGATGCTGACCACGACGCAGGTTCCGAACGACCTGGTGGCGGGTGCGAGCACCGACACGACGGACCTGTTCGTGGGCGACTTCACGAAGCTGCTGTTCGCCATGCGCGAGCGGCTGAGCATTCAACGGTCGGACCACATCGGCGCCCTGAACGGCCAGGTCGTGTTTGTGTGCCATGCCCGCGCCGACATCCTGCTGACCTACCCGAAGGCCTTTGCCGTCGTGTCTGGCGTGCGGCCGTGATTTTTGCTCGGGGGACGTGGCGCGGGCCATCGTCCCTCGACGTGCTGGTGCCTGAGCAGCGCAGCACGACATGGCATGGCCCGCACCGGCTTCGGTGCGAGAGAACCGAAGCGAGGCACCTCGGACGCGCTGACCCTTTTCCAGCGTTGCACGGTGCCACCTACCCAGCCCCAGCGCAGCACGCGCCAGCGGGCCGCCACGGGCCAGCACGGGGCATCGCGGCGAGGACGGAGGCAGGGGGGTGCCTGCATCTTCACGACCTGCCGTTTTCCCGATGGATCGCCCCCCACGCTTGGACTGCAGAGGAAATTCTATGAAGAGAAGTGCCCCACCGACCCATCTGTCCGCAGCCGCGAAAGCGCTGTGGCGCAGGTTGACCGCAGACTTCGTCCTGGATGACGCCGCCGGCGCGCTGCTGCTGCAGTCGGCTTGCGAGTCCTATGACCGGCTGCAGGAAGCCCGCAAGCTGATCGACAAGGAAGGCGCCGTCATGCGCGACCGCTGGGGCCAGGCCAAGCCGCACCCCGCCTGCGGCATCGAGCGCGATGCGCGCGGGCAGATGCACGCCGCGCTGCGGCTGCTGAAGCTGGCGCCCGGCGACCTGGAGGGCTGAGGCCATGACCGCCGCGAAAGCCACAATCCGCAGGCGCCGCACGGGAGGTGCTGGCGCAGTGCCCCGGGAGCTGGCGGAATGGTTCGGGGGTGCGCCTGCCCTGCGCCGACCGCTGCAGTTCAAGCTGCCGCACACGTGCCAGGTGGCCAGGCTGTGGGCCGCTTGGTCCGCCGACAACCCGGGCGCCCGGGCGCCGCTGGGGTGGGAATGGCTGGCCGACCCTGCCGACCCGCGGCACGTGGTGCCACGCGCGCTGCAGGGCCTGGTCAATCGGCTGACGCCCGCGGGCTGATCCAGGCCTACGGCGCCCACTGCACAGCCTGCGCCGTTGATTCACCCGGCACCGGCTGATGCGGTCGACGCCCCGCCTGGCGGCAGGCCGGCGGGCCTGGCTCATCGTCGGCGCCCGGCTCGCGTTCGAAGCTGCTGCAGCCGTCGCACGGCTGCGACCTGACAGGAGCGTGGCCCGGCCTGGCGCATCTCGCAGCCGTGCCGCCGTAGATCAGCGCCACGAAGGCCGAGCAGTGCCAGCAGGGTGGGCAGGCGGAGGGGGTGCTGTGCAGTTTCATGGCGGCAGGTTCGCACGCGGGTGGCTCAGAGCGTGAGCTAGGTTCGCGGCTGTCGTGCAGCTTCCGCCGCTATCTGTTGCTGCAGTTGGTCAGACTTCTGGCGGAAGCCTGCGTCGATGACCCGCAACCGTGCCAGCGCCCCCTGCAGTCGGACGATCAATCGCTCAATGTCCTGTACTGATGCCAGTTCCATGACGTCGACGGGCCTGGTGTACTTCACCGCCTGTGCAGTCAAGCTCGACGCCTCGGCATCAAGCGTTTGGACTTCATCGGTGGCGAGCTTCAGCCGGCTTCCGCCGAGTCCCCCGAAAGAGATGGCAAGCCCGCGATGCTGGGCGACGATTCGGGGCGCCTGATCCTGGATTGCGCGGCCAAGAGTCACAGCCTCCACCGCGACCGCAGCGGCAGCACATGCCCTGGCATTCCTTTCAACGTCGCCTTGCTCGCGTAAGCGCTCCTCCTCGCGGCGTTGCCGTCGAAGCGAATCCCAGACTCCCACGACCGGCCGCATCAGACCGGCAAACCATTCGAACAAGCGGACCCCCCTGTTTTCGGTGGTGTTCCCTGACATGGGACCGTGGGCTAGTTGCCGCCCTAGTGTCTTCAATGGAACGCACCGCCCGCGGTTTCCGAACGTGGTTCCGAACGTGAACAGCCATCGGACCCTGGAAAGGAAAACAGCCTAGAGGCCAAGGCCGCTAAGCTGTTGATTCTTCGAACATTTTTGGTCGGGGCGGCGGGATTCGAACTCGCGACCCCTTGCACCCCATGCAAGTGCGCTACCAGGCTGCGCTACGCCCCGACTGAGCCTCGCAGTATACGTCGGCGGCAGGCGTTCCTGCCGCCCCCAGCTTCACGCCGTCAACAGATCGCGGATCGACAACAGTTCCGCGCGAAGCATCGCGGGGTCGACGCCCTGGCCCGCTCGAGTTTCCGAGGCGGCGTGCACAGGCTCGGCGACGTGCGTGGTGCCATCGTCCGGCAGGTCTGCGGGGTGTCGTTGGAGCACGTCGCTCAGACGGTTGCGTGCGCCGCTGATCGTGAAGCCCTGGTCGTAGAGCAGGTCGCGAATGCGCCTGATCAGCAGCACTTCGTGGTGCTGGTAGTAACGCCGGTTGCCGCGACGCTTCATCGGCTTGAGCTGCGTAAATTCCTGCTCCCAGTAGCGCAGCACATAGGGCTTCACGCCGCAGAGTTCGCTGACTTCACCGATCGTGAAATAGCGCTTTGCGGGGATTGCCGGCAAGCTGGTGCCGGGCGGCATCGGGGGCAAGGAGCTCGGGAGTTTCTCCATTGAAATCAATGGGATCGGCAGTGGGGCTGCGACTCTACTCGAAGTCATCCGCCGGCGGCGCGTCGCCTTGCACGATGGCCTTCAGCTTGTGACTGGCGTGGAACGTGACGACGTTGCGCGCCTTGATCGGGATCGACTCCCCGGTGCGCGGATTTCTTCCCGGCCGCGGCGCCTTGCGGCGAATGTTGAAGTTGCCGAAGCCCGACAGCTTGACGTCCTGGCCCGCCACCAGGGTGCCGTGCACGATGTCGAAGAAGGCTTCGACCATGTCCTTGCTCTCGCGCTTGTTCAGGCCGAGCCGGTCGAACAGCATCTCGGCCAGCTCGGCCTTGGTGAGCGTGGGCGTCTCCAGCGTGGGCAGGATGACGCGCTCGGGCGCTGCTGAAGATTCGTCGTCGTTGACCATGGAGCGTTCCTCGGAGTTGGGGCTTCAGGCGCGCAGGCGGCCACCCAGGGTGGACTGGACCCGGGCCACGGCAGCGGCCACGGTGGCGTCGATGCGCTCTTCCGTCAGCGTCGCCGCCGGATCCAGCAGTTCCAGCCGAACCGCCAGACTGCGTTCGCCGGCCTCGATGCCAGCGGCCGCGCCGGAGGGCTTGTAGACGTCGAACAACAAGGCCGAGCGCACCAACCCTGCCGGGTCGGAACGCAGGCTGGCCAGCAAGGCGTCGTGACTGATGCCGTCGCGCAGCACCAAGGCCAGGTCGCGCCACACCGGCTGTTGGCGGGGCACGGCTTCGAACACCGGCACCGGTGTCTCGAGCGTGCTGGCGAGGTCGAGTTCGAAGACCACCGGAGCCTGCGGCAATTCGTAGGCCTGGCGCCAGCGCGGGTGCAGTTCGCCGACAAAGCCCACTGGTCGCCCGTCCAGCAGCACGCGGGCGCAGCGGCCGGGGTGCAGCGCCGGGTGGCTGGCGGCTTCGAAGACCGGTTGGCGTGGTGCCAGCAGCGCCTCGACATCGCCCTTGATGTCGAAGAAGTCGCTCGTGCGCTCACGCTCGCCCCATTGCGGGCTGGCTGCCGGGCCGAACGCCAGCCCGGCCAGGCGCTGGGGCTGATCGATGCCGGCCACGCCCAGCGCCCCGGCTGCGGCCTGCGGGTTGCGCATGAACACGCGACCCAGCTCGAAGACACGAACCCGTTCTGCACGGCGAGACAGGTTGGTGCGCAGCACCTGCACCAGGCCGCCGATCAGGCCGGACCGCATCACAGCGAGTGGTGCCGCGATGGGGTTGAGCACGCGGATGGGCTCGGCGTTGCCCGCCAACTCGGCTTCCCAGCGGGCTTCGACGAAGCTGAAGTTGATGGTCTCGGCATAGCCCAACGCAGCGAGCTGCCGACGCAGCGCATTGGGGTGGCGCTGGGCTTCACGCCGAACGCGCGGCGTGACCGGCGCCACCGTCGCGGTGGTGGGCAGTTGCTGGAAGCCGATGACGCGGATGACTTCCTCGATCAGGTCTTCCTCGATCTTCAGGTCGAAGCGCCAGGGCGGCGGTGTCACCGTCAACGTGCCCTCGCCCTCGCTGAACTGCAGGCCGAGGCGACGGAACACGTCGGCGCACTGCACCTGGCTCACCGGCATGCCGATGACGCGCGCCGCGCGCGCGGCACGCAGGGTCACGGGCCGGGCTTCGGGCAGGCGCAGCGTCTGGTCACCCACCGGGCCCGCCTCGCCGCCACACACCTGCTGCAGCAGCGCCGTGATGCGTTCGATCATCTCGACCGTGCGCGACGGGTCCACGCCGCGTTCGAAGCGATGGCCGGCATCGGTGCTGAAGTTGTAGCGACGCGAACGTCCTTGCACCGCTTCAGGCCACCAGAAGGCCGCCTCGATGTAGACGTTCCGGGTGTCGTCACTGACCGCGGTGGCGTCGCCGCCCATGATGCCGGCCAGCGATTCGACGTGGCTCGCGTCGGCAATGACGCCGACCTTGTCGTCGAGTTCGACGGTGTTGCCGTTCAGCAGCTTCAGGCTTTCGCCAGGCCGTGCCCAGCGCACCACCAGTTCCCGGTCGATCTTGTCCAGGTCGAAGATGTGGCTGGGCTGGCCATATTCGAACATCACGTAGTTCGAGATGTCCACCAATGCCGTGACGCTGCGCTGGCCGCAGCGCGCCAGGCGTTCGACCATCCAGGCCGGCGTCTTCGCCTTGGTGTCCACGTTGCGGACCACCCGGCCGCTGAAGCGACCGCACAGCTCCGCCGCCTGCACGTCCACCGGCAGCTGCTGGTCGTGCGCCGGCGCCACCGGCGAGATGCGCGGCGCCAGCAATGGCGCGCCGGTCAAGGCAGCCACCTCACGCGCCACGCCCCAGACACTGAGACCGTGGGCCAGGTTCGGCGTGAGCTTCAGCGTGAACACCGTGTCGTCCAATGCCAGCCATTCGCGCACATCCACACCCAATGGCGCGTCGGCCGGCAACTCGAGCAGGCCGCCGTGGTCGTCGGCGATGTGCAACTCCTTGGCGGAACACAGCATGCCCTGGCTTTCCACGCCACGCAGCTTGCCCACGCCGATCTTGAGCGGCTTGCCGTCCTTGCTGTCTGCGGCCGGTGGCAATTCAGCGCCCACCATGGCCAAAGGCACCCGGATACCGACCCGAGCGTTCGGGGCGCCGCAGACGATCTGCAACGGGCCGTCGGGCGAAAAGGGGCCGACGTCGACCATGCACACGCGCAGCCGGTCGGCCTGCGGGTGCTGGTCGGCGCTGATGATCTCGGCACCACGACGCCTGAGAACGGCGGGGCCACCGGGCGCAGGTCTTCCACCTCCATGCCGGACATGGTCAGCAGGTCGGCCAGTTCCTGGGTGTCCAGCGGGGGGTTGCAGAACTCTCGCAACCAGCTTTCGGGGAATTGCATGGGATCTTTTTCCGGGAGTCGTCGTGGGCAGCGCGCTCAGGCGAATTGCGACAGAAAACGCAGGTCGCCGTCGAACATCAGGCGCAGGTCGTCGATGCCATAGCGCAGCATGGCGAAGCGGTCGGCACCGATGCCGAAGGCGAAGCCGATCTGCTGCTCCGGGTCGAGCCCGAAGTTGCGCACCACGTTCGGGTGCACCTGTCCGCTTCCGGCCACTTCCAGCCAGCGCCCGGCCAGCGGGCCGCTGCGAAACGAGATGTCGATTTCCGCACTCGGCTCGGTGAAGGGGAAGAAGCTGGGTCGGAAGCGCACGTCGAAGTCGTCGGTCTCGAAGAATTCGCGCACCAGCGAGGCGAACACCACCTTCAGGTCCTTGAAGCTGACGTTCTCGCCCAGCCACAGGCCCTCGATCTGGTGGAACATGGGCGAGTGCGTGGCGTCGCTGTCGACACGGAACACGCGGCCAGGAGCGATGACACGCACTTCGGGCATGGGCTGCCCTGCGGCCAGGGCCTGCGCGTGACGCGCGGCATGGGCGCGGGCGTAGCGCACCTGCATCGGGCTGGTGTGCGGGCGCAGGTTCAGCCAACGGCCCTGCTCGTCCTTCATGTCGACATAGAAGGTGTCCTGCATCGAACGCGCCGGGTGGTTCTCGGGGTTGTTCAGGGCCGTGAAGCTCATCCAGTCGGTCTCGATCTCCGGACCTTCGGCGACGTCGAAGCCCATGCTGGCGAAGATGGACTCGATGCGCTCGATGGTGCGGCTGACGGGGTGCAGGCTGCCACCGCCGCGCTGGCGGCCGGGCAGGGTCACGTCCAGGGCTTCGGCCTGCAGTTGCCGGTTCATCTCGGCTTCGGCCAGGGCGTCGCGGCGGGCCGTCAGCAGGGCTTCAACCCGCTGCTTGGTCTGGTTGATCTCGGCGCCGCGAGTCTTCTTTTCCTCGATGCTCAGGGCGCTCAGGGCCTTGAGCATTTCGGTGAGACGGCCGGACTTGCCGAGAAACCGCGCCTTGGCGTTCTCCAGTTCCGCGGGGGTGGGGGCGGCGGCGAAATCGGTTTCGGCCGCGGCGATCAGTTCTGCCAGGTCGTTCATGGGCGCACAGACACTCGGACACAAGAAAAAAGGCCGTCCACGGGTGACGGCCTTCGAGCAGCTGGAACATGCCGCCAGGCGCCTTCGCGCGTGGCAGCAGGAAAATTCAAGCCAGTTGAGCCTTCACCTTGTCGACGATGCTGCTAAAGCCCGCCGGGTCATGGATGGCCATGTCCGACAGCACCTTGCGGTCGATCTCGATGTTGGCCTTCTTCAGGCCGGCCATGAACTTGCTGTAGGTCAGGCCCAGGCCACGGCTGGCGGCATTGATACGCGCGATCCACAACTGCCGGAACACCCGCTTGCGGGTGCGGCGGTCGCGGTAGGCGTACTGGCCGGCCTTCATCACCGCCTGCTTGGCGATGCGGAAGACGTTCTTGCGGCGGCCACGGAAGCCCTTGGCGAGCTTCAGGATCTTCTTGTGACGGGCGTGTGCCGTGACACCACGTTTGACGCGAGGCATGTGCGGTCTCCTCCTTTACAGGCCGGCGAAAGGCAACATCTGGGCCATGTGGCCCATGTTGGTCTCGTGCACGCTCACCGTGCCACGCAGCGCGCGTTTGCGGCTGGTGCTCTTCTTGGTGAGGATGTGGCGCTTGAACGCCTGGCCGCGCTTGACGGTACCGCCCGGGCGCACGCGGAAGCGCTTCTTCGCTCCGCTCTTGGTCTTCATCTTGGGCATGTGAATGCTCCTTCTTCGTTGGCTGCTGCAGGCGACGCCGGAGGTTCCGGTGTGCTTGTTGGCCTGCAGTCGCTTCTTGTTCACCCCTGCGGCGAGCCGCCCGGGTGGCACAACCTCAAAAACTCGTCTGCCTTACTTTCTCTTGGGCGCCAGCACCATGATCATCTGGCGGCCTTCCAGCTTGGGCATGTGCTCGACCACCGCCACGTCGGCCAGCTCGTCGCGGATGCGTTCGAGCATGCGCATGCCGATGTCCTGGTGCGTGATCTCGCGGCCGCGGTAGCGCAGCGTGACCTTGCCCTTGTCGCCGTCTTCAGAAATGAAGCGCCGAAGGTTGCGCATCTTGATCGCGTAGTCGCCGTCGTCGGTGCCCGGACGGAACTTGACCTCCTTGATCTCGATGACCTTCTGCTTGCTCTTCGCCTCGGCGGCCTTCTTCTGCTCCTGGTACTTGAACTTGCCGTAGTCCATCAACCGGCAGACCGGGGGGTCTGCGGTGGCGGCGATCTCGACGAGATCGACGTCCAGTTCCCCCGCCATGCGCAACGCTTCCATCGTGCTGACGATGCCGAGCGGCTCGTTTTCGATTCCGTTCAGGCGCACCTGCAGCGCCATGATTTCCCGGTTCAGCCGGTGCTTGCGTTCCGCGTTCGGGACGCGGCGGTCCATGAAAGTAGCGATAGTTCCAGCTCCTAGTGCAACCCGAAGGCACGACGGGCCACAGTCAAATCAAAAGCGCGCTCCTGGGAAACCCCGACGAAGTTCAAATCTTCGAGGCGATGTCACTGCCGATCTTCGTTTGGAAGTCTGCCAGCGGCATCACACCGAGATCCTGGTTGCCCCGGGCGCGCACGGCGACGGTCCCATTGGCCTTCTCCTTGTCGCCAGCGACCAGGATGAACGGGACCTTCTGCATTGAATGCTCGCGGATTTTATAGTTGATTTTCTCGTTGCGCAAATCGAGGGACACCCTAACTCCTTGTTTTTGCAGCGATTTGGCCACCGTTTCCGCGTATTCGGCCTGTGCATCGGTGATCGAGGCCACCACCACCTGCACCGGAGCCAGCCAGGCGGGCATGGCGCCGGCGTGCTGTTCGACCAGGATTCCGATGAAACGCTCCAGGCTGCCGACGATGGCGCGGTGCAGCATCACGGGGTGGCGGCGGCTGGAATCCTCGGCGACGTACACCGCGTCCAGGCGCTCGGCCATGGAAAAGTCCACCTGCATCGTGCCGCACTGCCACTGCCGGCCGATGGCGTCTTTCAGCGTGTATTCGATCTTCGGGCCATAGAAGGCACCGTCGCCAGGGGCGATTTCGTAGTCGCAGCCGCTCTGCTTCAGGCTTTCGATCAATGCGTTCTCGGCCTTGTCCCAGATCTCGTCGCTGCCGATGCGTGCCGCAGGCCGCGTCGCCACCTTGTAGATGATGTCGCTGAAGCCGAAGTCTTTGTAGACCTTCTGCAGCAGCGCCGTGTAGGCCAGGCACTCGGGCAGGATGTGGTCTTCGGTGCAGAAGATGTGGCCGTCGTCCTGCGTGAAGCCGCGCACACGCATGATGCCGTGCAGGCCGCCCGTGGGTTCGTTGCGGTGGCAGTTGCCGAACTCGCCGTAGCGCAGCGGCAGGTCGCGGTAGCTCTTGATGCCCTGCTTGAAGATCAGGATGTGGCCTGGGCAGTTCATCGGCTTGATCGCGTAGTCGCGCTTTTCCGACTCCGTCACGAACATCGCGTCGCGGTACTTGTCCCAGTGCCCGGTCTTCTCCCACAGCGCCTTGTCCAGCATCTGCGGGCCCTTCACTTCCTGGTAGCCGTTGTCGCGGTAGACGCGGCGCATGTACTGCTCCACCTCCTGCCACACCGTCCAGCCCTTGGGATGCCAGAACACCATGCCGGGGCTGTGCTCGTCGATGTGGAACAGGTCGAGCTCGCGGCCCAGGCGGCGGTGGTCGCGCTTTTCGGCCTCTTCCAGCATCAGCAGGTACTGGGCCAGCGCTTCCTTGCTGGCCCAGGCCGTGCCGTAGATGCGCTGCAGCTGTTCGTTGGCTTGATCGCCGCGCCAGTAGGCTCCCGCCACCTTCATCAGCTTGAAGTGCTTCAGGCGGCCCGTGCTCGGCACGTGCGGGCCGCGGCAGAGGTCTTCGAAACCACCCTGGCGGTACAGGCTGACGTCCTGGCCTGCGGGGATGCTGCCGATGATCTCGGCCTTGTAGATCTCGCCTTGCGCCTTGAAGTGCGCCACGGCCTCGTCACGGGGCAGCACGCGACGCAGCACGGGCTCGTTTCTGGCAGCGAGCTCGGCCATGCGCTTTTCGATCGCCACCAAGTCTTCGGGCGTGAACGGGCGCTTGTAGGCGAAGTCGTAATAGAAGCCGTTCTCGATGACCGGACCGATGGTGACCTGGGCCTCGGGGAAGAGCTCCTTCACCGCGTGGGCCAGCAGATGGGCCGTGCTGTGGCGGATGAGCTCCAGACCGTCGGCATCCTTGTCGGTGACGATGGAGAGCTGCGCGTCGGCTTCGATGCGGTGGCTGGTATCGACGAGTTTGCCGTCGACCCTGCCGGCCAGCGCCGCCTTGGCCAGGCCGGCACCGATGGAGGCCGCGACGTCGGCCACCGTGGCCGGACCGTCGAACTCTCGCCGGGAACCGTCCGGCAGCGTGATCTTGAGCATGGAGAACCTTTGCAGGAAACAAAAAAGCGCGGGTTGGAGCCGCGCTTTTGTTCAGGGGACAGGGGGGCTGTCGAACGCGCGGCCGTTCAGGCCGAGGACACGCCTTGATCAGGCGCCTCGGCAACGAAGGTCGTAGTCCGCGGTGTCATAACCGTGCTCCCTTTCTTGCCCTTGTTCGTTGCTGGGAGCACGAGTTTAGCCGCTGTCACGGCAGCGGCAAGGCATGCACCGCCCGGCCCGCCGTGACGATCTCGGCGAACTCGTCGGCCAGGCGCTGGCTTTCGGCCACGGCCAGGCGCCAGTCGCGCACGCGGCGGGCATCGTCGTGGCGGTAGGCCTTGAAGTCGTTGCGGTCGGGCAGCTTGGCGTTCGGCAGCCGCGCCACCCAGTCGGGCGCGGGCGACAGCACCACCAGGTTGTCCAGCATCGGGCTGGCACGGTGTCTGCGCTTCAGGCCCTTGTCCAGCCAGCCGGGCACGATGTTCGGCTGGAAGTGCGGGTAAAGCACGAGGCCGGGGCCGCCGCCCCAGCCGCGCGCCGGCTGTTCGGCCATCTGCGCATAGTTCAGGTGCAGGTGGTAGTCGGTGATGCCGCCGTCCCAGTAGGCGCCACGCGGGCCGCCGGGGATGTCGTGCACGGCGTCCAGCCAGAAGGGGATGGAACAGCTGGCCAGGATGGCCGGCGCCAGATTGCTGGCCGTTAGCGTGGCGTGGTGGGTCCGGAAGTCGGCCAGCGCGAAGGGCAGCGGATCGCGCGGGTCGGCAAACACCACCCGGTCGATGAAGGCCCCGAGCGCCCGCCGATGCAACACGTTGGCCATGAACGCGCCCAGGTAGCCCGCCGGCGTGCGCACCCTGCCCTGTCGGGCCAGCACATGGCGGCCGCGGCTGGTGAAGACATGCAGCCGAAACCGTGGGTGCGACAGCACCTCGGCCGCGCACGCCAAGGCGTTCCTCGATCTTCTGGCCGAAGGCTCGGCTCACGGTGCTGGCGCTGGGCATCTTGCCGGGCGCATGGTCGTAGCGCTGGGTGATGTAGTCCTCGACCAGCTGGGCCAGGGCCCGGTCGGCCCCGCCATCGTGCTGCAGACAGGCCGCGGCCAGGCGCCAGGCGCCGATGGAGGCACCCAGCAGATGCACCGTCTGCAGCGCCGGGCTGGTCGGGCCCTGGAGCCAGCGGCCGAAGATGAAGCGGTCCAGCGGGTTCAGCACGATGCCCTTCGCACCGCCCGCCGCACCCGGCACGGCGCGCACGTCCTCCGCGCGCAGCCCGCGTTCGCGCAACAGTGCCGCAGCGCGCGGGCCAGCGTGGACTAGAAGCGCCATGTCAGACTGGCGTTGACGCTGGCCAAGGTCTGACGGCGGGTGTCTGAACCGGCGGCGAAGCCATCGATGTCGGACACGCTGCTGGCGTTGACCGTGTCTTCGGCGAGCAGGTTCGTGCCTGCCAGGCGAAGCTGGAGCTCGCGGCTGACGCGCCAGAGCACGAAGGCGTCCAGGCGGCGGTTGGCGCTGCGTGTCTGGCGTTGCAGGTCGCTTTGCTGGGTGGCGTAGGCCGGCTGCAGCACCAGGCTCGCGCCCCAGGTCCAGGCGCTGGCCGCCAGCAGCTGGTCGAAGCCCAGGCTCGCGCTCCAGGGGGCCTGGCCTTCCAGGCGCGCGTCGGGGTCGTCGATCTGTTCCACGCTCGAACGGTAGGCCGAGGCTGCCAGGCGCAGGTTCAGCCCCGGCCTGGCGCGGCCCTTCCATTCCAGTTCCAGCCCGCTGCTTCTGGCACGGCCCAGGTTCACCGGGCGCGACACCCAGCGCGGCACGCTGGCTTCGGGGACGTCTTCCAGGCCGATGCGACGCCGGATCAGGTTGTCGATGCGGCGATGCGAAAGCGCCACGCTGGCCACCCCTCCGCCGGCGGGAAGATGGTGCTCGTAGGACAGGTCCAGCCCGGTGATGCGCTCGGGGGCCAGGGCCGGGTTGCCTGCGCTGTCGGCAGCGATCGGGGTGTTGCCGGTGGCGCGGTCGTACTGGCCGTTGAGCGCGTAGCGCGGCGCCAGCAAGGCCAGGTCCGGCACACGCAGGCTGCGCGCCAGCCCGGCCCGAAGCAGCTGGCGGCCCGCGCTGTCGATGGCATGACGCAGGTTGAAGACCGGCAGCAGCCCGCTGTGGCGGTGGACGAAGTCGCCCTCGGGACCGGTGCCCGTCAGGTGCGCCTGGGTGGCTCGCAGGCCGGCACTCAGCGACGCATGCGGGCTCAGCTCCCAGTCGTCCTGCACGAACAAGGTCTGGCGCCGTGTGGCGGCCAGGCTGCTGCGGCCCAGGCTGCCGACGACACGTTCGACGCCATCGTCGAACTGCCGGCGCAGTTCGCGGCGCTGGCGGTCTTCAGCGTCCCACCCCCAGGCCAGCGAATGGCCCTCACCCCAGCCGTGGCGCCAGCGCGCACCCAGGCTGGTGGCGCGTTCACGCAGGCCAGTCAGGCTCTCACGCAGGGGCCGCTGCTCATCCGACGGGCCGGTGCCTTGTCCCTGCCCGTCCTGCAGCCACTCACTGGTCTGGGCGCTGCCCTTCAGTTCCAGGCGGCGGCCATCGTCGAACTTGCGCACCCACTGGGCCTGGCTGCGGGCCAGGTCGAACCGGCTGCTGCTGCGCGAGAGGTCGCGCACGCTGTACGGCAGCGGCCCGGACAGCGCCAGGGTGTCGCGCCGACCCTCGTTTTCGTTCCGGTTGTGCTGCACGAACAGCTGGGCCTGCAGCGTGTCCTGGGCGTTGGGTCGCCAATCCAGACGCGGCGCAAAGTTCAGCCCGGTGCCCTGAGCGATGTCCTGGCCGCTCAGCGCCTGGCGGCCGACGGTGCCATTCGGGCTGCGCGAAACGCGCTCGGCCGCCAGGTCGATGTCGCTGGCCCAGCGGCTGGCGCCCAGTGGCAGATGCCAGCTGAACGCGCCTTTGCGACTGCCCCAGCCAAAGTTTGCCGAGCCGATGGCTCGACCGCCCCGTGCGCCCAGGCTGCTGCGCCACTCGCGCTGGTTCAGCCTCGGGGGGCCACGCAGGATGATGTTGATGGTGCCGGCCGTGCCGCCGAACTCCGCCGAAGGCCCCTTCAGGATCTCGATGCGTTCGATGTCCCCCGGTGCCAGCGAATCGAGGGTGAAACCCGGCGGCGCCGGTTCACCGTTGATCAGCACCAGGGTGTAGCCGTCGCCCAGCCCACGCAGGCGCGGCGTCTCGCCATCGATGCTGATGCCGGGCTGGCGCTGCAGCACGTCCAGCACGCTCAGATCGCCCTGGGCATCGAGTTCATCGCGCCCGATGATGCTGACGGCCGCAGTGGCCATTCGTCGTTGCGCGTCGGCGTAGACGCGGCCTTCGACCAGCACCTGCTGCCCGGCCGGACCGGCCGGGGCCTGTGCATACGCCAGCATCGGCACCAAGACCGCCCAGGCGCCGACGCATCCGCGTTTCACCGCGCAGGCCTGCTCGGCGCCTAGCGCCGGCCCTGCAGCTTGGCGAAGGCTGCGGCCATCGCGCCGCCGGCCGCGGGTTCGGCGGCTTTTGCGGGACCACGAGCAGGCTGGTTGCGCTCGCCACGGCCGGCCGGCCGAAAGCTGTTGTCGACCTTGTCGCGCGGGCCGGGCACCGGGGCGTCGAGCTTCATCGTCAGACTCACGCGCTTGCGCGCCAGGTCGACTTCCAGCACCCGCACCTTGACCACCTGGCCGGTGCGCACCACCTCGCGAGCGTCGCTCACGAACTTGTTCGCGAGCTGGCTGACGTGCACCAGCCCGTCCTGGTGCACGCCCAGGTCGACGAAGGCACCGAACTGCGCGACGTTGCTGACCGTGCCTTCCAGCACCATGCCGGGCTGCAGGTCCTTCAGGTCGGTGACGGCGTCGTTCAGGCGTGCGACGACGAAGTCCGGGCGCGGGTCGCGGCCGGGCTTTTCCAGCTCGGCCAGGATGTCCTTGACGGTGACGGCGCCGAAATGTCCGTGGGCGAAGGTCTCGGGCTTCAGGCCGCGGAGCAGCGCGGTGTTGCCCATCAATTCCTTCACCGGCTTCGCAGTGGCCTGGAGCATCTGCTCGACGACCGGGTAGGTCTCGGGGTGCACGCCGGTCAGGTCCAGCGGGTTGTCGCCGTCGCGGATGCGCAGGAAACCCGCGGCCTGCTCGAAGGTCTTCGGGCCCAGGCCGGTGACGTCGAGCAGCTGCTTGCGGTTGCGGAAGGCGCCGTTCGCGTCGCGCCAGCGCACGATGCTGGCGGCCACGGCCGGGCTCAGGCCCGACACGCGCGCCAGCAGCGGCGCCGAGGCCGTGTTCAGGTCGACGCCGACGCCGTTGACGCAGTCCTCGACCACGGCTTCCAAACTCTTGGCCAGACCGGCCTGGTTGACGTCGTGCTGGTACTGGCCCACGCCAATGCTCTTCGGGTCGATCTTCACCAGTTCGGCCAGTGGGTCCTGCAGCCGGCGCGCGATGCTCACCGCACCACGCAGGCTCACGTCCAGGTCGGGCAGTTCCTTGCTGGCGAATTCGCTGGCGCTGTAGACGCTGGCGCCAGCCTCGCTGACCACCACCTTGTCGATGTGGACGTCGGGCGCGAGCTTCTTCACGCGGACCATCAGGTCGGCGGCCAGCTTGTCGGTTTCGCGGCTGGCGGTGCCGTTGCCGATGGCGATCAGGTTCACGCCATGGCTGCCCACCAGCCGGCCCAGGGTGTGCAGGCTGCCTTCCCAGTCGTTGCGGGGCTCGTGCGGGTAGACGGTGTGGGTGTCCAGCACGCGCCCGGTGTCGCTGACCACAGCCACCTTCACGCCGGTGCGGATGCCCGGGTCCAGGCCCATCACGACGCGTTTGCCGGCGGGCGCGGCCAGCAGCAGGTCGCGAAGGTTGTCGGCAAAGACCTTGATGGCCACGGCCTCGGCCTCTTCACGCAGGCGGGCGAACAGGTCGCGTTCCAGGCTCAGGCTGAGCTTGACCTTCCAGGACCAGGCGATGGTCTTGCGGATCAGTTCGTCGGCCTTGCGGGCTGCAGGGCTCCAGCCCAGATGGCGGGCGATGCGGCCTTCCGCCAGTGTCGTCTTTCCTGGCGCGACTTCTTCGTCCAGCACCAGCTTGGCGTCCAGCCACTCGAGGGTGCGGCCGCGGAACACCGCCAGGGCGCGGTGGCTGGGCACGGTGCGGATGGGCTCGGCGTAGTCGAAGTAGTCGCGGAACTTGGCGGCTTCTGCCGACTGGCCGTCCTTGCCATCGACGAGCTTGCTCTGGAACAGGGCTTCGCCCCAGAGCCATTCGCGCAGCTTGCCCACGAGCGCGGCGTCCTCGGCCCAGCGCTCTGACAGCAGGTCGCGCACGCCGTCCAGCACGGCCGGCGCGTCGGCGAAGCCGCCCTCGGCGTTGACGAAGCCAGCGGCCTCGGACAGCGGGTCCAGCGTCGGGTCGGCAAACAGGCGGTCGGCCAGCGGTTCCAGCCCGGCTTCGCGGGCGATCATGCCCTTGGTGCGGCGCCTGGGCTTGTAGGGCAGGTAGATGTCCTCCAGCTCCTGCTTGGTCGGCGCGGCCTCGACGGCGGCGCGCAGTTCGGGCGTGAGCTTGCCCTGTTCGTCGATGCTCTTGAGCACCGCGGCGCGCCGGTCTTCCAGCTCGCGCAGGTAGCCCAGGCGCGACTCCAGTTCGCGCAGCTGGATGTCGTCGAGCCCGTCGGTGGCTTCCTTGCGGTAGCGGGCGATGAAGGGCACGGTGGCACCGCCGTCGAGCAGTTCGACAGTGGTGGCCACTTGCTGCGGCCGAGCCTTCAGTTCGGCGGCGATCTGCAGGACGATTTTGTTCAAGGCGGAAGGGGTCGCAAGGCGAAAAACATCGAGTTTAGGCGGTGCTTTCGGCGGCCAGCCAGGCTGCGGCGCCGGCGCCCGCCACCCGCCCGGTGGCAAAGCAGGCGGTGAGCAGGTAGCCGCCCGTGGGGGCTTCCCAGTCGAGCATCTCGCCAGCGCAGAACACGCCGGGTACAGTGGTCGACATCAAGTGCTCGTCCAGGCCTTCGAAGCGCACCCCGCCGGCGGTGCTGATGGCTTCGTCGATGGGCCTGGCGGCGGTCACGGTGATCGGCAGCGCCTTGACCGCGGCGGCCAGCGCGACCGGGTCCGACTGCGCCTGCTTGGGCACGATCTCCCACAGCAGCCCGGCCTTCACGCCGTCGAGCTTCAACCGCGTCTTCAGGTGCGTGGACAAGGATCGCGGCCCGCGCGGGTGGGCCAGTTCGCGCTGCACCCAGGCCAGGTCCCGCGCCGGCAGCAGGTCGAGCGTGAAGCTGGCGCTGCCGTCGCGGGCGACGGCCTCGCGCAGCAGCGACGACACCGCGTAGATCAGGCTGCCTTCGACACCCGTGGCCGTGACCACCGCCTCGCCGGCCTGTCGAACCCCGCCCACCGTGACCGCCACGTTCTTCAGCGGCTGGCCGGCGTGGCGGCTGCGGAAGTGTTCGCTCCAGCCGACGTCGAAGCCGCAGTTGGACGGCCGCAGCGGCGCCAGGTCGACGCCGCGGGTCTGAAGCCACGGCCACCATGCGCCGTCGGAGCCCAGCCGCTGCCAGCTGGCGCCGCCCAGCGCCAGCACGGTGACTGCAGGCCGCAGCAGGCGTTCACCGTGAGGAGTCGCCAGCCGCAGCGCGCCGTGCTCGTCCCATCCCTGCCAGCGGTGGCGCATGTGGAACTGCACGCCTTGCACACGCAGCCGGTGCAGCCAGGCGCGCAGCAGCGGCGCAGCTTTCAGGTCTTTCGGGAAGACGCGGCCGGAGCTGCCGACGAAGGTTTCCACCCCCAGATCGGCAGCCCAGTGGCGCAGCGCCTCGGGGCCGAATTCGCCCAGCCAGCCGGCCAATTGCGGGCTGCGCTCGAAATAGCGCTGATTGAAAGTAAGCAGCGGCTCGCCGTGTGTCAGGTTCAGGCCGCCCTTGCCCGCGAGCAGGAACTTGCGGCCCACCGACGGCATGCCGTCGAACACGTGGACCGCATGGCCGGCCGCAGCCAGGGTCTCTGCGGCCATCAGGCCGGCAGGGCCGCCACCGATGACGGCGGCAAAAGGGGAGTGGTAGTCGTCGTCTGGTTGCATCTGGGGACTGTAGGGCCGCAGCAGACCGCGTCAGTTCGGTCGCGCCAGCGCGACCTAGCCTCGACGTCCTGAACTGAAACGCCCGACTCGACCACCCTGCCGGAGACGCCCGATGCGCCTGCCTTCTCGCTTGCAACTGGCCGCAGCCTGCACCCTGGCAGCCAGCGCCAGCCTCGCCCTGGCCCAAACCTGCCAAGCCACCGCTGCCGCCAGACCGCCCGTCGTGGTGGAGCTGTACACCTCGGAAGGCTGCAGTTCCTGCCCGCCGGCCGACCGCTGGCTGTCGACGTTGAAAGGCCGCAGCGACGTGCTCCCGCTGGCCTTCCACGTGGGCTATTGGGACCACCTGGGCTGGACCGATCGCTTCGCCCGACCCGAATTCACCCAGCGCCAGCGGCATTGGGCGAGCACGCACCGTGCGGCCAATGTCTACACACCGCAGACCATCGTCGACGGCCGCGACTGGCGGGGATGGCCGAGCCTGCCGAATGCCGGTGCGGCGGCGCAGGCACACGCCCCGGTGACGCTGCGCCTGTCGCGCCAGGGTGACCAGGTCACCGCCGAAGTGGGCCCTGCTGCGCCCGGGGCGCCGGCCATGGCCGGCTACTGGGCCGTGCTGGAAGACGGTCACCGCAGCCAGGTGCGAGCGGGCGAGAACGCCGGTGAAACGCTGATCCACGACCACGTGGTGCGCTTGCTGCAGCCCGTGGCAGCCTGGGTGCCGGTGGCAGGCCTGCGCTCACAGCTGAGCGTGACACGCGGCGACCCGGCCACGCCACGCCGCGTGGCTTTCGTCGTGGTGGACATTCAGAGCCAGCGCCCGGTGCAGGCGCTGGCCCTGGACTGCTGAAGATCAGCCGCGGTCTTCGTTAGCGGCCTGGCGCCGGCGCAACATCACGCCGATCAGGCCCAGCCCGGCCAGCATCGTCAGCACGGTGGCGGGCTCCGGCACGACGGTGACGGGAATGGTGTTGGCATTGCCGACCAGGAAGCCCGTGAGGTTGGGCACGCCGAACACCTGCGTCAGCGCACCGGCTGCGGCAGAAGTCAGCGACAGCGAGAACGGCGCCACCGCCACGCCGCTGCTCCCCAGGTTGAACAAGGGCACCACGCCCAGGCTGGAGCCACCCACGGCCACGTTGCCCGACAAGGTGCCGCCCACGGTGTCGATGACGAAGTTCGTCAGGTTCACCGTGGCGCTGGCACTGCTGAGCGACAAGCCGCTGCCGGCATGCTGGATGCTGCCCGCGAAGCTGGCGGTGTTGATCGAGCCGCCAGTCACGGGGAAGTAGGCCAGCGGCGTGCCGGTCGAACCCGGCGAGATGATCGCCGAGCCCAGCCCGCCGACGCCCAGGCCCAGGCCCGCGAGAGCCGATGCCGAGGTCAGCGTGACCGAGGTGATGCCGCCGACGATGGGCAGGCTTTGAGCGAAGGCCGGCGTGGCCAGCAGGGTGCAGGTGGCCGCGGCCGCGGCCGCCAGATGGGAAAGTTTCATCACAGAGCTCCTGAAAAGGGTGAATAGACGAACAACTCTCTGCAGCAGGGCAGTTCGAAACCGGGTCAAGCCCGAATTCATACCACCCAGTCTCGAAAGCTACCGCACAGTTCAGAAACAGACTGTGAAAACTAAGTCGACCCGCCCCCTTCATTCGCGGGGGCGATCGAACCCTGGCACCCTCCTCTCAATCCTGCTCGCGCAGCTTGGCGCGCAGGGCCTGGCCGATCTCCGGCTTGGCGGCAAAAGGGTCGGTCGGGTTGCGGCCCTGCACCACGTCTTCGAGACGCACCTGCACGCTCGCCAGCGCCTTGGGGTGGCTGTAGATGTAGAAGCGGCCTTCGTCCATGGCGTCGAAGACGAATTGCGCCACCTCGGCGGCGCTGACCTTGCCGCTGGTCACCGCCTTGTCGCTCATGGCCTGTGCGATGAGCTGGCTGCGGGTGGGGCGGCCGCTGGCGTCGGCGAACTCGGCGGGCCGGTTGCGTTCGCTCTGGTGGATGCCGGTGGGCACGAAGAACGGGCACAGCACATGGGCCTGCACCTGTTCGCTGACCAGGGCCAGGTCCTGGTGGAGGGTTTCGCTCATCGCCACGACGGCGTGCTTGCTGACGTTGTAGGCGCCCATGTTCGGGGCATTCAGCAGCCCGGCCATGCTGGCCGTGTTGACGATGTGGCCGCGGTAGGCCGGGTCGGCTTCGGCCGCGCGCAGCATCAGCGGCGTGAAGACGCGCACGCCGTGGGCCACACCCATCAGGTTCACGCCGATGACCCATTCCCAGTCCTTCAGCGTGTGTTCCCAGATGAGGCCACCCGCGCCGACGCCGGCGTTGTTGAAGACGAAGTGCGGCGCGCCGAAACGGGCCATCGTGGCCGCCGCCAGGGCCTCGACCTCGGCGGCCTTGGCCACGTCCACGCGCATCGGCAGCACCGCCACACCCAGTGCGCGCATGCCGGCGGCAGCGGCTTCGAGCGCGTCGGCCTGCACGTCGGCCATGACGATATTCATGCCGCGCGCCGCAGCAATGCGGCTGGCCTCGAGGCCGAAGCCCGAGGCGGCGCCGGTGATGACGGCCGTGTGGCCCTTCGACAAATGCGGTGTGTTCATGATGCGGAGCTCTCGGGGTGGGGATGGCGCGGCGGGCTCAAGCCGCCGGCCGCAGCATCTCGATGTGCGGGATGTTGTCTTCCATGTAGACCTCGCCCACGGCCTCGAAACCGAAGGCGCCGTAGAAATGCCGCAGATGGGCCTGTGCGCTGATGCGCAGCGCCTGGCCCTGCCAGGCGGCGTCCATGCGGCGCAGGCCCTCGCCCACCAGCGTCCGCCCCAGTCCCGTGCCGCGCGCAGCGGCCGAGGTGATGACGCGGCCGATGGAAGGCTCGGTGTACTTGACACCCGGGTCGACGCCGCGCAGGTAAGCCTGCAGCGTGCCGGCCGTGTCGTGCCCCAGCAGGTGCCAGCACTGCCGGTCGACGCCGTCGGGGTCGAGATAGGCACAGGCCTGCTCGACGCTGAAGACGGCGCTGCGCAGGGCCAGCGCGTCGTAGAGCTGGTCGACGCTCAGGCTGCCGAAGCGCAGCCAGGTCCACTGGATGGCAGCGCCCGCCATCAGGCCAGCTTCACGAGCTGCTTGCCGAAGTTCCGGCCTTTCAGCAGGCCCAGGAAGGCCTCGGGCGCAGCGGCCAGGCCGTCGGCAACGCTTTCGCGATACTTGAGCTGGCCGGTGGCCACCATCGTGCCCAGCTCCTTCAGCGCCTGCGGCCACAGCGCCATGTGTTCGCTGACGATGAAGCCCTGCAGCTTCAGCCGCGACACCAGGATCAACGACGGGTTGACCATCGGGATGGGCTCGCCGTTGTAGCCGGAAATCATGCCGCAGAAGGCAATGCGGCCGAAGGCGTTCATGCGCGCCATCACGACGTCGAGGATGGCGCCGCCGACGTTCTCGAAGTAGCCGTCGACACCGTTCGGGGCGGCGGCCTTCAGTGCCATCGACAGCTCCTTGCCACTGCCCAGGGCCTTGTAGTCCAGGCAGGCGTCGAAGCCCAGTTCGTCGGCGACATAGGCGCACTTGTCCGGACCCCCGGCAATGCCCACCACGCGGCAGCCCCGGGCCTTGGCCAGCTGCCCCACGGCACTGCCCACCGCACCACTGGCGGCGCTGACCACGACCGTCTCGCCTTCCTTGGCCGCGATGATCTGCGTGAGCCCGACCCAGGCGGTCACGCCCGGCATGCCGACCGCGCCCAGGTAGGCCGACAGCGGAATGTGCGCGGTGTCGACCTTGCGCAGTGCGCCGGGCTGCGCGGCGTCCACCACCGCGAACTGCTGCCAGCCGCCCATGCCCACCACCTTGTCGCCCGGCCCGTAGCCCGGGTGGCGTGACTCGACGACCTCGCCCACCGTGCCGCCGATCATCACCGCGTCCAGCGGCTGCGGCTGGGCGTAGCTCTTGCCGTCGTTCATGCGGCCGCGCATGTAGGGGTCGAGGCTGAGGAAGTGGTGTCGCACCAGCACCTGCTGGTCCTGCAGGGCCGGCAGCTCCGCGGTTTCCAGCCGGAAGTTCGCCGCGGTGGGCTCGGCGCTGGGGCGTGAGGCGAGGACGATGCGTTGGTTGTTCATTCGGGTTCCTGTTGATCGGGTTCGGGGGCGCGTTGCAGCGGCTTGGCGCGACGGCCGCCTGTGGGCAGGCCGCGCAGGTACTTGAAGGTGCCGGTGGCGTGGGCGCAAAGCTGTCCGGCTTCGTCGAAGACGCGGCCTTCGGTGAAGGCCATGGTCGTGGTCTTGTCCAGCAGCAGGCCTTCAGCGCGCAGCCGGCCCTCGGCGGGGCGCATGAAGCTCGTCTTCATCTCGATGGTGGCCACACCCGGGCCGCCGCCCGCGGCGTGCTGGTGGACGCTGCGCGCGGCCATGGCCATGGCCACGTCGAGCAGCGTCATGAGCACGCCGCCATGGGCGACCTCCCAGCTGTTCAGATGGCCTTCACGCAGGTCCACGCGCAGCTCGGCCTGCCCTCCGTCCAAGCGCCAGAGTTCGAAGCCCAGCTCTTCGACGAAGGGAATTCGCAGCGGGAAATGCAGCGGGCTCTTCATCGCTGCAGGGTGCTGCGGCGGCGATCAGCCACCGTGGACCGAGCTGACGCCGCCGTCCACCGCCAGGATCTGCCCGGTGATGTGCTTGCCCGCGGCGCTGGCGAAGAGCAGGGCCGCGCCCTTCAGGTCGTCGTCGTCGCCGATGCGCTTGAGCGGCGCGGCGGCGGCCAGCTTGTCCACGCCGAATTGCTGGAGCACGCCCTGGGTCATCTTGCTGGGGAAGAAGCCAGGTGCAAGGGCGTTCACCGTGATGCCGTGCAGGCCCCATTCCGCAGCCAGCGTGCGCGTGAAGTTCACCACCGCGCCCTTGCTGGTGCCGTAGGCGATGAATTGCATGTCCATGCTGCCGCCCAGGCCGGCGATGCTGGCCACGTTGATGATGCGGCCGCGCTGGTTCGGGATCATGCTGGCCTTGCCCACGGCCTGCGCGAACAGGAACAGGCTGCGGATGTTCAGGTTCATCACCTTGTCCCAGGCTGCGAGTGGGTAGTCCTCGGCCGGGGCGCCCCAGGTGGCGCCGGCGTTGTTGACGAGGATGTCGACGTGGCCCAGCCGTTGCAGTGTCTCGTCGACCACCTTCTGGATCTGGGCCGGGTCGGCCGCATCGGCGGCGATCCAGCGTGCGTCGATGCCGCGCTCTGACAGATGCGCGGCCGCTTCCTCCAGGTCGGCGGCCTTGCGCGAGGTGAGCATGATCTTCGCCCCGGCCTCGCCCAGCGCTTCGGCCATCTGCAAGCCCAGGCCGCGGGAGCCGCCGGTGACCAGGGCGACCTGACCGCTCAGATCGAAGAGTTTGTGGATGGGGGTGCCCATGAGGGTCTCCGGGTGGTGGAAGGGCTTCAGTCCGGGCGGCGTGAGCGCACGATGATCATGACGCCACCCACGGCGACGGCGGTGCCGCCGCCCGCCATCAGCGTCCAGCCGAGAGCAGCGCTGTGCTCATGCGCAAAGACGCCCAGCGATGCCGTCAAGAGGCCAGCGAAGATCAGCGGCCAGCTCAGCTTTTCCAGGGAGGTGTTGCGCATGGCGGGTCAGAACCAGTCGGCCTGCATCTCGCGGCACACGGCCTCGCGCCGCGCCACCACGCCCAGCCAGGCGTCGATCTTGGGCAACTCGTAGGCGTAGAAGTAGCGCATCGCGGCCAGCTTGCCGGGCTTCAGGGCCTGCGCGGCGGGGGTGCCACCGCGTTCACAGGCCAGGAACACGTCCAGCCACAGCCAGGCCAGCACCACGTGGCCGAAGGCCTGCAGGTAGGGCGTGGCATTGGCCAATGCCTCTTCGGGCACGCCCGTGGCCCAGGCCGACTTGGTGGCCGCCCCCAGGCGCTGCAAGGCACCCGCCAAGGCATTGGCCGGCTCGGCCAGGCCGCCCACCTGCCCCGCCGCCTGCGCCGTGGCGCTGATGCGCCCGGCCAGCAGCTTCAGGCCGGCACCGCCGTCCATCACCACCTTGCGGCCCAGCAGGTCCAGCGCCTGGATGCCGTGCGTGCCTTCGTGGATCATGTTCAGGCGGTTGTCGCGCCAGTACTGTTCGACCGGGAAGTCGCGCGTGTAGCCATAGCCGCCCAGCACCTGGATGGCCAGCGAGTTGCCTTCCAGGCACCATTCGCTGGGCCAGCTCTTGGCGATGGGCGTGAGCACCTCGAGCAGCAGCGCCGCTTCGTTCGCAGGGCCTGCTTCCCCGGTGTGCTGCTCATCGACGAGGCGGGCGCAATACAGCTCGAGCGCCAAGGCGCCTTCGGCATAGGCCTTCTGCGCCAGCAGCATGCGCTTGACGTCGGCGTGTTCGATGATGGCCACAGGCGGCTGGGTCGGGTCCTTGCCGGCGCCGGTGATCGGGCGGCCCTGGCTGCGCTGGCGCGCGTAGTCCAGCGACACCTCGTAGCCGGCCATGCCCAGCATCGTGGCAGCCATGCCCACCCCGATGCGCGCCTCGTTCATCATGTGGAACATGCAGCGCAGGCCCTCGCCGGGGCGGCCGACCAGGTAACCGATGGCGCCGGCCTGGCCTTGCGGTCGATGCCGGCCTTCCCCGAAGTTCAGCAGGGTGTTGGTGGTGCCGCGCCAGCCGCACTTGTGGTTCAGTCCGGCCAGGGCCACGTCGTTGCGTTCGCCCGTGAGCCGGCCCTCGACATCGACCAGCCACTTCGGCACGATGAATAGCGAGATGCCCCGGGTGCCCGGCACGGGCCTGCCGTCGGGCCCCGGGATCTTCGCCAGCACCAGGTGGATGATGTTTTCGGTGAGCTCGTGCTCGCCGGCCGAGATCCACATCTTGTTGCCATGCAGCCTGAAGCGCTGGCCCAGCGCGTCGTTGGCGTCGTCGGGCAAGGCCCGCGTGGCGATGTCCGACAGGCTGGACCCGGCCTGGGGCTCGCTCAGGCACATCGTGCCGGCCCAGCGGCCGGCAAACTCATTGGCCGCGAACACCCGTTGCTGCAAGGCGCTGCCGTGCGCCATCAACAGGTTGGCGTTGCCCGAGGTGAGCATGCCCGCGCCGATGCTGACGCTGGCCTTGGCAAAGAAGGCATTGGCCGCCGCTTCCACCGTGTAGGGCAGCTGCATGCCGCCGATGGCGTAGTCCTGCGCCGCGGCGAGCATGCCCGATTCGGCGTAGGCCTTCCAGGCTTCGTGCGTGGCGGACGGCAGCACGACCTTCTCGCCGTCTAAGTGCGGCTCCTCGGTGTCGACCAGGCGGTTGAAAGGCGCGTACTTGTCGCGGGCGATGCGTTCGCAGGTGTCGAGCACCGCCGCAAAGGTGTCGGCGGAGTGATCCGCGAATCGTTCGCGTTCGGTCAGCCGGCTGACCTGCAGCCAGTCGTCGAGCAGGAAGTCGAGGGTGGCGCGCATCGGGTCACAGCACTTCGAACACCCCGGCCGCGCCCATGCCCCCGCCGATGCACATCGTCACGCACACGCGCCTGGCGCCACGGCGCTTGCCTTCGATCAACGCATGGCCCGTCAGACGCTGGCCGCTGACGCCGTAAGGGTGGCCCACGGCGATGGCGCCACCGTTGACGTTCAGACGGTCCATCGGAATGCCCAGGGTGTCGGCGCAGTACAGCACCTGCACGGCGAAGGCCTCGTTCAGTTCCCAGAGGTCGATGTCGGCCACCGTCAGGCCCAGGCGCTTCAGCACCTTGGGCACGGCGAACACCGGGCCGATGCCCATTTCGTCGGGCTCGCAGCCAGCCACGGCAAAGCCCAGGAAGCGGCCCAGGGGCTTCAGGCCTTTCTTCTGCGCCAGGCTTTCGTGCATGAGCACGCAGGCACCGGCACCGTCGCTGAACTGGCTGGCGTTGCCGGCACTGACGACACCGCCCGGAATGGCCGTGCGGATGTTGCAGATGCCTTCGTAGGTGGTGCCCGGGCGGATGCCTTCGTCCTGGCTGATGGTGACTTCCTTGCTGCGCAGGCCCAGCACCGCGTCGGCCACACCGGCCGTCACGGTGATGGGGGCGATCTCATCCTTGAACAGGCCGGCTTCGAGTGCCGCCGTGGCCCTCTGCTGGCTGCCGGCGCCATAGTGGTCCATGCGGTCGCGGCCGATGCCGTAGCGCTTGGCCACCTGTTCGGCGGTCTGCAGCATGTTCCAGTAAATCTCGGGCTTGTGCTGCTTCAGCCAGCTGTCGTGCAGCATGTGGGTGTTGGCCTCGTTCTGAACACAGCTGATGCTCTCGACGCCGCCGCCCACGTAGATGTCGCCCTCGCCCGCGACGATGCGCTGTGCGGCCAGCGCGATGGTCTGCAGGCCGCTGCTGCAGAAGCGGTTGACGGTCATGCCGCTGGTGGTGATGGGCAGTCCGGCGCGCAGGGCGATCTGGCGCGCGATGTTGCTGCCGGTGGCGCCTTCTGGCGTGGCGCAACCCATGATCACGTCATCGACTTCCGCGCCTTCGATGCCGGCACGTTCCAAGGCCGACTTCACGGCGTGCCCGCCCAGGGTCGCGCCATGGGTCATGTTGAAGGCACCCTTCCAGCTCTTGGCCAGGGGCGTGCGGGCGGTGGAAACGATGACGGCTGCGGTCATGGGTGGCTCCTGGAAAAGGTGGGCTGGGTTCAGGCCGCGGGCTGGAGCACCGAGGCCGACTTGTAGAGGCTGTTCTTCGGCTGGGCGAACACGCGTCGCAGCATCGGCTCGAACTCCTCGATGGGCAGGGTGGGCGCCGCCGCGTCGAAGGCGGCGTTGTCGTAGAGCGCGCAGAACTCTTCGGTGCGCGCGAAGTGCTCGTGGCCGCGAAACTGCTCGCACAGGTTTCGGTCCAGGCCCACGTGGTGGAAAAAGTAGTAGCCCTGGAAGATGCCGTGGTGCTCCACCATCCAGTGGTTGGCCTCGCTCACGAAGGGCTTGAGGATGGCCGCCGCGATGTCGAAGTGGTTGTAGCTGCCCAGCGTGTCACCGATGTCGTGCAGCAGCGCGCAGACCACGTATTCCTCGTCCCGGCCGTCCTTCAGCGCGCGCGTGGCGGTCTGCAGGCTGTGCTGGTAGCGGTCGATGGGGAAGCCTCCGTGGTCGCCGTCCAGCAGCTTCAGGTGTGCCAGCACGCGGTCGGGCAGGCTGCGTGCCGAGGCCATGACCTCGGCCCCGATGACACGCCAGTCGTCCTGGGTGCTGTCTTCCATGCGCGTGAAACTTGCCCGGGCTTGCATCGTGCTTCCTTCAGGTGAAAGTCTTGCCTTCGGCCGCCAGCCGCGCCAGCAGCGGCGCAGGCTGCCAGAACGACGCGTCGTCCAGCGGGTTGGCGGCGAACTTCTTCATCGTCTGCAGGACGTTGAAGAGACCCTGGGTGTCGGCGTAGCACATCGGTCCGCCGCGGTGCAGCGGGAAGCCGTAGCCGGTGAGGTAGACCATGTCGATGTCGCTGGCCTTGCCGGCGATGCCTTCTTCCAGGATCTTCGCGCCTTCGTTGACCAGCGCATAGACCAGCCGGTGCACGATCTCGTCGTCGCTGATCCGGCGTGGGCTCACACCCAGGGTGACGCGGTGTTCGGCAATCATCTGGTCGACCGCGGCGCTCGGCAGGGCGTCGCGCTTGCCGGCCTGGTAGTCGTACCAGCCGGCGCCCGTCTTCTGGCCATAACGGCCCATCTCGCACAGCAGGTCGGCGGTCTTGCTGTAACGCATGTGCGGCTTTTCGACGTAGCGGCGCTTGCGGATGGCCCAGCCGATGTCGTTGCCGGCGAGGTCGCCCATGCGGAACGGGCCCATCGCAAAGCCGAACTTCTCGGCGGCCTTGTCCACCTGCGCCGGGGTGCAGCCTTCTTCGAGCAGGAAGCCAGCCTGGCGGCTGTACTGCTCGATCATGCGGTTGCCGATGAAGCCGTCGCAAACCCCGCTGACGACCGCGGTCTTCTTGATCTTCTTCGCGGTGGCCATCACCGTGGCCAGCACGTCCTTGGCCGTGGCCTGGCCGCGCACCACTTCCAGCAGCTTCATCACGTTGGCCGGGCTGAAGAAGTGCAGGCCCACCACGTCCTGGGGGCGACGCGTGAAAGCGGCGATCTGGTCGACGTCGAGCGTGCTGGTGTTGCTGGCCAGGATGGCCCCGGGCTTCATCACTTCGTCGAGCGTCTTGAAGACGGCTTCCTTCACGCCCATCTCCTCGAACACGGCCTCGATCACCAGGTGGGCGCTGGCGATGTCGGCGTAGTTCAGGGTGGTGCGCAACAGCGCCATGCGCGCGTCGAGCTTGTCCTGCTTGAGCTTGCCCTTCTTCACCTGGGCTTCGTAGTTCCGGCGGATGGTGGCCACCCCGCGGTCCAGCGCCTCCTGCTTGGTTTCCAGGATCGTCACCGGGATGCCGGCATTGAGGAAGTTCATGCTGATGCCGCCGCCCATGGTGCCGGCGCCGATGACTGCGACCTGGGCAATGGTGCGTTGCGGCGTGTCCTCGGGCACGTCGGCGATCTTGCTGGCAGCGCGTTCACCGAAGAACGCATGGCGCAGCGCCTTGCACTCGGGAGTCGTCATCAGCGCGATGAAGGTTTCGCGCTCGTAGGCCATGCCCTGGTCGAAGGGAAGCTTCAAGGCCATCTCGACCGCGTCCACGCACTTGGCGGGCGCCGGGAAATTCTTCGACATCGCCTTGACGGTGTTGCGGGCGAACTGGAAGTAGCCGTCGGCGTTGGGGTGGCTCAGCTTCAGGTCGCGCACGCGCACCCGCGGCTCGCCGGCTTTGGCCCTTGCCAGCGCACAGGCGGCGTCGACCACGCTCTGGTCCGCAGGCACGATCTGGTCGAAGAGGCGCTGGCCCGGCTGGCTGGCCAGCAGGTCGCTCTTGACCGGGTTGCCGCTGACGATGATGTTCAACGCGGTCTCCACCCCCAGCACGCGCGGCAGTCTCTGCGTGCCGCCAGCGCCGGGAATGAGACCGATCTTCACTTCGGGCAGGGCCACGTCCACGCCCGCGGCCGCCACGCGCCAATGGCAGCCCAGCGCCAGTTCCAGCCCGCCGCCCATGCACACGCCGTTGATGGCCGCGACCACCGGCTTCGCGCAATCCTCGAGCAGCTTGATCAGGCTGAGCAGGTTGGGTTCGGCGATCGCCCGGGGGCTGCCGAATTCCTTGATGTCGGCACCGCCGGAAAACGCCCGGCCGCTGCCCGTGAGCACAATGGCCACGACGCCCGCGTCGGCCACCGCCTGTTCGACACCGGCCGCGATGCCGGTGCGTGTGTCGTAGCCCAGACCGTTGACCGGCGGGTTGTCCAGGGTGATCAAGGCCACCTGGCCCCGCAGCTCGTACTTGGCGCCCATGCGAAACCCCCGTCTTCAACGATTAGAACGATCGTTCGATTCTAGGTCGCGCCCAGGGCGGGGTTTTGTCCCGGCTGCGACAGGCGCAGCACGGTGGCGATCAGTTCGTCCACGTCCAGCGGCTTGGTCACGTAGGCGGCAAAGCCGGCCGCACGAGCGGCCTCCAGGTCGTAGGGCGTGGCGTCTGCGCTCACGGCCACCACCGGGACGGCAGCCGTCGCCGGGTGGGCCCTCAGCAGGGCGAGAACCTCGTACCCGCTGAGCACCGGCATGTGCAGGTCCAGCAGCACCAGGTGCGGAGGCTCGTGCTGCGCCATCGCCAGGCCATCCTCGGGCCGGCTGGCGGTGCGCAGGCGCACGCTCGACAGCTGCGCCAGCACCACTTCCACGAGTTCCAGGTTGACCTCGTTGTCGTCGATGTAGAGCACCTCGCGCAGGGCGGTGACGATGCCCGCCCCGCCCGGCGTGGCTGCTCCAGCCGGCGCCTTGCTGTCCGACGTCGCAGCCGCAGCCGGCACTGCAGCAGCATGGGGCGGCGCGGGCAGGCTCAGGCGGAAGACACTGCCCTCGCCAACCCGGCTGTCGACGTCCAGGCGCCCCTGCATCGCCTCGACCAGACGGCGGCTGAGTGCCAGGCCGATGCCGGTGCCTTCGACCTTGCCGAGTTCGGCACCCAGTCGTTCGAAAGGCACGAACAGCCGCTGCTGGGCTTCGGGCGGGATGCCCGGGCCGCTGTCGCGCACCTCGATCACGATGTCGGCCGCCTCGCGTGCCAGCCTGACCTGAACCTCGCCGCCGGCGCGGTTGTACTTGATGGCGTTGGACAACAGGTTCAACAGGACCTGCCGCAGCCGCGTGCGGTCGGCGGTCACCACGGAAGGGTCCGCGACGCCGTGCGGCAGCACGGGCGTCAGCACCGGCAACAACATCACGCCGTGGCTGCGGGCCGACTCCTGCACCAGGGCCAGGCACTCGCTCACGAGCTCGGCGGCTGGCACCGGCTGCAGCTCGACGGCCAGGCCACCGGCCTCGATGCGGCCGAGATCCAGGACTTCGTTGATCAGCTCCAGCAGGTGCTGCGCGCCGCGCTGGATCTGCTGCGCATAACCTTGCTGGTGCGGGGCCAGCGGCGGGCGTTGGTCGCGCATGAGCAGCTGCACGAAGCCGACCACCGCGTTCATCGGCGTGCGCAGTTCGTGGGACATGTGCGACAGGAACTGCGACTTGGCCCGGTTTGCCCGGTCGGCCTCGTCGCGCGCGGCCGCGAGCGCCTGTTCGGCACGCTTGCGCGCGGTGATGTCGACGCTGAAGGTGTAGACGACACGCCGGCCGTCGGTTCCGGGCGGGCCGGCGACATGGCGCACGGCCAGGTCGACCTGGCCACCCCGGCTGTCGGCATAGCTGCGTTCGACCTCCAGCGCCCTGCCCTGGCGCACCTGCTCGTGCTCGAGCTCGATGCGGCGTGCCCGATCCGGCCCCAGCACGTCGGCCATGCGCAGCCCGGGCACTTCGTCGGCGCGACGCCCGAGCATGCCCGCCAGCGCAGCGTCCATGTAGGTATAGCGCCCGTCGGGGTCGACGCTGGAGATGTGGCCGGGGAAGGCTTCAAGCAGGGCCCGCAGCTCCCTTTCGCCGGCGCGCAGCCGCTGCTCGGCACGCTTGAGCTCGGAGATGTCGGCGCCGAAGGCGTAGAGCACCGGGTCGCCGGTGCGCGGGTGGGTGCCGGCAGCCAGCGTCATCTGCACGGTGATGGCGCCATCGGGCCCCGTGTACTCGCGCTCGATGCTCATCGTGCGGCCCGCCAGCACCTGTGTCATCGTCTCTTCGAACGCCGCGGCGCGTCGCCTTCCGATGACCTCGCTGACATGCCGCCCCACCAGCTCGCAGGCCGGGCGGCGGGCCAGCCGCGCCAGCGGTTCGTTCACATAGGTGTAGCGCAGCTGGCGGTCGAAGCAGGAAATGAAGCCCGGGAAGGCGTCGAGCAACGCGCGCTGCTGAGCCTCACGGTCGTGCAGCATCGACATCGCGCGCTGCTCGGCCGTGACGTCGCGGAAACTCCACACGCGCAACCGGCGCCCGGCCACGTTGACCGGTTCGAAGCGGCGGTAGACGACACGGCCGTCGCGCAGCCGCACCAGCCCTTCGTGGCGCTGGCCGCTGGCGACGATGGCGGCCGCCTGGCGCTGCTCGACCTCGGGGTCGGCATACAGGGCTGCTGAAGCCAGCCGCAGATCGGCGGCACGCAGTTCGTGCGGATGCCGGTCGCGGATGCCCAGGAGGTCCAGCAACTGCTGGTTGGCGAACCGCACGGGCTCGGCCCGGTTGTCGGGTTCGGTGGCGTAGATCGCGTCGCCGGTGGCGTCGAGCACCCCGCGCAAGGATTCGGCTGCGACCTCGGCTGCGGCACGATCTTGTTCACGGTGGCTGATGTCGCGCGACACCAGGATGACGCTGCCGTCTCCCTCGCCTTCGTCGCGATACGGGAAGAACTGGGTCTGCAGCACTGCGTCGCGCCCATCGGGCAGCCGTACCGGCATGGTCACGACGCCCGGGCGGCCCTCGCGCTGGCAGGCCTCGAAAGCCGTCCAGCGAAGCTCTGTCGACAAGCCCTGCATGAGCTGGCGCGCCGGCTGGCCGATGGCCTCTTCACGCGTGCGCCCGAGTGCCCGGCACCAGGCGTCGTTGACCAGCCGGTAGCAGCCATCGGGCCCGATCATCGACACCATGTCGTCGACGGAGTTCGCCACGCGTTCGTAGGTGCGCAGGCCCCGCTCCAGCGCCTTCAGCTCGGTGACATCGGTCCACAGCCCGATCGACCCGATGTGGCAGCCCTCGTCGCTGACGATGGGTGTGGCCTGGTTGACCGCGTGACGCACGCTCCCGTCGGGGCGGTCGATGGTCATCTCGTAAGAACCGCGCTTGCCCTGGCGGCGCAATGCCAGCTCGTGCAGCAGGCGCTCGCGGGCGGCTCCGCTGAAGACGTCCAGCGCCCCCAGGCCCAGCAGTTCCTCACGGCTGCGGCCCAGCATTTCGCACATGGCAGGGTTGACGTCGAGGGTGCGGCCTTCGACGTCGATGAACCAGTAGCCTTGCGAGGTGCCCTGCAGCAGCTGCTGCATCAGCGCATTGCGCTGCGCCAGTTCACGCCGCGCGTCTTCGGCGTCTTCGGCATGACGCTGGGCGTCGGCATAGCGCGCACGGCCGGCCACGCCGGCGCGCAGCTCGGCCTCGAACTGCCGCGCCGCGCGCCGGCCGGCCAGGATCGTGATCAGCACGAACACCGCCGCGCCTGCCGCCAGGCTCGGCAGCGGCGGCCCGATGGCGCCCAGCATCGCTGCCGCCAGGGCCAACCCGGCGGGCCATGCAAAGAAGCTTGCGGCCCGCAGGTCGTAGGCACAGGTGACGAACGCGCCGCCCACCATCGCCGTCCAGATGAACAACACCCCGGTGGCCGCCTCGGGCTGCGGAACCAGCATCAGCACCGGCAGCAGGCCGGCCCAGGCCAGACCATGCAATCCGAAGGCGAGATGCTGCCGCTTCAATTCCGCTTCAACGGCTCTCGTGGCGTCGACGGAGCCCGGGAGGCCCTCGTGTCCGGCTTGAAGCGTCCGAGCGCCGCGCATGGCCAGCCGCACGCCCAGGGTGGCCAGCAGCACGACGCACCAGCCCACCGTCACAGCCGAAAACCCGCCGTCGGGCACCAGCAGGAACAGCACCACCAGTGCCGCCAGCGTCGACGCCGACACCGAAGGCATCGTGGTCTGCAGCAGCACGCGCAGGCGTTCGCGGGCCAATGGCAGGGCGGCATCGTCTTCGACGACCGGCGGGTTCAAGGGGCTGGTGGCGTGGAGCATGTGTTCATTCGAACGACGGCCAGGGGCTCGCGCCGATGCATACCGCGAGATCACCACGTACTGTGACAGCTGCCAGGCCCCGGCCCGATGCGCGAGAGCCACCCATTCAGGCGCCCTCAGCCAGGTCTGCCGCCGACAACAGACGCAGGGCACCGTCGTAGTCGAAGGCCATTACGCACTCGCGCAAGGGCGCTGCGGGCAGACCCATGGCCAGGATCTGGTCGTCGCTCACGGTCTGCAGCCAGCGCAGCGCGGCCATGTCGCGCCCCTGCAGGTGGTCGCGCAGGGTCTGGCGCTGCTGCCGGGCCGTACCTTGAACGGCCGGGGCGGGCGTGGCAGCGGAATGGGCCGCAGCCGGCGTGGCAGGTGGCGTCTCCAGGCGCTGCTCGAGCAGGTCGATCAGGGACTGCAGCTCGGCGGCCAGTTCGCCGGCAATGGCCAGCGCCGCGCCGTCGATCGGGCCGGGGTGCTGCGCGAGCCCCTGCGCCAGCGCCTGCACGCGCAGCGCGCCGATCGAGCCCGACGCCGACTTCAAGGAATGCGCGCGTTCACGCAGGGCGGCGAAGTCGCCGGCCCGCGCCGCTTCACGCAGGCGTGCGCCATCGGGTCGGTGAAAACCGATGAAGCTGTGCAGCAGCCGGCGGTACACCGCAGCATCGCCGCGCACCGAGCGCAAGCCTCGGCCGAGGTCGATTCCGGCGACGTCGGCCAGCGGCTCCAGGCCGTCGGGCAAGGCAGGGCCTTCGGCGCCCAGCCGCTGTGCCGGGGCATCGGCCATCGGCCGCAGCGAGGCACCCGGGGCCGCCGCTGCGGTCATGGCTTGCGACTCGGCCTGCAGGCGCTCGGCCAGGGCCTCCACCAGGACGGGCTTGTCGAGCAGACCGGCGAACCCGGCCCGCAACACATCGGCCAGCGGCAGCGTAGCCGCCGAGGGCAGGGCCAGGAGCCAGCGCGGCGCCGGCTCCAGCCCTTGTGCACGCGCATCGGCGGGCATCGACATCCTTGCGCCGGCCTGGCGCGCGCCCACGAGCACCCAGTCCACGGGCTCGCCACGCTGGGCCGCAGCGCGCAGCATGCGCAGGCCGGCCACCTCGTCGTCGGCGGTGTCGGTGACGAACCCGAGCACGCGCATCGCCTCGGCCTGCGCGGCACGCGCTTCGGGCAGCGCGTCGACGACGAGGGCGCGGCCGCGGCCCAGCGCCAGGGCTGGCAGATCCGGCCCGGCACCCGAGGCGGCGCCCGGCCCCGGCGCCGGAACACCGTCTTGCGGCAGCCCACAGCGCAGCGTGAAGCCGAAGCGGCTGCCTCGCCCCGGCTGGCTCTGCGCCAGCAGCCCGGCGCCCATCAAGGTCAGCAGCCTGTGGCAGATGACGAGGCCCAGCCCGGCGCCACCGAAGGCACGGTTGTCGCCTCCATCGCCCTGCTCGAAAGGCTCGAACAACTGTTCCACCAGCCCGGCGGGCATGCCGATTCCGCTGTCGCTGACTTCGAACCGCAGGTCGGCCATCCCGGCAGGCGCGCCGGCCACGGTGGTCACGCGGAGCGTGACATGGCCGCTCTGGGTGAACTTCAAGGCGTTGTCCAGCAGATGGCCCAGCACCTGCCGCAGGCGCAGGCCGTCGACCAGCACCTCGCCCGGCGCCTCGGCGTCGATCCACAGCACGAGTTCGGCGCTGGTTCGCAGACGCACCGGCGAGATGCCCTGCACCACGGCCGCAAGCATCGGACGCAGCGCGTTCGGGGCTGGCGTCAGGGCCAGTTGCCCGGCTTCGAGCCGCGTGAAGTCGAGGATGTCCTCGAGCAGGGCATTGAGCTGCCGCGCCGCGCTGTCCAGCGCCAGGACGCGCGTCGCCTGCGGCCCGTCCTGCTCCTGTCGCAGCAGATGGGCCATGCCCAGCACGGTGTTCATCGGCGTGCGCACCTCGTGGCCGATGCGTGCCAGGAACTCATTCTTGGCCCGTGTCGCGGCCTGCGAGCGATCGCGCTCCAGCATGAGCTCGGCCGTGCGACGCTTGACCAGTTCTTCCAGGCTACGCCGGTAGGAATCGAGTTCCGACTCCACCGCCACGCGGTCGGACACGTCGCGGAGCATCGCCGTGAACTGCATCGCATCGCCTAGGCGGCTGCGCGAAATGCCCACTTCCAGATGCAGCGCGCGGCCGTCGCGGTGGCGCCCGAGAACCTGTCGGCCGGCCTTCATGCGCCGCGCGGTGCCTTCGTGTTCGTCACCGAACTCGCGCACGTGCCGGGCATGCGCCAGCTCGGCCCCCAGGGGCAGCAATGGCGCCAGCGACTGGCCCAGCAGCTCTTCGGCGGTGTAGCCGAACAGGCGCTCGGCCGCCTGGTTGAACTGATCGATGCGGCCTTCGGCGTCGAGCGTGACGATCGCGTCTGGCGCGGATTCGGCCAGGGCCCTGAAACCTTGCTCGCTTTCACGCAGGCGCTGGAGCGTTCGCTGCAGGTCGGCACCGGCACGCAGCAGCGCGCGCCCCAGGGCCTCGACTTCGAGCACGCGGCTGGACGCCAGCGCGGCTTCCTCGCCTTCGCCCAGGCGCCCGGCGGCCTCGCGCAGGCGGACCAGCGGGCGCAACACCCAGTAGTCCAGCCCCAGCAGCAGGAGCAGGCACCCCAGCAGAAGCACCAGTCCCTCGCCCGTCTGCGCCTGCAGGAACTGGCGCTGCTGGCGCTCGACCTGGCTGGCCACGTCGAGCTGCAGCCAGAGCGCGCCACGCTCGGTGCTGCGCAGTTCTCCGGGTGGTGGTGGCCACGGCAGGGGCCGCATCACCCGCAGCACGCCGGCTTGACGGTCCTCGAACACCTGCATCGAGTCGCCGGTGTCTTGCAGGGGCACGATACGGTGCATTGCGGGGTGCACGTCCTGCAGGGCGCGGCCCCTGTCGGCAGCATGTGTCGACATCAACACCCGGCCCCGCGGGTCGGTCACCAGCGCGAGTTCGACTTCATCCTGCAACACGGCATGGACCAGCACCTCGTGGACGACCGAAGGATCCACGGCGACCAGGCGCTCGGCCACGACCGAGATGCGTGCGGCCTCGGCAGCGGCCGTGGCCAGGGCTCGGCGCCAGGCCTCGGCACCGGCCTGGTGGCGGGCCTGCAGCACGATCGCGGCGGAAAGCGCCAGCGCCACCAACAAGGCCCACCCCGCCATCAACCGCCGCAGCGGCCACCGGCCAGGCGCGGCGGGCGTGTGCATCAGCCCACCCCGACGAACCGTTCGTCCGACAAGCCGGCTGGCTCGAACACGCCCTGGACCAGGTCGGAGCGAAGCATCACCGCGTGCAGCCGCTCGGCCGAGGCCTGCAGTCCCTCGGGCGTGCCCAGCCAGCGGCGATTGCCAGCACGGTCGGGCAAATCCAGGTCGCGGAAGGCGGCGGGCACGGCGTCGGGTGGCAGGCCGAGCCGAGGCGCAAGCTGCGGCAGAAAGGGCTTCGGGTCAAGGCCGAACTCGTCGCGCAGCGCCAGGTGCGCGTTCACGGCCGCAGCGACGCCCCCGTGGTGCGCCTGCAGCAAGCCGCTGCGGACGGCCAGCACGTCGAGCACCAGACCCGGCTGTTCGCGGCTGCTGAACAACGGCTGTGCCCCGTCCTCGGTCAACCTCTGGCGCATGGGCGCGTAGGTGACGACGGCGTCGACCTGGCCTTCCCGATAGGCGCGCTCGTGTTCATCGGCTGCCAGGTCCACGACCTGGACGTCGCCGCGCCGCAGCCCGGCGCTGCGCAGTGCGGCGTCGAGCATCACCGCGCCCACGCCGGTCTGTTCCACACCGATGCGCCGGCCGCGCAGCTCGGCCAGGCTGCGCAGGGCCGGCCGGGCCAGCAACATGTCGGCGCCCATCGACACGTTGAACACCAGCACCACCGTCAGGGGCACATTCCGCGAGCGCGCCATCAGCACCTCGTCGAGCGTCAGGCAGGCGGCCTCGATGGCGCCCGAGGCCAGCGCGCGCAGGCTGGCCGAGGCCGACGGCATCTCGATCAACCGAACCCGGCGCGAGTCCAGGCGACGCAGCTCACGCGCCAGGAAGAGCAGCTCGTAACCCGGAAAGACCTGGGCGCCGATGCGCATCGGTTCGGCTTCGGCCCGGCAGCCGGGCAGCAGCTTGGCGGCGGCGCTGGCGGCCAGCAGCCGAGCCAGGCCGCGACGCTGGGCGAAATGGCGCGCAGGGCTCACGAGCGCACGGGTTCGTCGGGGTCGGCCAGACGCCGGGCGATCGAGACGAAGTCGTCCCAGCAGGCGAAGAGGGCATCGACCATGTCGGGGTCGAAGTGATGCCCGCGGCCTTCGCGGATGATGCGTTCGACTTCGGACAGGGGCATCGGCGCCTTGTAGACCCGCCGGCTGACGAGCGCGTCGAACACGTCGGCCAAGGCCATGAGGCGGGCGGCGGCGGGAATGGCCTCGCCTGCCAGGCCGGCCGGGTAGCCGCTGCCGTCCCACTTCTCGTGGTGCCCCAGCGCGATCTCGCGCGCCACGAGCAGGAAGTCCAGCGGGCCGGCCCCGGGTTCCAGGTGGCCGGCGTCGAGCGCTTCGTTCAGTTCCTGGCCATGGTCGACCGCGACTTCGCGGATGGCGCGGTCGATGGCTTCGCCACCGATGGCCGCGTGGGTCTTCATGATCTCGAATTCCTCGGGCGTGAGTCGCCCGGGCTTGAGCAGGATCTCGTCGCGGATGCCGATCTTGCCGATGTCGTGCAACGGGGCGGCATTGACGATCAGGGCCAGGCGGCGTGGCGCCAATTGCGCGGCAAAGCGCTCATGCGACTGCAGGTGTTCGCCCAGCACCTGGATGTACAGCTGGGTGCGCCGGATGTGGTGGCCGGTTTCGTTGTCGCGCGCTTCTCCCAACGAAGCCAGGGCCCGCACCGACACCTGTTGAACGAGTTCGATGTGGGACGTGCGACGCGCCACCTCGGCCTCCAGGCTGAGGTTGCGCGCGGCCAGCACGTCGCGGCTGCGCTTGAGCTCCAGATGCGTGGCCACGCGCGCCAGCAGCACGACCGGGTTGATCGGCTTGACGACGTAGTCCACCGCGCCCAGCCTCAGGCCGAGTTCCTCGTCCTCGAACGATTCCTTGGCGGTGACGAAGATGACGGGAATGTTCGATGTGGCCGGATCCTGGCGCAGCCGCCGGATGACCTCGTAGCCGTCGATGCCGGGCATCATCACGTCGAGCAGCACCAGGCCGGGCTGCGGATGAGAGGCTGCCAGCGCCAGCGCCTGCTCGCCGGAGCGGGCAAAACGCACGGCGTGAAGGGGCTCCAGCAATTCGCCCAGCACGAACAGGTTGGACGGGTCGTCGTCGACGACGAGCACATGCTCGCGCGGCGGCGCCGACAGGACGCGCTGGGATGGACCTCCGCTCGGAAGCTTGCTCATCGTCGGCATATCGGCGCGCTGCATGGACTCTTGAGGCGGGTGCCTCGGTGCTGCCTAGACTTCCAACCACTCCTTGCGGACGTAACTGTTGGCGCGAAGCTCGGCCGGCGTGCCTTCGAAGACGATCTGGCCGTGGCCCATCACCAGGCAGCGGTCGGCCACCTCGAGCGCGATCGTCAGCTTCTGCTCGACCAGCAGCACGCTGATGCTACGCCTGCGAAGTTCACGCAGGTATTCGGCCACCAGCTCGACGATCTTGGGCGCCAGGCCCTCGGTGGGCTCGTCGATCATGATGAGCTCGGGGTCGCCCATCAGGGTGCGGCACAAGGTCAACATCTGCTGTTCGCCGCCGCTCAGCACCCCTGCTTCGGTGTGCTGACGCTCCTTCAGGCGCGGGAACAGCTTGTACATGTCGTCGAAGCCCCAGCGGCTGTTCTTCGCGCCGCTCTTCTGGCCCAGCAGCAGGTTCTGGTGCACGGTCAGGGTGGGGAAGATGTCGCGGTTCTCGGGCACGTAGCCGATGCCGGCGTGGGCGATCTCGAAGGCCTTGCTGCCGAGCAGGTCGCGGTCTTTCCAGCGCACGGCGCCGGTGCAATCGACGAGGCCCATGATGGCCTTGACGGTGGTACTGCGGCCCGAGCCGTTGCGCCCCAGCAGGGCCACGATCTCGCCGGCACGCACCTCGAAGTTCACGCCATGCAGCACATGGCTCTTGCCGTAGTAGGCATGCAGGTTCTGCAGATTCAGCATCGTCTGCACGCCTTCAGTGTCCGGCCTCGGCGGCCTGCGCGTCGGCCAGGGTCGACCCCAGATAGGCTTCCTGCACGCGGGCATTCGCGCGGACCAGGTCGGGGGTGTCGAAGGCGATGACCTCGCCGTAGACCAGCACCGCGATCTTGTCGGCCAGCCCGAAGACCACGCCCATGTCGTGCTCGACGGTCAGCAGCGTCTTGCCCACGGTGACCTCGCGGATCAGGTTGACGAAGCGGGCGGTTTCGCTCTTGCTCATGCCGGCGGTTGGTTCGTCCAAACGCTCTTCGCTGGCTCCGCCGGCGAGGGTGATGCCGTTCTCGAGCGCGCGCTGCTCGGCGTAGGTCTGGTTCATGGCCTGCACGTCGCGCCGCTTGTGCAGCTTGATCATGTCCAGCACCTGTTCGGCGCGGTCGTTGGCGTCACGGGCATCGGCCAGGAAGCGCCAGAACGCGTACTTGTAGCCCATGCTCCAGAGCACCGCGCAGCGCAGGTTCTCGAACACCGACAAGCGCATGAACAGGTTGCTGACCTGGAAGCTGCGCGCCAGCCCGGCACGGTTGATCTCGTAGGGCTTCATGCCGTCGATCTTGCGGCCGTTGAGCAGGATGTCGCCGCTGGTGCTGCCGAACCGGCCGCTGATCAGGTTAAACAAGGTGCTCTTGCCGGCGCCGTTCGGGCCGATGATGGCCACCCGTTCGCCCGGCTTCACGGCCAGGCTCGCGCCGCGGATGATCTCGGTGCGGCCGAAGCTCTTGCGCACGTCGCGCAGTTCGATGGCGTATTCGCTGCTCGTCATGCCAGGGCCTCGCGGCGCTTGATCTCTTTTTCGATGTCTTCCTGCACCGCGCCCCACTGCACCGCGAAGTGCCGCCGCACCAGTTCGAACAGGGCGGCGCTGACCACCAGCACGAAGGCCGCGCCGAACCAGCTGTCCAGGCCCTTGGCGTTCAGGTGAGCGCCCATGAATTTCAGTTCGGGCCCCAGCGCTTCGTTGAGCTGCAGGTGGTAGACCATCTCGATCATCGCCCCCGCGCCTGCCAGCATGCCGAAGGCCGTGCCGGCCAGGGCCAGGTAGCTGCCCCAGAGCTGCCGCAGCTTGCCGAACGAGGCCACCCGCAGGTTCATCATGATCAGGCTGCTCACGCCCCCCGGCGCGAACATCACCATGAAGGTGAAGATCACGCCCAGGTACAGCAGCCAGGCCTGCGTCAGCTCGCTCAGCAGCACCAGCGCCAGCACCATCAGCACCGCACCGATGATCGGGCCGAAGAAGAACACCGCACCACCCAGGAAAGTGAACAGCAGGAAGGCCCCGCTGCGCGCGGCATTGACGACCTCGGCCGTGACGATCTCGAAGTTCAGCGCCGCCAGGCCACCCGAGATGCCCATGAAGAAGCCGCTGGCCATGAAGGCCGTGTAGCGCACGATCTGAGTGTTGTAGCCTACGAACTCCACGCGCTCGGGGTTGTCGCGCACGGCGTTCAGCATGCGGCCCAGCGGCGTGCGCGTGAACGCGAACATGGCCGCGGTGCAGACGAAGGTGTAGATCGCGATCAGGTAGTACAGCTGGATCTGCGGCCCGTAGGTGCTGCCCATGAAAGGCTGGCCCGCGACCCGGTTGCCGCTGATGCCGCCTTCGCCGCCGAAAAAGCCCGGGAACATGAGCGACATCGCCCAGACCAGTTCGCCCACGCCCAGCGTGATCATGGCAAAGGGCGTGCCGGCCTTCTTCGTCGTCACGTAACCCAGCAGTGCCGCCACCGCCATGCCCGAAAGCCCGCCGACCAAGGGGATCAGGCTCACCGGCAGCGGCAGCGTGCCGGCGCTCACCATGTTCAGGGTGTGGATCGCGAAGAACGAGCCCAGACCGGAATAGACCGCATGCCCGAAGCTGAGCATGCCGCCCTGCCCGAGCAGCATGTTGAAGGCCAGGCAGGCGATGATGGCGATGCCGATCTGCGAGAGCATCGTCAGCGACAGGCTGCTCGTCCACAGCAGCGGGGCCACGGCGAAGAGCAGCGCGTAGCCGCCCCAGATGAACCAGCGGCCGACGTTGTAGGGCTTGAAGCGGTAGCGCGCCGAAGCAGGGTGGGCAGCCATCAGCCCTCCCGCGTGCCGAACAGGCCCTTGGGCCTGAAGATCAGGATCAGCACCAGCAGCAGGTAAGGAATGATCGCTGCAACCTGGCTGATCTTCACGCTCCACAGCGCGTAGCCGAACGAGTCCGGTGTGACCTGCATGCCCAGCCAGCCCAGGAAGTCGCTGAAGCTGCGGTCACTGCCCACCGCGAAGCTCTCGATCACCCCGAGCGCCACCGACGCCACGAAGGCCCCGGCCAGCGAGCCCATGCCGCCGATGACGATGACGGCGAACACCACCGCGCCCACCGCCAGCGCCATCGAAGGCTCGGTGACGCGCAGCGCACCGCCGATCACGCCGGCCAGCGCGGCCAGCGCGGTGCCGCCGCCGAACACCAGCATCAACACACGCGGCACGTTGTGGCCCAGGGCCTCGACCGCGTCGGGGTGCGTCAGCGCGGCCTGGATCACCAGGCCGATGCGCGTGCGCGTCAGCAGCAGCCACACCGCCACCAGCATCAGCACGGCCACGGCCATGCCGAAGGCACGGAAAGCCGGGAACTGGGTGCACACCGCGCCGGCCGTCGTCTTGCAGATGTCGGGCGGCGGGCCCCACTCGAAGCCCAGCGACGTGGGCAGTTCGACGATGGTGAACAAGGGCCCACGCAGCGACTCCGGCGGCAGGAAGTTCAGGGCCTGCCGGCCCCAGACGAGCTGCACCAGTTCCAGGATGATGTAGCTCAGGCCGAAGGTGATCAGCAGTTCGGGCACATGGCCGAACTTGTGCACCCGGCGCAGCGCAAACCGCTCGAACAGTGCGCCCATGACCCCGACGATGGGCGGCGCGAACACGAGGCCGACCCAGAAACCGAAAGCCTGGGTGATGGTGTACGCCAGGTAGGCACCGACCATGTAGAAGCTGGCGTGGGCGAAGTTCAGGACCCCCATCATGCTGAAGATCAGTGTCAGCCCCGACGCCAGCATGAACAGCAGCAGCCCACCGGACAAGCCGTTGAGCAGCGAGATCACGAAGAAGGAGAGATCCATCGGACGGAAAGGGTCACGCCGGCGACGAAAAACAGCGCGGTGCCGGCAACCGGACACCG
>JANOBX010000009.1:0-2435 GCA_031411875.1 Burkholderiales bacterium | reverse complement strand
CCCAATCGTTTGCAGACTTCCAGCGACAACGCGCTCTGGTTCAGCGTGTAGAAGTGGATGCCTGGCGCGCCACCGGCCACCAGCCGCTCGCACAAGCGCGCCACCACGTCGATTCCAAAAGCGCGGATCGAAGCCGAGTCGTCCAGATAACCTTCCATCTTCAGCGCCACCCAGCGTGGAATCTCGATGCCGTCGCGGGCTGCGAACTGCGCGATCTTGGCGTAGCTGTGGAACGGCATGATGCCCGGCACGATGGGCACGTCGACGCCCATCGCACGCACCTCGTCGACGAAGTGGAAGTACGCATCGGGGTTGAAGAAGAACAGCGTGATGGCCGAGTTGGCCCCGGCCTTGACCTTGGCCGCGAAGTGCTCCAGGTCCTTCTTCGCATAGCGCTGCTGCGGGTGGTATTCCGGGTAGGCCGCGACCTCGATGAACCAGTCGGGGCCCTGCGTCTTGCGGATGAACGCCACCAGATCGCTGGCATAGCGGAACTCACCGGCCACCGCGGTGCCGCTGGGCAGGTCGCCGCGCAGCGCCACCAGGCGCTGGATGCCCTGCGCGCGGTAGGTGTCCAGGATCTCGGAGATGCCTGCCGCGGTGCTGCCCACGCAGGACAGGTGCGGCGCGGCCTCGAAGCCCATCGCGGCGATGTCCTTCACGGTGGCCAGCGTCTTGTCGCGCGTGGCGCCGCCGGCGCCGTAGGTGACGCTGAAGAACTCGGGCTTCACCGCCGAGAGGTCCTGCACCACGGTCTTCAGCTTCTCGCTGCCGACGGGGGTGTTGGGCGGGAAAAATTCGAAGCTGATGGGGACGTGGGTCATGGTGTGTTCGCCGGCAACGCGGCTGGAAGAGGGGTTCGAGGTGTCGGATCGTGCGGAGCGGGCTGATCGGGCGTGTCGGGCTCAGCCGGCCGGACCCAAAGCCTTGGCGGCACTGGCCAGCTTGTGGTCGAAGGTGATGAGCGGCGCATGCAGCTTCAGCGCCAGCGCCAGGTAGGCCGAGTCGTAGGCCGTCAGTGCATGTCGGTGCGCCAGGTCGAACAGGGTGCACAGCTCGGCCTCGTGCAACACCATCTGTTGCTGTGCAAAGGCTTCCAGACCGGCCCGGGCATCGGCCAGCGGCACGCCGGAGCGACACTTGTTGCGGGCCACGTTGGCCAGTTCGCAGAGCAGCAGCGCCGGTGCGTGCAGGCTGCGTCCGGCCAGCTGGGCCATGGCGTCGCCGGCGGCCGGTTCGGCCCACAGGATGGCGCCCATCACGCTGCAGTCCACCACCACCGGCGGTGGTTCAGCCCACAGCGCAGGCGCCTCGGCCACGTACAGCACCCGCGGCGCCGGCGGCGGGCTGCGCTTCATCGGCTGTCGCGGTCGGCGCGCACGATGTCCACCGCCAGCGGTGCGCGTGCCAGCGCGGGATGCGGCTTCCAGCCCGCGGCATCGCGCTCGGCCACGAGCTGTTCGAGGGTCTTGTGGCCCTGCACCCAACTGCGGCCACCGTCGCCCGGCCGGACCGCCGCCGCGTCGGCGGGCGGTGCGTCCGCAGCCGCTTCCACGATCGCCATCAGCTCACCCTGCAGCGAGCGGTGGTTGCGCTCGGCCCGCAGACGCAGTTTTTGCGCCGTGCTGTCGGGCACGCCTTTGATCGATAGATTGACACTCAAGGTCGCCTCCAGGAAAAGCGCCTCCACAATGGAGAGCCAGCTCCATTTTGGATCCATTTCGGATGCAATTCAAGGACGTGGCCCAGCGCAAAGCGCCGGGCCGAACTCGAGCAGAAGCCGCGGAACCGGCTCCGCCGGGCCGCTGGCGGGCGCCAGCGTGCCCGGGGGCTCAATACCGGTACGTGTCGGCCTTGTACGGGCCGGCCTTGCTGACACCGATGTACGCCGCCTGCGCGTCGCTCAGCTCGGTCAGCATGGCGCCGACCTTCTTCAGGTGCAGGCGCGCGACCTTCTCGTCCAGGTGCTTGGGCAGCACGTAGACCTTGCCCGACTCATACGCCTCGGGCCGCGTGAACAGCTCGATCTGCGCGATCGTCTGGTTGGCGAAGGACGAGCTCATCACGAAGCTCGGGTGGCCGGTGCCGCAGCCCAGGTTCACCAGGCGGCCCTTGGCCAGCATGATGATGCGCTTGCCGTCGGGGAAGACCACGTGGTCGACCTGGGGCTTGATCTCGTCCCAGGTGCAGTCGGCCAGCGCAGCGACGTCGATCTCGTTGTCGAAGTGGCCGATGTTGCAGACGATGGCCTGGTCCTTCATGGCCTCCATGTGCTTGCGCGTGATGACGCTGAGGTTGCCGGTGGCCGACACGAAGATGTCGGCCTTGTCGGCGGCGTACTCCATGGTCACGACCTTGTAGCCTTCCATCGCGGCCTGCAGCGCGTTGATGGGGTCGATCTCGGTCACCCACACCTGGGCGCTGAGCGCGCGCAG
>JANOBX010000008.1:0-121493 GCA_031411875.1 Burkholderiales bacterium | reverse complement strand
GCCGCACCCGCGGCGCAGCCCGCCACGCCGCCGGCGCGCGGCGCCGTGCCGGGCCAGGCCGACGACGGCGTGCCCTGCATCGAAGTCCCCATCGGCACGACCATGGCCGATGCCGAGCGCATGCTGATGATGGCCACGCTGGAGCATGTGCACTTCAACAAGGAAGCCGCCGCGGCGGTGCTGGGCGTGAGCCTGAAGACGATCTACAACCGGCTGCGCCAGTACCAGGCCGAGTCCGCGCCCACGTCAGCACCCGCGCCGCTCGACAGCAAGGCCTGAACGGCGGGGCCTCGCGGCACGCCGCCTGCCGGGCAGCGGCCATGAGCGACCACCCCAACCCCCCCGTCCAGGCCGGCGCGCGCGAGCAGCCGGTCGAGCTGCCCGCCCAGCACCTGGCCAAGCCCGGGCGCGAGTCCGATCTGGACCTCTCGCCGCGCTTCGATGCACCGTCCTACAAGGGCAGCGGCAAGCTCGAAGGCTTCGCGGCGCTGATCACCGGCGCCGATTCCGGCATCGGCCGCGCCGTGGCGGTGCTGTTCGCGCGCGAAGGCGCCGATGTCGCGGTGGCCTTCCACACCTCGGCCGACGACGCCGCACAAACCGCACGCCATGTCGAAGCCGAAGGCCGGCACTGCCTGCTGCTGCAGGGCGACGTGCGCGACAGCGCCTGGTGCGACGACGCCGTGCGCCAGACCGTGCAGGCCTTCGGCCGGCTCGACGTGCTGGTGAACAACGCCGCCTTCCAGCAGCATGGCGAGTCGATCGACGAGCTCGACGACGAGCGCCTGCACAAGACCCTGGACACCAACATCGGCGGCTATGTGCGCATGTGCCGCGCCGCGCTGCCGCACATGCGCAACGGCGGCTCGATCATCAACACCGGCTCGGTGGTCGGCCTGCGCGGCAGCGGGCGGCTGCTCGACTACGCCGCCAGCAAGGGCGCCATCCACGCCTTCACCAAGAGCCTGGCCCGCCAGGTGCTGAGCCGCGGCATCCGCGTGAACGCCATCGCACCGGGCCCGGTGTGGACACCGCTCAACCCGGCCGATGCGCCGGCGCCGGAGGTGGCCAGCTTCGGCCGAGACAGCGACATGGGCCGCGCCGCGCAGCCCGAGGAACTGTCGCCGGCCTATGTGTTCCTGGCCGCGCCGGTGTGTTCTGGCTACATCACCGGCATCGTGCTGCCGGTGACGGGCAGCGTCGGCGCGATCTGAGGCCGGGGCCGGGCGCTTTCTGCCTCAGGGCCGGCCTCCGGCACGGCGCAGCCTGGGCGCTGGCGGCTCCAGCGTCCACAGCAGCAGCAGCAAAGCCAGCAGCGGCAGGTTCTTGATCATCGGGCCCAGGGGATGCAGCCAGAACTCGGGCAGCTGCACGGCGACCACGAGGCTGGTGCCCGCGATCAGCACCGCCTGCGCCGCCCACAGCCAGCGGCGCCGTGCCGGCTGCCGCCAGGGCCACAGCGTGGCCACGCCCAAGGCCAGGGCGAGCAGCGCCGCGCCGTACAGCGCCAGCGGTTGCAGGCCGGTGGACACGCCGGCGCGCCCCAGCAAGGCCTGGCTGTCGGCCACGGGCCAGAGCCCGAACGTCGCCACGGCCGCGACCCCCCACACCAGCGCCAGCGCCAGGCGCAGCAGCGGCAGCAGCCAGGCGAGCTGTGAAAGCAGGCGCAGCCCCTCGGCGCGGTCGGGCTCGATGAAGTGCCGCAGCGTGCGCGGCGGGCGCTGCAGCAGCGCGGTGATCGGTCGGGCGCTGGCCGTATTCCCGCGCTGCAGCATCGACCAGGCGGCCCGGTCGAGCACGGCGCCGGGCAGGTGTTCGCCCAGCCGCGCGCCCAGGCGCATCAGCAACGCCGGCACGGCCAGCTGCAGGGTCGCGCGCAGGCCCAGGCCGCGCCGCAGGCCGCTGAGGTAGTCGCGGAAAGACATCGCCTGGGGCCCGACCAGGGGCACGCGCCGGCCCTGCGCGTGGCTGCGGTCGGCACCGGCGTGGGCCCCGCGCAGCAGGGCGACGACGGCGGCGACGAGGTCGTCCAGGTGCACCGGCTGCACGGCCTGATGGCCACCCGCCGGCAGCAGCATCACCGGCAGCGAGGCCAGCGCCAGCATCTGCCCGGCGCTGGCCCCCTGGGCGCCGAACACCAGCGAGGGCATCACCACCGTGGCGTTGAGCGGCAGCGCGAGCAGGGCCTCGTCGGCGGCATGCTTGCTGCGCAGGAAGTCTTCAGGCGCGTCGGCGCTGGCGCCGAGTGCGGAGACCTGGATGACGCGGTGCACGCCAGCGGCGACACAGGCCTCGAACAGCGCCACGGGCATCTGCGTGTGCAGCACCGCGAAGCTGGCCCCCGGCTGCTCGCGGAAGATGCCCACGGTGTTGATGACGGCATGCACGCCGCGCAGCCAGCTGGGGAACGGCGCGTCGTCGGCGCCCAGGTCGGCGTGGATCCACTGGCAATGGGGATGGGTCGGGCCCGGATGGCGGGCGGGGCACACCAGCTCGTTGCCCTGGGCCAGGAGCACGGCCCGCAGGCGCGAACCGATGAAGCCCGTGGCCCCGGTGAGCAGGATCTTCAAGTTGAGGAACGCCGTTTGCTGAACACCCGCCATGCCGGGCCGTGAGGGCTGGCAAACGGCGTTCCGCCGCTGCCCAGCCACAACGAGGTGTCACGATGCCCCACCGCTCCATCCGCCGTACCCGCCGGCCGTGTGTTCCAGGCGCCGCACGCATCCCCGCCGCCAGCCACGGCCCGGGGGCTGGCGGACACCGCGACCCACCCGCATGACGGCTTCCGCGTGATGCCCCCCGCCGCAGGGGAAGACGCGCTGCCCTGGGGCGCCCAGACCGAACTGGCGCGCCAGAACTTCGCGATCGGCGACGAGCGCGTGCCGGTCGAGCTGCTGCGGGCGCTGCTCGTGCTCAAGGCCGCTGCGGCCCAGGTCAACGGGGCGCTGGGGCGGGTCGAGGCCGGCATGGCGGCGGCCATCGCCGAAGCCGCGAACGACCTGCTGGCCACCGACGACGCCCTGCTGATGCAGGCCTTTCCGCTGTCGCCCTGGCAATCCGGTTCGCTCACGCAGAGCCATGTGAACGTCAACGAGGTGCTCGCGCGGGCGGCGCAGCGCGCCTTGGGCCGGCCGGTGCACGCCAACGACGACGTCAACCACGGCCAGTCGTCGAACGACGTCGTGCCCAGCGCCATGCACGTGGCGGTGGTGCTGGCGATCGGCAGCCGCCTGATGCCGGCACTGGCCGGCCTGTGCGCCACCCTGGCCGAACGCGCGGCCGAATTCGACGCCCTGGTCAAGCTCGGCCGCACCCACCTGCAGGACGCGGTGCCGCTGACGCTGGGCCAGGAGATCGGCGCCTGGCGCAGCCAGCTGCAACTGGCCGAACGCAGCGTCGATTCCGCCGTGCCGGCGCTGCTGGACTTGGCCCTGGGCGGCACCGCGGTGGGCACCGGCCTGAACACCCACCCGCAGTTCGCCGCCCGGGTGTGCGAACGGCTGGTGCTGCGCACCAACGCGGCCTTCGCGCCCGCCAGCGACCGTTTCGCCGCCATGGCCGGGCACGAGCCGCTGGTGGCCCTGCACGGCGCCCTGAAGGTGCTGGCGGTGGCCCTGTCGAAGATGGCCAACGACATCCGCCTGCTGGCCTCGGGCCCGCAGGGCGGTTTCGGCGAACTCGTGCTGCCGGCCAACGAGCCCGGCAGCTCGATCATGCCCGGCAAGGTCAACCCGACCCAGTGCGAAGCCCTGGCCATGGTGTGCTGGCAGGTGATGGGCAACGACATGGCGGTGACGCTGGGGGCGGCGGCCGGCCACCTGCAGCTGAACACCGCCAAGCCGCTGATCGCCGTCAATGTGCTGCGCAGCCTGCGCCTGCTGGCCGATGCCATGCAGTCCTTCGACACGCGCTGCGCGCGCGGCCTGGCCGCCGACCCCGGCCGCATCGCGGCTGCGGTGGCCGGCTCGCTGATGCTCGTCACCGCGCTGGCCCCGCACATCGGCTACGACCGCGCAGCCCAGATCGCCCAGCATGCCCACGCCCACCACCTGAGCCTGCGCGCGGCCGCGCTGGCCGCAGGCATCGCGGCGGCCGACTTCGACCGCTGGACCGACCCCGCGTCGATGCTCGGCCCGGCCTGAGGGTGCGGGCTGCCCGTCCGGCAAATGCTGCGGCAAAAGCGCAAGGCTGCAGCGCCTGCGCTTGCAGCCCGCACGAGGTGACGTGCACCGGCCGACCCCAGGAGCCCGCCTTGCCGGAGCGCGAAGGCGCGAGGCTTCATGCCCCGCGTTTTTTGTGTCTGCCACCACTTCCTGCAACTTTTACCTGGAGCTTCATCCATGCAAGTCAAGCATTTCCTGGGCGCCGTCGCGCTGGCCGCGGCCACGCTGTCGGCCCAAGCCGAGAACCTCACCATCAACGTCCCGATGGTGGCCAACACCGGCATGCCCGGTTCTTTCTCGGGCGGCTTCGGCGTCACCCATGTCCAGCCCGGCGCGTTCACCGACACGCTGACCTTCATCGGCGCGGCCTCGGGCTTCGTGTCGGCGAGCCTGGTGACCCTGGGCTTCCAGAACGACAACAACATCAACTTCACCAGCGTCACCCTGAACGGCCGGGCGCTGACGCTGTCTGGCACGGGCGCCTTCGAGACGGGCAACCTGGCACCGACCTTCCTGAGCGCGCCCTTCGTGATGACGGTGAGCGGCATCGCCGGGCCGGGCGTGCAGATGGGCAATGCCATCGCCGCCAGCTACGCCGGCACGATGAACGTGTCGCAGGTCCCCGAGCCCACGACCTCGGCCCTGTGGCTGGCCGGTCTGGGTGCCGTGGGCTGGCTGGCACGCCGCCGCGCGACGAGCTGAACACCGGCGGCCAGGCGCCGCGGGCGCTGGCCGCAGCCAAGGTGAGCAAGGGGGCGCTGCCGCGAGGCAGCGCCCCCTTCGCCTTGGGGGAACCGGTCTTGCCCCATGGCCGGGCCATCGCCATCCAGGAGCCGAGCATGCCAACCCCCCACCAGCCCCCGAACACGCCCCACACGAACCGCGAACCCGACCGCGCGCTGCGCTCCGGTGCAGCGGCCGATCACAACCTCGAAGACGGCGCAGGCGCCGGCGCGATCTTCAACGAGGACGACGGCATCCCCGGCGCCGAGCCGGTGGCCGAAGCGGGCCCGATCGACCCCGACCGCCCGACCGAGCCCGACGCGCCGGACCCCGCACCCGGCCACCATGAACCGCGCTCGCCGGGCGCGCTGCCGGGCGTGCCCGAGCCCGAGCCCCAGCCCGCCGACGCCTGAGCCGCAGCGCCGCGCGCGCCCCGGTGGCAGCGGCCGTGCGGTGTCGGGATCGCGGCTTGCCTGAACGGTGTTCCGAATCTCCATCGCGCCCCAGCCGCGCGCCCCAGCCATGCCTACCTCGAACGACCCGGATGTCCTGACGGCTGCCCGCGACAAGCTCGTCACGCAGAAGCAGGCGACCGACGCCCTGGCCCGCAAGACGCCCCACAACCCCGGCAAGGCCGGCGAGTACGGTGCGGAAAACGCCCAGTCGCCCATGGCGGGCCAGCACTTCAAGCCCGACGACGACCTGGCGACCGCCAGCACCGTGCACGAGGACATCGGCTCCGACAAGCTCGGCAGCGGCATCCCGCCCGATGGCGTGAACCCGGGCAACGACCCGCTGGACCGGGTGCGCGTCGATTCCGGTGGCCAGACCCTGAGCACCAACCAGGGCCTGCCGGTGGCCGACAACCAGCATTCGCTGAAGGCCGGCAGCCGCGGACCCGTCCTGCTCGAAGACTTCATCCTGCGCGAGAAGATCACCCACTTCGACCACGAGCGCATCCCCGAGCGGGTGGTGCATGCGCGCGGTTCCGGAGCCCACGGGGTCTTCGTGTGCACGGAGTCGATGGAACAGTTCAGCCGCGCCGACCTGTTCAGCTCGGCGGGCAAGGAAACGCCGGTGTTCGTGCGCTTTTCCACCGTGGCCGGTGAACGCGGCAGCGCCGACACCGTGCGCGACACGCGCGGCTTCGCCGTCAAGTTCTACACCGACGAAGGCAACTGGGACCTGGTGGGCAACAACATCCCGGTGTTCTTCATCCAGGACGCGATGAAGTTCCCCGACGTCGTGCACGCCGTCAAGCCCGAACCGCACCACGCCATGCCCCAGGCGAGTTCGGCCCACGACACCTTCTGGGACTTCATTTCGCTGATGCCCGAGAGCATCCACCACACCCTGTGGGCGATGAGCGACCGCGGCATCCCGCGCAGCTATCGCATGATGCAGGGCTTCGGCGTGCACACCTTCCGCCTCGTCAACGACGCCGGCGAGTCCTGCTTCGTGAAGTTCCACTGGCTGCCCCATGCCGGCACGCATGCCCTGGTCTGGGACGAAGCGGTGAAGATCAACGGCGCCGACCCCGACTTCCACCGCCGCGACCTCTGGGAAGCCATCGAAGCCGGCGCCTTCCCGAAATACGACCTGGCGCTGCAGGTGTTCAGCGAAGAGCAGGCCGAAAGCTTCAGCTTCGACGTGCTCGACCCGACCAAGCTGGTGCCCGAGGAACTGGTGCCGCTGCGCGTGGTGGGCACGATGACGCTGAACCGCAACCCCGACAACTTTTTCGCCGAGACCGAGCAGGTGGCCTTCTGCGCCTCGCACATCGTGCCGGGCATCGACTTCAGCAACGACCCGCTGCTGCAAGGCAGGCTGTTCAGCTACCAGGACACGCAGCTGACCCGTCTGGGCGGCCCGAACTTCCACGAGATCCCCATCAACGCCAGCGTCTGCCCGGTGCACAACAACCAGCGCGACGGTTTCCATCGCCAGGCCATCGTGCGCGGCCGGGTGAGCTACGAACCGAACTCGCTGGCCGGCGGCTGCCCGCACCAGGCCGGCCAGGCAGGCTTCCGCACCGTCGCCGAGCCCATGCGCGAAAGCAAGATGCGCATCAAGCCGGAGAAGTTTGCCGACCATTTTTCGCAGGCCAAGCTGTTCCTGCGCAGCCAGACGCCGCCGGAACGTGAACACCTGCAGAACGCCCTGCGCTTCGAGCTCGGCCGCCTGACGGTGCCGGCCATCCGCGAACGCATGGTCGGCCTGATGCGCCATGTCGACGAGACCATGGCGCAATGGCTGGCCGACGAACTGGGCATGCGCGAGATGCCGCCCACACCGCCAGCCGCGCTGGCCAGCCCGGTGGAAAGCGAGATCGACGCGTCGCCAGGCCTGTCGATGTTCGCCCGCCCCGGCGACGGCAGCGTGGCCGGCCGCCGCGTCGCGCTGATCGTGGCCGACGGCATGGAAGCCGCCCCTTTGCAGGCGGCCTTGCAGACCCTGGCCATGGCCGGTGCCGTGCCGCGCATGGTGGGCACCAAGCTCGGCCGCGTGCAGGCTGCCGACGGCAGCCACATCGAGGTCGACACCACCTTCCTGATGATGCCTTCGGTGCTCTGGGACGCCGTGGTGCTGCCGGCGGGTACCGGCGCCTTGCCGGCCCTGGTGGCCAACGGGCAGGTGCTGGAATTCATCAAGGACCAGTACCGCCACTGCAAGCCGATCTGGCTGCTGGGCGGTGAAGGCGCGCTGCTCGAGGCCGCCGGCATTCCCTACGACGAACTCGAGGCCGCGGCCGACCCCGGCCTGATCCTCGACGAGACGGGCGGTGATGCCGCCGACGTGACAGGCGCCGACGACGAGGACGACACCGCCGTGCGGTTCCTCCATGCCCTGGCCCGGCACCGGCATTTCGAGCGGGAGATGGACCCGCCGGCGGTTTGATCGTGGACCAGCCCGATGCCGCCGGGGCGGCGCCTTCCGCCCCGGGCACGCAAGACGCCCTGGCCTTGCTCGCGGCGCAGCACCGGCAGGTCGACGCGGCGTTTTCGGACTATGTGCTGGCCGGCACCGAAGCGGCCAGCGCGGCCGACCGGCAAGGCCTGATCGCGCGCATCTCGATGCGGCTGCGGGCCCACGGCACGGTCGAGGAAGAACTCTTCTACCCGGCGCTCCGGCAGGCCGGGCTGCCCGACGCGGTGCTCGATGCCGCCGCCGAGGACCACGCGCAGGTGTTCGAGAAGCTGCAGCAGCTGGCCGAGGCGCAGGCCGGCAGCGACGCCGAGATGCAGGCCGTCGACGCCCAGGTCCACGCCCTGCACGACCAGGTGCGGCGACACGTGGCCGATGAAGAGGCGAGCCTGTTCGCGGCCGCACGCCGTCTCGGGCTGGACCTGGAAGCACTGGGCACGCAGATGGCCATGCGCCATGGCGTGCTGCTGGGCCACGACGCCGGCGTCGACTGAGCGGGCGGTCGCCCGGCGCGGTGAGGCGGCTGGCGGTCAAGCGGTCAGGCGGTCGGCGCGCTCGTGCAGCGCGCTGTGCAGCAACGCATCGACATACTGCGCCGTCCGGTCCCAGGACACCATCGACACCGTGGCCATCATCTGCAGGCTGCGCCGGCAGCGCGCCGCGCCGTTCTCCGCCAGCAGGCGTTCGCACGCGGCCACGAAGGCCTCGGTGTCGTGCGCAATCTCCACGACATGGCCGTACAGCGAGATCACGTCGTACAGGGCCGTGCTCACCACCGGCTTGTCGCCGGCCAGGTACTCCAGGGTCTGGCCCGGGCTGCCGCAGCGGCCCGACAGGTTCAGCGCCAGCGGCAGCAGGGCCAGGTCCCAGCCGGCCAGCAGATAAGGCAGCCGCCCGTGGGGCTGCAGACCGATCCAGTGCAGGTTGGCGCGCCGCGGCAGGCGGCCCGCGTCGATGCCGATGACAGGGCCGGCCATGATGATCTGCCAGTCGGGGTGGCGCTGCGCCAGGGTGTCGACGAGCACCGTGTCCAGACGCTCGTCGACGAGGCCGAAGTAGCCCAGCCGCGGCCCGGGCGGACCCCGCAGCAGCGGCGCGACGGCCTGCGCCTCGGCGCTGTCGGCGTGCAGCTGCCGCGGCTCGAAGTGGCGCCTGTCCACCGCATTGGGCAGGCAGTGCACACAGGCGTGCCGGCGGCGCATGCTTTCGTAAAGCGAAGGGCCGCCCGTCAGGATGATGCTGGCGCGCTGGAGCAGGGCGGCCTCGCGCCCATGCAGTTGCTCCGGCGCGTCGCGGAAGGCGCTCAGGTCGTCCATGCAGTCGTAGACCACCATGGCGTCCGGGTTGACGCTGTCCAGCAGCGGCTCGGCCATCGGCGTGTAGAGCAGCACCGCGTCGACGCGGGTGCCGGTTTCGGCCTCGGCCTCGGCCTCGTCTTCGGCGATGGCGCTGCGCACCAGCGGCCCGACCCAGGGCAGCTGGCGGTCGTCGAAGCCGGTGGCGGCCACGGGCGTGTGCGGCACCCAGACCTCGAGATCCGGGCCTTGCGGGCGCCGCAGCATGCGGGGCGGGCCCATCGCCTGGACGGGTTCCTCGATGAACACGACCCGCCAGCGGCCGGCCAGCCGCGACAGCAGGTGCTGCGGGCGTTGATACAGCGGGCCCCAGCGCAGGTGGGAAAACACCACCAGGGTCGGTACCCGCCCGCTGGGGCCCGGGCGGCCCGCCGTCAGCACGCCCGGCTCGTCAACCGTTCTTGCGAGCGCGCGATCCGCTCTGTGCCGGCTCGGCCGGGGCAGCGCCCACCGGGTCGGCTTCTTCATCTTCGCTGGCCATCTCCGTCTCGCCCTCGACACCGCTGGGTTCGAAGTCGTCGTCACCGGCCGTCGTGCCCATCAGCTCGGCACGGCGCGCGGTCATCTGCGCGGACAGGGTCTCCCAGTCCAGCTTCACGCTTTCCAGCTGCGGGAACATCTCGCCTTCCTCTTCCTTCACGTGGTGCAGGACGTACTCGCACAGCACGGTGAAGCGGGCGGCGTACTTCTCGTCTTCGGGCGACATCCCGCGCAGCTGCTCGATGAAGGTGTGGACCGACTCGTGCTCGACCTCGGCCTCGTCGATCAGGTCTTCGTCGTCCATCACGCTGCGGGCCGCCGGGTACAGGATCTCTTCTTCCAGGGCGGCGTGCACGGTCAGTTCGTCGAGCACCTGGGTGACGAGGGCTTCGCACTCGGCACTGTCTTCGCTGACGTCGAGCTTCTGGAACTGGCGATAGGCCTTCTTGACACTCTTGTGGTCCTCCTTGAGCTGGTCGAGGATTTCGGTGCGCGCGGTGGTGGCGGCGCGGGTGATGCGGGTGCTGGGCATGGGTGCTCCTCTGTGCCTGTCGTGGGTGTTCGGAAGCCCGTTCAGGGCAATCACCGTGCCTCGCGCGGCCAGGCCAGTCCTCGCGAGCCGCGCTGCGCGCCTTGCAAGCTTTGCCGCAAATCTGGCGGGGTGGTGTAAGGACGCCGCGCCTGGCCTGGCGCTGCCGGCCAGAAGCCCAGCGTCCAGGCCCCTGAAATCCTGCATTGACCGAGGTGGCGGGCCGAATTGTTTGCGAACGCAACGAAGCCGGCGTCGGCGGCACGAACGTTGCGGTACCTGCCCTGGACACGCGCCCTGGCGTGAGCCCGGAACAGCGAGGAGACCCCGATGACGATGATCGACATGCACGCGGCGCAACGACAGAACCAGAGCCTGTCGCCACGACTCCAGCACGCGGTGCGCCTGCTCCAGATGTCCTCGATGGACTTTGCAGCCACCCTTCGCGATTCGCTGGGACGCAACCCGTTCCTCGAGATCGACGACATGGACGACCCGCACGCCCAGCCCGAGGCGTCCGACGGCGACGAGTTCGAGCCCACCGTGGCCGACAAGCTGCTCGACAGCCACGACGGCGCCGACGAATCGCCAGTGCCTAACGACCGTGATTTGTGGCATGCCGACGGCGCCGCCGGTGGCAGCGGCCTGCGCCAGGCCGAAGACGGCGAACTCTCGGCGCTGGAGCTGACGCCGGCGCACACCTCGCTGGCCAACCACCTGCACGCCCAGTTGAACGTGCTCACGCTGGCGCCGCGCGACCTGCTGCTCGCACGGGCGGTGGTGGAGTCGCTCGACGACGACGGCTACCTGCGCACCCCGCTGACCGAACTCTTCGATCCGAGCGAGCTCGACCCGCCGCCGACGCTGCAGGAACTGCAGATCGCCTTGCGGCATGTGCAGGCGCTGGACCCGGCCGGCGTGGGCGCACGCACGGTCGGCGAATGCCTGCTGCTGCAGCTGGACGCCATCGTCTGCCCGAAAGCACGGGCCACGGCCCACGACATCGTCACCGACCACCTGCCGGCCCTGGCCGCGCGCGACATGAACGGCCTGGCGCGCGGCCTGGGGCTGGCGGTGGCCGATGTCGAGGCGGTGTGCGACCGCATCCGCCGGCTCGACCCGCGGCCGGGCTGGCGCCACGGTTCCTCGCACATCGCCTACGTGGTGCCCGACGTCATCGTGCGGCGCGTGCGCTCCGACTGGATCGTGCAGCTGAACCCGGCGGCGGTGCCGAAGGTGCGGCTGAACCAGGTCTATGCCGAGCTCTTCCAGCGCCACCGCACGCGCCAGAACACCGAGATGGCCGGACAGCTGCAGGAAGCCCGCTGGACTTTGCGCAACGTGGAGCAGCGCTTCTCCACCATCGTCGACGTGGCCGAAGCGATCGTCAAGCGCCAGCGCCATTTCCTGGAATACGGGCCGATGGCGATGAAGCCGCTGGGCCTGCGCGAGATCGCCGACGAGGTGGGCATCCACGAGAGCACGGTGTCGCGGGTCACGAACAACAAGTACATGTCCACCCCCTCGGGCGTGTTCGAGCTGAAGCACTTCTTCTCGCGGGCCATGGTGAGCGCCAACGGCAGCCCCTGCTCGGGCACGGCGCTGCGCAGCCTGATCAGCGACATCATCGAGGCCGAAAGCGCCGACGCGCCGCTGTCCGACGCGGAGATCACGCGCCAGCTCGGCCAGCAGGGCCTGGTCCTGGCGCGGCGCACGGTCACCAAGTACCGGCAGATGCTGAAGATCGAGGCCGTGGACCGGCGTCGCCGCCACGCCTGAGCGGCCGCTCCCGACATGAAAAAGCCCCGGTACCGTGAGGTGCCGGGGCAAGGTGAGGCCTTGCGGGCCCCACGGGAGGAATGGTGGGGTCGGCAGGGAGGCTCAGAGAGCCGGCTTGCCGTCATGCTGGTCGGTGTCCCGGCTGCCGCTGCCGGCAGGTGTGGCCGCTGCGCCGCTGATCGTGCTGCCGGCGTCGTGGCTGCCCGGCGGAAGGGGCTGGCCCTGGTCTGCCTGTCCGGCCGTGGGGCGCCAGTCGCCGTAATTGCTGCCGCTGCTGCTGCGCTTGCCGCCGCTGTGGCCATGACCCGGATCGAAGTTGCCGCTGGCGGCGTCGGCCTGTGGTTGATCAGCGTCCTCAACGGTGGCGTCGCTGCGCCGGGTTTCGGCTGGCGTGGCGCCCTGGGGGCGGGTGTTCGTCGGCTTCATGGACTGTTCCTTTCACGTTCGTGGAGGTGGGGTGCGGGCATGTCCTTGGCCACGCCGCCGGTAGCGACTCGCGGCAAGCGCCATACCCGCGCGCCGCTTGGCCGCGGGTACGCGATTTGCCCTGAGTGGTAGGCCATTGCGGCCACTACGTGAAGGAACAGGATGGAGAGCAGAGTCAGGATGTTCGAACATCCCATTCATCAGACGCTGGTGGAAGATTGAGCATGCTGCGTCCTGGCCAGGGGCCCGACGTGGTGGCGCTGCTCACGCTCAAGCATCGGCGCATCGAAGCCCTGCTGCTGAAAGCCGAGCAGGGCGAGGAAGGCGAACGCCAGCGCACCCTGCAGCACGCGCTGGACGAACTGGCCCTGCACATGACGGTCGAGGAAAACGCTTTCTACCCGACGCTGCGCGGCTGGGCATCGGGTTCATTGCCGTCCTGGGCCGACAAGGTCCTGCACAGCGAAGCCCATGAAAGCTGCCGGGCGGCCATGGCTGCCCTGCGCGGGCCGGAGGCAACGCGTGCGCCGGATTTCGTCAGCGCCTGTCGCCGCCTTCGCGAGCTCGTCGTGGGCCACCATCGCGCCGAGGAGACCCTGGTCTTCCGGCAGTTGGCGCAGGCGATGACGGCGATCGAACGCGAGGCCCTGGGCGACTACGTGGCGCGGCGCGAAGACCGGCTGCGCGGCATGGCGGGGCTGGGCAAGGTCTGCTCACTGGCCCGGCTGGCTGGCGACACCCCGGAAACCCGGGCCTGAAGGGCGAGGCCGCAGCGGTCCGTTGGCCGCCACGCACACCGGCCGGCGCTTGAGCAGCGCCACCAGCGGCGCGCGGCGCTTGAGTTCGTCGAAACAATGGCGGTAGCTCGCGGAGCTGGAGTGCAGGCCGTCGCCCGCGAAATACCGCCCGGGCTGGGCGGCGAAGACCCGGCTGTGGCCGACACCCGAGAAGTCGATGAACTCCACACCGGCACCGTTCACGGTGCGGTCCAGCAGCCGCATGGTGCTGCGGCACAGCCAGCCGAAGGCCCAGTTCAGTGGCGGCTTCAGCGCCGGCGCGGTGCCGATGTCGGCACCGCCCAGCCAGACGATGTTGCGCGCCTGCGGCTGCAGCTCCCGCAACAGCGCCTCAGCCTGCAGGGCCAGCGGCCTGGGCGGGGTGAAGCGCAGCACGTCGTTGCCGCCAGCGAGGACCAGGGCGAGGTCGAAGGCCTGGCCGGCCCGGGTGTGGGCGCGCAGCTGCGTCAGCGTGTCGGCCACACGCGCGCCGTGGCTGCAGGCGTTGACGATCTCGACGCGCGGAAACTCTGCCGCCAACAGGCCCGGCAGCGACTGCAGGGCCGAGCCCGAGCCCACGCCCACGCCGGTGCTGTCGCCGAGCAGCAGCACGCGCGCCTGGGCCCGCGGCGGGTGGGTGGCGAAGGGTTCGGCCATGCGTGCCAGATGGCGGCCATGCAGCAAGGCGCGGCTCAGCGCCAGGCCTTGCCAGGCCGCGGCGCCCAAGCCTGCCAGCCCCAGCCAGGCCCAGGGCAGGGCGGAAGGCGCGCCGAGCTGCGGCGTGCTCGGCGGCGTGATCGGCAGCGTGGTGGGCGGAACACGGGGAGGGCCTGCGCTGGGGTGTTTCATGGCGCTTCGTTGCAAGCCACGTTCCCGTGTCGGCACCGGCAACAAGCCGAAAGCGCTGCAACCAGGAGCAGAAACGCGCTGTGCCGACTGGCCCCGGTGCGGCATGTCGCCGCAAGGAGTAGTACATGGATCGAACCGTTTCTTCTTCCCCCGACACCGGACGCTCCGGCACCCTGTCGGCCCTGTCTGTCGTCGCACTCGTGCTGCTGATCGTCGGCGGCCTGAACTGGCGCTCGTCGGCCTGTTCTCGTTCGATCTGGTGGCGGCCATCTTCGGCCAGATGAGCACGGCGGCGCGTGTCGTCTACGTGCTGGTGGGTGTGGCGGCGCTGTACGCGTTCACGCTGTTCCCGCGCCTGACACGCTCGGTGTAAGTCATGCCGGAGGGGCAGCGCAGCGCAAGCCGCGTCGCCACTCCGGCACTCCGGGTTCGACCGGTCAGCGTGGCTTCTTGCGCGCTGTGTGAGCCGTGCGAGCTGTCGCTTCGGCGTTTTCGGCGCGGCCCGGCGAAGCCTGCCCTTCCGGGCTGGCCGGCATCGGGTTGAGCTCCTCGCGGCGTTCGGCGTCCAGGCCCGGCGTCACGCGCATGTCGGTGTCGACCATGCCGGCGTCGAGGTCGCGCTTGGCCTGCACGATGACGGGGTCGGGCTCGGCCGCCGTCATGCGGCCGGGCAGTTCGTCACGTTCGTGCGGCATCAGGGGTGTGCCTGGCGCCGCACTCGCGTCGTCCTTGACCACCGGGGGCGGGGTCTCCTGCTGCAGGGGTTTGCGGCCGGTGGATGTCGGCATGTCGTGCTCTCGGGTTGGCGCGTTCAGAACCGCATCACGTAGCCGAGGCTCGTGGTGTCGACGTCGTGCCGACCGCCGGCCGGGAATCGGAATTCCTTACGCGCAAATTCGAGCACCACGCCCGACTGCGGCGTGAAGTCGTAACCGACGCCAGCGCCGTAGGAAGCACCCCAGCCCCGACGCTTGCCGCTGCCGACTTCCGAGTCTTCGGCCGACGAGACGCTGGTCTGGCCGTAGATGGCGCCGCCCTTGACGAAGGCGTTGAAGGCACCGATCGGCGCGCGCAGCACCAGGCCGAGGTTCAGACCTTGCACCTTGGTCGTGCCACCGGCACGCGGCGCCTTGCCGCCGTAGAAGTAGCCGATCTCGGCACCCAGCCATTCGTTGATCAGGCCGCCGGTGTACAGGTAGGCAGAAGCATCGGAGTCGTCGCAGCCGTAGCCGCGGCCGCAAGGGGTCTTGAAGTCGGTGCGGCCGACGTTCAGGCCGACATAGCCCTGGGTCGTCATGGGCAGCAGTGAATAGCCGTTGCGGTTCGTTGCGGCAGTGCGAATGGACGACACCGGGGTGACGCTGGTGCCGGTCTGGGCCGAAGCCAGCGGTGCGGCAGATGCCAGCACGGCAAGGCAGGCGGCGCCGGTCAGCGGTCGAAAGAGGCTTTGGAAAGTCATGGGGTTCAGTTCGGTGAAGTTGTCAACGACCCCACGGGGCAAACCCTGTACCTGGGGCCGCGCAAGGGCTTCGGGCATGCCGATTGCCCCGCGGATCACCGGCAAGCCGTCGCCATTCGCGCCACGAGACCCCTCGGCAGGCTATGGTTGCCACACTGCGCTCGAGCCTTTTTTCCCCGATGCCCGTCACCATCCGCTCCAGCCTTCTGCTGCTCGTGTTGTCGATCCTGCTGCCGGCAGCCGTGGGTGGCGTCTGGTACGTCACGGCCACCTTCCAGGCCGAACGCCGTGCCCACGAGCAGACCCTGCGCGACACCTCGCGCGCGCTGCTCATGGTGCTGGACGGGGAAATCGGCAAACGCGCCGCCATGGCCCGGGTGCTGGCACTGTCGCGCTGGCTCGACGACGCCCCGCAGCTGCAGCCCGATCACCTGGCGCGCTTCACGCAGCTGGCCCAGGGTGCGCTGCAGGGCATGGACGGCTGGGTCGAATTGCGCGGCCGCGATGGCCTGGTCTGGGACCTGCGCGAAGTCTCCAGCGACCCGCGAAGCCCGGCACCTGTCGACGGGTCTGAACTGGTGACCGAAGCCGTCGTGCTACCGCTGCGGGCGGCCAGCCAGCCCGATCGCGCCCATGCCGCGGCGGTGGCACCGGTGGTGCGTGACGGCCAGACGGTGCTGAACTTGCTGGTCACCATCCGGCCGGGCGAACTGCAACGCATCATCGACGCCCAGAAGCTGCCCGCCGGCTGGGTCAGCGCGGTGCTCGACAGCCGCGCCATGGTGATGGCCCGTCAGCCCGACGGGCCTGCCTTCCTGGGGCGCTCGGCAACCCAGGACCTGCGCGAACGCATCGCCCGCGAGCGCGAGGGGCTGATCGAGTCGGTGTCCCTGGACGGCAAGGCCGTGGTCGGCTACTTCAGCACCTCCGAGCAGGGCTGGACCTACATCACGGCCATGCCGCGCGAGCTGTTCGTCGGCGTGCCTTCGCGCACCGTCTACCAGACCGCCGGCGGCGCACTGCTGCTGCTGACGCTGTCGCTGCTGGCGGCGCTGTGGCTGTCGCGCCGCATCGTCGGGCCGGTGCGGGCCCTGAAGCATGTGGCCAACCAGCTGCAGCGCGGCGTGCTGGTGCCGGCACCGAAGACCGGCATCGTCGAATGCGACGAGGTGGCGCTGGCGCTGAGCGACGCGGTCAAGGCCGTGCACGGCAGCCGGGCCGAGCTCGAACGCCAGGTGGCCGAGGCCATCGAGCGCACCCGCCAGGCCGAGCAGATAGCCTCGCAGAGCCAGCGCGTCGAAGCCCTGGGGCGGCTGACCGGCGGCGTCGCGCACGACTTCAACAACCTGCTGGGCGTGATCAGCAACAGCGCCCACCTGATCGAGCGCCACCCGGCGGCCGGCGAGCTGGCGGTGCCGCTGGCGGCCACGCTGCGCGCGGTGGAGACCGGCAGCCAGCTGACGCAGCACCTGCTGCGGTTCGCCGGCCGCCGCCCCGTGAAACCACAGCCGCTGCAGCTGGCGCGCTGGCTGCCCGAGCTGCACGACCTGCTGCGCAGCGTGCTCGGGCGCCATGTCGAACTGGCGGTGCACGTCGCCGAGGGCCTGCCCATGGTGCGCGTGGACGCGAGCGAGCTCGAGCTGGCGCTGGTGAACCTGGCCTTGAACGCCCGCGACGCCATGGCCCATGGCGGCCAGCTGCGCCTGACGGCGCGGCTGGCCGATGCCGAGGAAACCCAGCGCCTGGGCGGCCCGCCGACGGGCCGCCATGTGCTGATTGCCGTCACCGACAACGGTGCCGGCATCGACCCGGCGCTGCTGCCGCGCGTCTTCGAGCCCTTCTTCACGACCAAGGAACTCGGCCGCGGCACCGGCCTGGGCCTGAGCCAAGTGCACGGCTTCTGCGTCCAGGCCGGTGGCGCTGCGCGCATCGACAGCACCCCGGGCCTGGGCACCACGGTCTCGCTGCTGCTGCCGGCGTTCACCGACGGCGAAGCGCCTGCAGTGGAGGCCGCGCCGTCCGCGCTGACCACCATCGCCGGTGCGCGCGTGCTGGTGGTGGAAGACAACCCGACCCTGAGCGATGTCACCGTGGCCTTGCTGCGGGCCCATGGCGCCGAGGTCGATCAGGCCGCCAAAGTGGCCGACGCCCTGCAGAAACTGGCCGAGGAGCCCGCGTTCGACGTCGTGCTGTCCGACGTGGTGATGCCCGGCCGCATGGACGGCATCGGCATGGCGCGGCTGCTGAAGCAGCAGCGGCCGCAGCTGCCGGTGGTGCTGATCAGCGGCTTCAACCAGGCCGACAACGACGGCGAATTCCTGATCCTGCGCAAGCCCTGCCCGCAGGACGAGCTGCTGGCCGTGCTGGCCGATGCCGTCGCCGGACGGCCAGGCGGCGGGATGCGTCCGGCCCTGGCCGCTTCTGCCGCCAGCTCCGGCAACCCCTGAAGACGCCGCCCGGCGGCAGCGGCTCGGCATGAGCAAGCCCTCTTCGTCGTCCGCCACGCGGGACCTGACCTGGCGCGTGAGCCGCGACCTCTTGGGGGCCCTCAACCCGGCGGGTTACTTCGAGACCTCCAACCCCGCCTGGATGACGGTGCTCGGCTGGACCGAGGCGGAGGTTGCGAGCATGTCGATCTTCGAGCTGCTGCACCCCGACGACGTGGAGCGCACGCGCCAGGGCTTCGAGCTCACGCAGCAAGGCCAGCCGGCCGTCCAGTTTCCGAACCGCTACCGGCGCAAGGACGGGAGTTACCGCTGGATCTCGTGGATGGCCGTGCCCGAGGACGGCATGATCTTCTGCATTGGCCGCGACATCACGTCCGAGGTCGAGCAGGCCGAGCAGCTGGCGCTGGCGCGCCGCGAGCGCGACACCGCCTGGGCCGTGTCGCAGGACCTGCTGGTCGCCGTGGACCTGGACGGCGGGTTCACGGCCGTCAACACCGCATGGACCACGCGGCTCGGGTGGACCGAAGACGAGCTGCTCGGGCGCAATTTTTCCGAGCTGACCCACCCGGACGACCTGGAAGAAACGCTGACGACGTTCGCTTCCATCGCGCACGCGCCGCTGTCGGTCCCCTACGAATTCCGTCTGCGTCACCAGGACGGCAGCTACCGCTGCTTCGCCTGGACAGCGGTGCTCGCCGGAACCTCGATCTATGGCAACGGACGCGACACCACGGCGGAGCGCGCGAACGCGGCCGCCCGACTCGCGGCTGAAGCGGCCTTGCAGGACTCGCTCGCCTTCCTGGCAGGAACGGGCACGGTGGCCCGTGCCATGCGCCAGGCCGACTGGACCGCATCGACACTTGGCCATCCCCGGCAGTGGCCGCAGTCGCTGCGCTCGGTGGTCAACCTGCTGATCGGCTCGGCCTTCCCCATGTTCGTGTGCTGGGGCCCGCAGCTGGCCACGCTGTACAACGACGCCTACGCCGAGATCCTGGGGGAGAAGCACCCCGCGGCGCTGGGCCGGCCCTTGCTGGAAACCTGGGCCGAGATCAGCGCCGACATCCAGCCCCTGGTGGCGCGTGCGCTGGCCGGCGAGTCCAGCTTCCTGGAGAACCTGCCGCTGCGCATGCGCCGGTTCGGCTTCGACGAGGACACCTGGTTCACCTTTTCGTATTCGCCGGTGATCGACGAGGAGGGCCGCACCGCGGGCATGTACTGCGCGTGCGTCGAGACCACGCAGGCGGTGCTGGCGCGGCGGCACCTGCAGGCGCGCGGCGAGTGGCTGCAGTCGCTCTTCCGCCAGGCACCGGGCATCACGGCCGTGCTGCGCGGCCCGCACCACCGCTTCGGCATGGTCAACCAGGCCTTCCTGGACATCGCCGGCAATCGGCCCCTGGTGGGCAAGACGGTGGCCGAGGCCCTGCCCGAAGCCTTCGAGCAGGGCTTCGGCAGCCTGCTCGACGGTGTCTTCGGCACCGGCGAACCCTTCGTGGGCCGCGCCATGCCCGTGACCATCCATCAGGGGTCTGGAAAAGCTGCCTATCAGGCCGTCATGGACTTCATGGTCCAGCCGCTGCGCGACGCAGAAGGTCAGATCGAAGGCATCTTCGTCCAGGGTTACGACGTCACCGAGCAGCACCATGCGCAACAGGCCTTGCTGGCGTTCTCCGACAGCATCCCGGCGATTGCCTGGGTGGCCACGGCGGACGGACGCGTCGAACGCTTCAACGCCCAGTGGGGCGACTACACCGGCACGGGCCACGCGGAATCCGTGGGCCAGGGCTGGGTCCGCTGGGTGCACCCCGACGACCGGCCGGCAGCGCGTGCGGCCTGGGAAGGCGCGCGCCACGGCAGCCAGGCCTGGCAGGTGGAATACCGCCTGCGGCGCCATGACGGCGTGTACCGCTGGTTCCTGGTCAGGGCCGTTCCGCAGCTGGACCGTTCAGGCGCGGTGACACGCTGGTTCGGCACCACGACCGACATCGAGGACGCCCGCCAGGCCACCCAGTCCCTGCGCGAGGCAGACCGCCAGAAGGACGAGTTCCTGGCCACGCTGGCCCACGAGCTGCGCAATCCGCTGGCGCCCATCCGCACCGCCGTGCACCTGCTGGTGGCGCCCCAGGCCAACGAGCGGAGCCGCGTTCGGGCCACCGAGATCATCGGGCGCCAGGTCGGCCACATGGCTCGCCTGCTCGACGACCTGCTGGACGTGGCGCGCATCACCCAGCGCAAGCTCGTGCTGAAAAAGGAAAGGGTGCAGGTGGCCACGGTGGTCGAAGCCGCGATGGAGGCCGCCCGGCCCCTGGCCGATGCCAAGCGCCATCGGCTGTGGGTGGACCTGGAGAACTCCGCCGCGCTCGTGCAGGCCGACCCGGTGCGGCTGGGACAGGTGCTGACCAACCTGCTCAACAACGCCGTGAAGTACACCGATGCCGGCGGCGTGATTCGGCTCGAGACGCGGCATGAAGGCGACGAGATCCGCTTCAGCGTCACCGACAACGGCATCGGCCTGGCACCGCAGGCACTGGGCCAGATCTTCACGATGTTCGCCCAGGAAACGACCGCCATCGAGCGCTCGGAGGGCGGCCTGGGCATCGGCCTGGCGCTGGCCAAGGGCCTGGTGCAGCTGCACGGGGGCAGCCTGTCGGCGCACAGCGAGGGCGAAGGCCGGGGAAGCTGCTTCACGGTGAGGCTGCCGCTCGATGCCGGCAGCGCACCGTCCGTGCAAACGGTGGCGGGACCGGCCTGGGTGGCGGAGCGCAGGCGCACCGTGCTGCTGGCCGACGACAACCGCGATTCAGCCGACGCACTGGCGGAATTCCTGCGCATCAACGGCCATGTCGTGCACATCGCCCACGATGGCCTGCAGGCCGCGGCACTGGCCAGTCAGTGGCAGCCCGAGGTCATCATCCTCGACATCGGCATGCCGGGCATGACCGGGTACGAAGTGGCCAGGCACGTGCGCTCGCAGCCCTGGGGGGCTGCGGTGCTGCTGATCGCCGCCACCGGCTGGGGCCAGGAAGAGGACCGGCAGAAAGCCCATGCCGCCGGATTCGACCTGCACCTGACCAAGCCTTTCGACTCAGCGCTGCTGGTGAGGCACATCGAAGAGATGCGCCCGCCTTCAGGGGCTTGACGGATTCGACCGCGCGGCGCGGCGGCGCCGGCTGCGGCCCCGGCCTGTCATCCAGTTCAAGGCGCGCAGCACCTGGGGTGCCACGGCCAGCGCGGTGGCCACCGTGGCCGGGCTGGCGCGAACGCGCCACCGTGGTGGCAGCAGCGGCAGAACGAAGCCGATCAGGCCCACCCAGGGAATGGCCGCGGCGGCGCGCGGCGCGGGTGCGGCCTCGTCCGAGCTGCGGTCGTCGGAGTCGTGTTGCCGCGCGAGCTCGTCGCGACGTGGCTTGGGCCGGCGACGCGTCAGGCGCCACAGCAGGCCCACCGCCAGCACGCCGGCACCCGCCATGACGACGGTCTGCTTCGACGGGATGCTGCGTTTCGCGCCCTGGGTGATCGCTTCGGCGTAGCCCAGGATGCGCGCCTCACGCGCCATCAGCCGACGCTCGACGCGGACGATGCCGCTGTCCAGGTCTTCGGGCGCGGCTTCAGCCGGCGTGAGGCCGGGCGTGGGAGTGGGAGTGGGCAGGGGCGGGGGCAGGGTCGTTGCGCTCATCGGAACGAGGCTCCAGTGATGTCTTCGGGGTCATGTGGCGGCGCGTGGCCGCGAGATGCGGTCGACGCGTGATGCCGCGCGCCGTGAGCAGCAACGCCACCGCCGCCAGCAGGTTGATGGCCATGACGGCGAACAGCGCCCACATGAGATGCAGGCCCATGCTCCACAAGGCCACGACGACTCCGGCCCACAAGCCCAGCCAGGCCGTCATCCCCAGGATGGCGGCCGCCATGAGCAGCAGCACGGTCTGCAGCAGGTCGGCGCCGGCCTTGCGCAGCTCCAGCCCCAGCAGTTCGACGCGGTCGCTGAGCAGGCCCGGCAACTCGCGCCAGAGCATGAGCAGGCTTTGCGGCAAGCCCGGCGAAGGCGGCGAAGCCGCTGCTGACGCAGCAGCGTCCGGCCGGCTTGCGCCGGCCTGGAAGGTGGCGGAGTCGTCCACGCTGTGACTCAGCGGCTGTCGGCGGTCAGGCGCGCGATCAGTGCACCCACGGCGAGGGCCGTGGCCACGGCCGCCAGGGGGTTGTCGCGCACGGCGCAGCGCAGCGTCTCGGTCCACTCGTCGCCGGTCTCGCGCGCCTGGCCGGCACGGTTGTGCAGGGTGTCGCTGGCCGAGGACATGCCTTCCTGCAGGCGTTGCACATGCGGTGCAGCGGTTTCTGCCAGACGGTCGATCGTGGCGTGAGCGCCCTGCACCACGCGGTCGAGCATCTTCGGGGCGTCGGTCCCGGAACCGATGCTGCTGCCCATGCCCGAGCTCGAACCGGCATTCATGCTGCCGCTTGCAGGCGACTGGAAGCTGTCCTCGCCGGCCGGATCGGCGTAAGGCTTGGACGTGCCCGAAGAGGAAGACAGTGGCGACGACGAAGAGGAAGTGTTGTCAGGAAAGGTTGCCATGGTGGGTCTCGAAAGGTTTGAAGGATGAAGACGTGCGCTCAGCGCGCCGAACCACGACGGACGAGGTTCACGATGGCCAGCAGGATGACCGCGCCGACCAGCGAGACGGCCAGTGCACCGATGCTGAAGTTGCCCTGGTTGATGGTGCCCACGCCCACCATCGGCGAAATCAACCAACCGCCGAGGAAGGCACCGATGATGCCGACGACGACGTTGAGGATGACGCCTTGTTGGCCATCGGTACGCATGAGCATGCTGGCGACCCAGCCGATCAAGCCACCGATCACCAGCCAGACAATGAAGTTGATCATGTTGAGCCTCGTATGTAGTTTTCGCACGGGCCATTTGCCCGCACCGGGACATGGCAAATGGCATGCCGGCCAGGCGATGCGCCGGTGGGAACAGGGCTTGCCGCAAGCGCGACAACGCTTAAGGCATCCCGATGAGCCGTCACCCCGACAACCGCCGGCCAGTCCTGTATGTCGAGGACCAGTCCATCCACGCGCTCGTGATGGGCGCCTTGTTCGAACTTCGGCCCCAGCTCAGGCTGGTGGTGGCCGCCACGGGCGCCGAAGCCCTGTGCCTGGTCACCGGGCTCGACCCGGTGATGCTGCTGCTGGAGCTGCACCTGCCCGACTGCCATGGCCGGCAACTGCTGCCGCTGCTGCGGCTGCACAGCCCCGAGGCCGCGGCCGTGGCCGTGACCACTGATGACGACTTCGACATCACCGGCAGCGACTTCTGCGAGCTCTGGCCCAAGCCCCTGGACCTGAGGCATGTGCTGGCCCGGCTGGACGCACTGACCAATGCGGCACCGGCTGACACGCTGCGGGCACACGCGTTGCCTGATAGCCCTGCCGCGCTTGCCGTGGCCCATGGCTTCGAAGGCATGGCAAGCCTGACTCATCAACACCCTAGGAGATCCACATGAAGTATCAATTGAACAAACTGGCCATCGCCGGCGCAGCCGCCGTCGCCCTCGTCTTCGGCGGTGTGGCCATCGCCCAGTCGACGGGTTCGAGCGGCACGAGCGGCACCACCACGCCGGACGCACGCACCGACGGTTCGACCACGAACCGTTCCGGCGCCACGGGCCAGGGGACCGGCGCCACGGGCACCACGGGCTCGGGCACGACGGGTTCGGGCAGCACTTCGGGCTCGACCGGTTCTACCGGTTCGATGGGCTCGGGCAGTTCCAGCGGATCCACCGGCTCGACCGGCTCCTCGGGTTCGATGGGCGGCTCCACCGGTTCGTCGGGCAGCACCGGCTCGACCGGCAGCGGCATGAACAACAACTCGGGCATGTCCGGTTCGGGCAACAGCACGATGGACAACAACTCGGGCATGTCCAACAGCCGCAGCGGCTACAACGCCGACGGCACGCGCATGGCCCGCCGCGACCGCAACTGATCGCCACCGTGTTCGCGGCCGGCAAGCGCCGGTCGTGAACCGGCACCAGGCCAGACCGCCACGGCGGTCTGGCCTTTTTTCATTCAGGGCCGGGCGCTCGTGCGGGCCGGGGGCGTGAACAGCTGCGTCAGGGGCAGGGTCTCGGGCAGCAGGTACACCACCGGCCGCGGCTTCTGGAACAGCGGGTCGATGGCACGCTCGTAGAAGTCCACCGGCACGTTGATGCAGCCGTAGGAAATGCGGTTGTCGGCCGGGGTGGCGGAGGCCAGCCGCTGCGGCCGGCGTTCGCTGGCCTTGCTGGGGCGCACGCGGTGCATCGACACGGCGGCGTCGTAGTCGATCCAGAAGATGTCGTCGCCGTCGGCGTTCTTGCCGCGTTCGGCGATGAAGCGGCCGGCGGGCGTGGTGCGCTCGTGCGGCTGGATCTGCGCCATCGGCCGTTCGCCGATGCCCGGCACCGAGATGTCGCCGCGGGCCAGGCCCAGCAGCACCGGCGTGTTGCCGACATCGCGCCCCAGCGCGTCGAACAACCACAGGCGCGCCTGCTGCTTGTCGATCACGGCGAAGGGTGCGCCTTCGTTGTCCCCGGTCTGCAGCACCCATTGCAGCAAGGTCTGCACGGCTGCGGAGCGCGGGCTGGCATCGGCCGACGCCGCCACGGCCATCGCGGCTGCGGCGGCCAGCCGCAGCCAGGCGCGCCGGCCTGTCGTCGGCCAGGAACTCATGCCGCGGGCCCCGCGGCCGCCGCGGCCACGATGCGGTGCACCAGGTGCAGCTTCTGCACCACCGCGCGCGACAGCACGAAGGAATAGAAGTCGCTCATGCCCATGCTGCGCGACAGCTCGTTGAGCACGCCCGTGAGCTCCATCCAGCTGTGGATGAGCTGCAGGAACTCCTCGGCCTGCGGATCGTCGGGCACGGCCAGGACCTCGGGGCCGAAGCGTTCGTAGCTCAGCTCCACGCTCTCGCCGTCCAGGCCGAAGCTGCGCGCCGTGTCCAGCGTGTCGACCATGTGCAGATAGTGCGCCCAGGTCTCGGCCCAGTCCTCCCAGGGGTGGCTGCTGGCGTAGGCGCTGACGAACTGCTGGCCCCAGTCGGCACGTGCGCCGCCGGCATAGTGCTGCTGCAGTGCGGCGTTGTAGTCGGCACGCTCGTCGCCGAACAGCACCCGCCAGGGTTCGAGCCAGTCGCTGCGCTCCACCAGCCGCTGCCAGTAGTAGTGGCCGCTTTCGTGGCGCAGGTGGCCGAGCAGGGTTCGGTAGGGCTCGCCCAGGCGCTGGCGCTGTTGTTCACGCCGGGCATCGTCGGCTTCGGCGACGTCGATCGTGATGACGCCGTCGACGTGGCCGGTGACCACCGGCGGGCCGCCGGGCGCAGCGCGCAGCAGGTCGAAGACGAGGCCGCCCACGGGCTCTTCGGCGCGCGAAGGCACCGGCAGCTTCAGGCCGATGAGCGACGACACGACGCGGCGCTTGGCCAGCTCGATGCGGCTCCACCAGACGCCGTTTTCGTTGAGGCTCAGGTCGGGCAGCGTGCGCGTCAGGCGACAGCAGCGACACAGCGGCGGCTCGCCGGCGTAGGCATCGTCGTCGCCGATGAGCCAGTTGCAGGCCGCCTGGGTCTTCAGGTTGGCGCAGCGGCGGTAGCGTGGCGCGTCCGGTGGGCTGTCCACTTCGCGCCAGTGCTCGACCGATGGCTCGGCGGAACCGGTGTCGGGCTCCAGCGGCAGCAGCAGGCCGATCTCGGCGGCATAGCCCAGCGGCGTGTGGCAGGCCAGGCATTCGCTGTTGCGGAAGAACACCGGGCGGCCGCAGCGGCAGGTGAAGGCCCGGGGCGTGATCGGCAGGCGCTGAGCCTGCAGACCCGGCGCAGACCTGAGCACGGGCGCCGCGCCCGGCCCGGGCGCGGTCAGCAGGCTCGACAGTGCCTGCGACAAGACGCTGGAGGCCGGATGGGCGGCCGGCGCGTCGACCAGGGAATCGGGCGCGGTGGACACGGTGGAAGAGTGCATGGGGTTGGGCTTGCGGCGCAGACGGTGCACCGCTGAAGCGGCGTCGCGGGGCAATCCGCGTGCCTGCCTCTGAGGCCACGACTCGCGCCACAAGGCACATCGATTGCTGCATGTGCCGACATGTCTTCCTCACCCCCAGCGCCGAGCTTCGACCTGCCTGCCATGCCTGCGCCGACGGCGCACCTGATGGACGTCTCGATGTTCTGGGGCCCTTGCGGCGGCGTGCGCCGGGTGCTGTCGACCAAGCACAGCTGGTTGCTGCGGCACGGTTGGCGCCACACCATCATGGCGCCCGGGGCCGAGGGGCCCGACCACGTCGACTGCGGTGGCCTGGCGCTGCCCTTCAGCGGCGGCTATCGCTTCGTGTGGCAGCGCGCGCAGGCGCAGCGCCTCATCGAGCAGGCGCGGCCCGACCTGCTCGAATCGGCCGACCCCTACACCCTGCCCTGGGCCGTGCTGGCGGCGGCCGGGCGGCTGGGCGTTCCCGCCGTGGCCTTCTGCCACAGCGACCTGCCGGCCTGCGCCGCGCAGCTGCCGGGCGGCGCTTTCGCCGAGCGCCGCGCACAGGCCTACCTGGCCCGCCTGTACGGCCGCTTCGACCTGGTGCTGGCGCCCAGCCGCGGCCTCGCCGACAAGCTGCGCAGCTGGGGTCTGCCGGGGGTCGAGCATCAGCCACTGGGCGTGGACTGCAACGTCTTCACGCCGAAGGCGCGCAACCCGGCCTGGCGCCGCCAGCTGTGCGCCGAACTCGGACTGCCCCCGGCCGCGCGGTTGCTGGTCTACAGCGGCCGCTTCGCGCCCGAGAAGAACCTGCAGGTGCTGGCGGACGCGGTGCAGAGGCTGGGCCCGGGCCATGTGCTGCTGGCCATCGGCAGCGGGCCTTGCGCGCCGCGTGGCGACAGGGTGCAGCTGCTGCCCCCAGAAGACAATCCCCGCCGTCTGGCGCGGCTGCTGGCCTCGTGCGACGTGTATGTGCACGCAGGCGACCAGGAAACCTTCGGGCTGGGCGTGCTGGAGGCCATGGCCTGCGGCACCCCGGTCGTCGTCAGCGCCGCCGCCGGCCTGGGCGAGCTGGTGGCCGACGTGGGACTGCGGGTCGACACCCTGCAGGCCGAGACGTGGGCCGAGGCCCTGCGGGCCGCGCTCGCCACCGGCCGTTCCGTGCAAAGCGATCAGGCGGTGCTGCGGGCGCGGGCGCACGACTGGAACCGCGTCCTGGCGCAGCTGACGGCGCGGTACCGGCGCTTGCTGCCAGGCTCACGCGGGGCCGGCCAGTCCGTGCTGCAAGGTGCTGCTCACTTGCCGGCGGCCCCGGCCCCGGCCCCAGCCCACACGTCCGGCCTCAGTTCGCCTGCACGCTGAGGGCGTTGGTCACGGTCTTGACGCCGGCCACGGTGCTGGCCAGGTCGGCCGCCCGGCTGCGGGCGCCGGTGTTCGGGGCGTTGCCGCGCAGCACCACATAACCGTCGAGCGTCTCGACATTGATGGCCAGTGCGCCGACCTCCGGGTCGGTGGCCAGGCGCTGCTTCACGGCGTGGGTGATCGCCTGGTCTTCGGCCTTGCCGGCCAGGATCTCGGATTGGCGCAGCGGCGGGCCGGCCTGGCGCGCGGACTCTGCATCGCAGGCGGGCAGCGTCGCGGCGCTGGCCAGCGCCAGCAAGACCACCAAGGAAGGTACGACCGAACGAAGCCGGGCAACGGGCATCGCGTGTTCCTGGCTGGATGCCGTCAGCTGCAGCGGGCGACGGGGGCTCTGCAAGGCGCCGTGCAGGGCCCCTGGCAGACCCGCGCGCCAGCGGCGATGACCATGCCACTGCCCGGGCCGGGGTCGCCGATGGGCGGCAGGCCGTGCGGCGATGGCGGGTCGATGACCTCGGGCGGGGGCTGCTGCGGATCGATGACTTCGGGCGGCCGGTCGGGCGAAGGCGGCGGCGGCTCCGGCTGGGGCATTTCTGGCGGGGCGGGGGGCACGATGGTGTTCATGGTCTTCGGCTGGACGCGCGGCTGGAGTGCGGGAACCTGCAAACGGCAATCCCCGTTCCCGGACTCAGCCGCCGCCACGCCGGGTGAAGCCCCGATCAGCGGGGCAGGCGGGCCGCACTTCCAGCCATCGAGGCGGGCCCGGCTTGCGGATGCTGGGGGCTTGTGGACCCACCCCCTGCAGAACCCCCATGACGACTCGCCTCACCGGACGGCAGCTCTACATTTCCGACCTGCTGCAGCGCCTGTGGGCGCTGGAGAACGGCCACGTGCCGATGAACGCCATGAGCTACAGGCTGCTCGCCAAGCGCCTGCACGCCGCCCTGGCCGGCCAGGCACCGGCCACGCTGGTGCAAGGTTTTCCTGAACTGCCGGCGCGCCTGCTGGCGCCCCTGCTGGAAGCCCTGGAGGCCCGCCACTTCGCGGAGTTCGGCTGGCTGCACGGCAGCACGGCCGACGACGTGAGGGCGCGCGCGCTGACCCTGCTGAGACAACTCCGCCGCTGAGTCTGCCCGGCCGTGGGCACGTCGTCTGCCGACGTGGAGCTTCATCTTTTGCACCTTCGCAAACGGAAAGGAAGACCCATGGACCAGAACGACACCCTCGACACCCTGAACACGCTGATCGAGACCTGCAAGGACGGCGAATACGGTTTCCGCACCTCGGCCGAGTACCTGCGCAGCCCGGACCTGCAACAAAGCTTCGCGCGCCGTGCCGATGAATGCCGCGCGTCGGCCGCCGAGCTGCAGTCGCTGGTGGCCAGCCTGGGCGGCGAAGCCGAGACCAGCGGCAGCGCCACCGGTGCCATGCACCGCGGCTGGGTCGCCGTGAAGGGCACCCTGTCGGGCTACAGCGACAAGGCGATCCTCGAGGAAACCGAGCGTGGCGAAGACGTGGCGATGTCGGCCTACCGCAGCGCCCTGGACGAGACCCTGCCCTCCGAAGTGCGCAGCGTCGTCGAGCGCCAGTTCGAAGGCGTCAAGCGCAATCACGCGCAAGTGCGCCTGCTGCGCGACCAGGCCCGCACCGCCGACGCTTGATCAACCTGGCCGGCCGGGCCCAGCCGGGCCTGGCCGGTTGGCCCCCCCTTCGGAGAACACGACATGACGATGAGCCTGAACCCCAAAGCCACCACCATGATCCGCGACGACCACGCGGCCGTGATGGTGCTGTTCCACAAGGTCACGCCGGACCTGGAAGCGCCTGCCCTGAACGCCCGCGCCCGCGCGATCTGCACCGCGCTGGAGATCCATGCCCAGATCGAGGAAGAGATCTTCTACCCGGCCCTGCGGGCTGCGGGCGTGCAGTCGCCGGCGCTGGACCACAGCGTGGCCGACCACGACAAGATGCGCGAGCTCATCGCCCGCGTGCGCGCCGAGGAGACCGGCAGCGCGCAGTCGACCCGCGACGCCTTGAACGCCCTGATCAATGCCGTGATGCACCACGTCGCCGACGAGGAAACGCAGGTGCTGCCTGCCGCCGAACGCTTCCTGGGCCCGCAGCGGCTGGAAGCGCTGGGCGGGCAGATGCGCAAGCGCAAGCTCGAGCTGATGGGGCCACGCGCTGCCGAGATGGCCGGCGACATGATGGCGGCCGCACCGGGCAAGACCGCGGCCATGGCGCTGGCGGCACTGCTCGGCGGCGTCGTGCTGGTGGCGAGCCTGCGCCACCGCTGAGAGCGCCCGGGCCCCGGGGCCTTCAGTTCAGCTGCAGCACGGCCTGGGCCGTCAGCAGCCCGAGCAGGGCCCCGACCAGCACGTCGCTGGGAAAGTGCAGGCCCAGCACCACCCGCGACATCGCCACCAGCAACGCGAAGCCTGCCATGGGCAGGGCCAGCAGCGGGTAGCACGCAGCCAGGATCTGGCCCATGGCCACGGCATGCAGCGTGTGGCCGCTGGGAAAGCTGAAGGCATCGGGCGCCTGCAGCCGCGCCTGGATGTGTGGGCAGCGTTCGAAGGGGCGCAGGCGCCGGGTGCCGTGCTTCAGCGCCCAGTAGCACAGCAGGTTGATCGTGCCGGTGGCCAGCATCCAGGCCGCACAGCGCGAAGCGGCCGGCGTGCCTTGCAGCGCAAGCCCGGCGATCACCGCCAGCCACACGGGCGCGCCGGACAGGCGACTGGCCGCCAGGTTCAGCCACAGCAGCGCGGGCCGCGCGGCGGCGCGGTGGAGCACGCGCGCCCAGCGCAGGTCGAGGTCGGCCGTGCGCACACGGCCGGATTCAAGCCATTGCAGCACGGGGCGCCCGCAGACGGTGTGCCGCGGCGATGCCCAGCAGGCTTTGCTCGAACCCGCGCAGCACCGGTTCCCAGGCGGCGCGCTGCCCGGATTCGCGGGCGCGGATGCGCAGCACGCTGTCCGCCTCGGACGCCAGCAGCACGCGTTCCACGGCGGCGCTGAACGCGGCTTCGGCGCCGGTGGCGGGCAGCGGCCTGGCCAGGCAGCCGCTGACACCGTCCTCGATGTGCTGGGCTGCGGCGGCGGTGTCGAAAGCCACCACCGCCAGTCCGCTGGCCAGCGCCTCGAGCGTGACGTTGCCGAAGGTGTCGGTCAGGCTCGGGAACAGGAAGACGTCGGCGCTGGCGTAGTGGCGGCTGAGTTCGGCGCCGCGTTTCGTGCCGACGAAGTGCACCGCCGGATGGGCGCGCTCCAGGGCCAGGCGCTGCGGCCCGTCACCGACCACCACCATCTGCAACTCGTCGTGGCGCTGCTTCAGCCGCTCGAAGGTGCGCAGGGCCAGCGCCACGTTCTTCTCGGCCGCCAGACGGCCCACGTACAGCAGCACCCGGCTCTGCCAGGTGGCCTGCCATTCCAGGCGCAGCAGCGGGTCGCGCCAGGTCGGCGAGAAGCGCTCGGCGTCGACACCACGGCCCGCCACCTGCAGGCGTTCGAACCCATGCCCGGCGAGGCTGCGGGCGAGCTCATGGGTGGGCACGAAATTGCCGTCGGCCAGGGCATGCAGCCGGCGCAGGCCGGCCAGCACCCAAGGCGCACACCAACCCAGCCCGTAATGGTGGCTGTAGGCGTGGAAATTGGTGCGGAAATCGGCGCTGCAAGGCAGGCCTTCCGACCGTGCTGCACGCAGCGCGGCCCAAGCCAGCGGGCCGGGTGTGGTCACGTGCACGAGCTCGGGCGTGCCGCCGGCGCGCCACAGGCGCCGCAGAGTCGCCGCGCGGGCGAGGCCGCAGCGCAGGTCGGGGTACATCGGGATCGGCAGGCCCGCGCTCAACCATTCCCCGCTGTCGCGCGGCGCCGTCTCGCGCGACTGGCGTGGCCGCAGCAGCTGCACCTGATGGCCCGCCGAACGCAGATGGCGCACGGTGCGCTCTGCCGTCAGTGCGACACCGTTGATCTCGGGCGGATAGGTTTCGGTGACGTAGGCGATGCGCACGGTGGCCATCCTGACGGGCGGGGTGGTCACGAACAGGCAAGTGCAGTGCCCGGCGCAGGCACCCGGCCTGCCGCGCTGGCGTCATGAAGCCGACACCGCACCCGTCACCCGCCCCAGACCCGTCTGCTCCGCCCCTGCCGCCCGGGCCCGCGCCGACGCCGGTGTTTCCCGACGACAACTCCGCGGCGGGCGAGGAAGACCCGGGGGCCGGCATGGACCTGCCGACATCCCCGGGCACCGCCCTGGCCTTCAGCGCACTGCGCTGGCCATCATCGGTCGATCGTTCGATCTCGACTTCGGGGAAGCCATCAGCAACACGAGCCCGCCGATGAACGGCGCGCCCAGGATCCACATGGGAATCAACCAACCCCAATCGCCAGTAGAGGAAAACATGATGTCGTCTCCGTTGCAGCAGGCCGCGCCCGCACATGCTGTGAAAATGGCAAGGCTCGTGCCCGCCTGGCCGGACGGCAACGAGGCCGCAGCCGCTGGCGCTCAGCGCACGGCCACGGGCGACAGGTCGGCGCCCCACCCGCCTTCGGTGAAGGCCCGGCAGTAGCGGTCCATCGCGCTCGCCAGCGAAGGCAGCATGCGCCCGCGCGAACTGCCCAGCGCGCTGTAGCGCGGCCGCGCGGCCACCGCCGATGGCGGGGTGCGGCCATCCGCGGCCGCTGCCGGCAGGCCGCAACGCGCTGCGGCGTCGGCGAACCAGGCCGCCCAGGTCACGGCCGTGCCGTTCGTCAGGTGCCAGAGGCCGGCTTCGTCGTCGATCAGCAGGTCCAGGCAGGCGTGGACCAGGTCGGGCACGTAGGTCGGGGTGATGGTCATGTCGGCCGCGGCCCAGACGGTGCGGCCCTCGCGCGCGGCGCGCAGCGACTGGGTCAGGAAGTTGTGGGCGTCCCAGGGGCCGAAGAAGGCGCTGGTGCGCACCACCAGCGAACGGGCGTGGGTGGCCAGCACGGCCGCCTCGGCCGCGGCCTTGCTGCGGCCGTAGGCGTTGAGCGGTGCCACTGCGTCGGCTTCCAGGTAGGGGCGGTCGGCCCGGCCATCGAAGACCAGATCGCTCGAGAAGCTCAGCAGCTGCACGTCGCGCAGGCTGCAGGCCATGGCCAGGGCGGCGGCGCCGGCGTGGTTCAGGCGGTTGCAGTCGGCGGCGTGCGACTCGGCCTCGTCGACGCGCACGTAGCCCGCGGCGTTGACGACCGCCCAGGGCCGGTGTTCGGCCAGGGCCGCTGCCAGCGCCCGCGGGTCGGTGAGGTCGAGCTCGAGGTGGTCGGGCGCCACCACCTGCAGGTCGCGCTGGGCGCAGACGCGCACGAAGGCGCTGCCGAGCGTGCCGCTGGCGCCGACGATGAGCAGCGGCCGCGGCCCGGGGCCGGTGGACGCACCCAGCCGGCCGGCCGATGCCGGGTTCAGCCGGCTGGCCGTCACGGGGGGCAGGCCCAGCGGCTTGTCGACCGGCTCACACAGGAAGCGGCCGCCCGGCCGGCGCCACCAGCCTTCGCCATGGCCCAGCACGGCGTGGCGGGACGGGTCGCCGCTGGCCAGGGCCCGCATCAGGCCGGCCAGTGCGGTGGGCCGCGGCGGCGTGCAGCGCACGTCGTAGGCGCCGGGCTCGTAATAGCCGTTGCGCAGCGTGACCAGCGAGTTCCAGTCGTAGGTGCCGAGCAGCGCCCAGCCGGTGACGGCTTCGACCACCGCGCCTTCGTCGCGCACCTGCTGCGCGGCCTGCCAGGCCGCGCTCAGCCAGCGCAGCTGGTCCTCGCGGTTGGCGTCGATGTGGACCTCGGTCACGGCCAGCGGCAGCCGGTAGCGCTGCCAGGCCTCGCGCAGCAGCGGCGCGAGGCCGGGCACGGGCTGCACCAGCGCGCGCGTGATCTCGATGTCGGCCCAGTGCCGCCCGCCGGCGCCGCCGTGGTGACTGGGCGGGAAGCGTTCGATGCGCTCGTCCAGCCAGCGTTCGCCGGTGATGTAGTAGTTGATGCCGATGACGTCGGGCGGGCACGGTGCGTCGACGAAGGCGTCGAGCTCGGCTTCGGGGGCGCCGTGGTCGAGCAGGTAGCGGCGCAGCGGGTGGTGGGCATCGACGCGGCCGCAGAGCAGGTCCCAGGTCAGCCAGCGGCGCTCGTTGTAGAAGTCCACCACGTCGGCCATGGCCGGCGTGCCGTAGGTGCGGCCGAGGTCGTCGGTCTGCACCAGCCGGGCCGCGGGGTTGACCTGGCGCACCGCGTGCATGGCCAGCACCGTGGCCCGGCACTGGTTGAGCAAGGCCCGCACGAAGGCGCGGTCGCAGCGCAGGTGCGGGTACCAGGCACCGTACAGGGTGCTGATGCGGGCCGTCGTCAGCGGTTCGTTGACGGGGGTGTAGTCGCGCACCCAGGGGAAACGCCGGGCCACGCGCGCAGCGTGCGCGGCCAGGCCGGGCGCGAACTGCGCGTCGACCAGGCTGGTGTGGGCCGGCCCGCTGCCATGGTGCACCAGGCCCAGGATGGGCGCGATGCCGTGGCCGCGCAGCGCGGCCAGGCGCTGGCCCAGTTGCTGCCAGGGCGCCTCGTCGCTGGCCGCGGGCCCCAGGTGTTCCCACAGCGCCGGATAGCGCAGCGCGCGGATGCCCAGGGCGGCAAAGCGGCCGATGTCGTCCGGGCGGGCGTCGTGGCCGCTGCTGGCCTGCTGGCAGTGGTAGTCGTCACGGACCCGGTTGACGGTGCATTCGAGACCACCCCACAGGGCGAGCGCGGCGGCGACGGGCGCTTCAGGGGTCGTCGCGCGAGGTCGCGTGGCGGTGGCTTGCAGCATGCGGTGGAGCGCCGGGGCGCGATGGCAAGGATGACCGGACACGGCAAGGCCGGTGCCCGCTGCCCTCTGCGCGCTCGTGCCCGCTCAGTCGCCCAGCAGTTCGCCGATGGGCTTGAGTTCCTCGACCCGGTCGCACACGGACTTGACGATCATGAGGATGGGAATGCCCAGCAGCAGGCCCCAGATGCCCCACAGCCAGCCCCAGGCCATGACCCCCACGAACACCACCACCGGGCTCATGCGTGCCGCGCGGCTGGTGAGCCAGGGCGCGAGGCCATAGCCCGCGACGATGTGGATGAGCACACCGGCTGCAGCCACCAGGGCCATGCCCTCGAAGCTGCCGAACTGCAGGAAGGCCACCAGCATCGACGCTGCCGTCACCGCGATCGGCCCGATGTACGGCACCAGATTCAACACGCCCGCGGCAATGCCCCAGACGGGCGCGTTGTCCAGGCCGATCCAGGCGAAGACCGCCCAGGTGGCCACGCCCACCAGGGCGCTGATGCCCACCTGCACCAGCAGGTAGCCCTGGATCTGGTCGCTGATCTCGTCCATGGCCTGCACGGTGAGCTTGCGTTTGCTCATCCGGCCGCCGGCGATGCGCACGATCTTGCGCCTGAAGGTGTCGCCCGACGCCAGCAGGAACACGGTGATGAAGAACACCACGGTGGCCTGCCCGAGCAGGGTGATCAGGCCGATGGTGCCGCTCCAGAGGTATTCCTTCAGGTCCAGCCCGGGCCGTTCCAGGCGCACCACCTGCACGCCGTCGCGCGTGCGCGGCGCCTTGTTGGCCTCCTTGGACGCGGCCTCCAGCTGGGCCGCGGCCTCCTGCATCTGCGAGATGGGGGTGGACGTCTTGGCCGAGCGCTGCATCGCGTCGCGCAGCTGCTTGGCGGCTGCCGGAAGTTTCTCGACGACATCGGCGGCGTCGTCGGCCAGGTAGTAGCTGCCGGCGCCGGCGGCACCGACGATGCTGAACATCACCAGGCAGGCCGCGAGCATGCGCGGCACGCGGCGTCGCGCCAGGATGTCGACCACGGGTGTGAGGGCGTAGCTCATGACCAGCCCGAGCATCAGCGGGATGAGCACGGTGCTGGCCCAGCGCAGCATGAAGACGGTGGCCAGCACGGCCAGCACGGCCAGCGAGACGCTGCGCACGTTCACGGCCATGGGCACGGTGGTCTCGTGCGGCTCGGTCTCGACGGCCGGCACAGGGCCGGCAGGCACGGGGTCGCGAGCGGGATCGGGGTCTTGCATCAGGGCACGTCACCTTCGTGGAGCCTGGGCCACGCCTGGGCAGCGGCAGTATCGGCCGTGCGCGCGGGGCCGGCTGTAGGCCGCCGCCGCAAACGCGACGCCTTCAGGCCAAGGCGATGAACCAGGCGCCCTGATAGGCCATCAGCAGCGCACCGCTGACCACCAGGTTGGCCGCCAGATGGCGCTGGCCCTGGCCGACGTGGATGCCCAGCCGAGCCGAGCAGCAGCCCCACAGCACGACGATGAGCAGGGCGCCGGCGTCGAAGCGGTCCAGCGGCAGCTGCAGCACGCGGGCCAGCCCGAGTGCCGCCAGCCACAGGCCGGTGCCCATCACGGCGGCGGCGGTGAGTTCGCCGAAGTTGGGTTTGCGCAGGGCCAGGCCGAGGATCTTCATGGGGGTCGGAAACACAGGGTGTTGAAGCAACACCCCGTGTCATCGGCCGAACCCCGCCGGTCTTGAATGCCTTTTCAGCGCTGTTTCAGCGCTGTTTCAGCGCGGCCTGGGCGCCGACATCACGCCTCAGCCGTCGACGGCGTCGGTGTTGACGGCGCCTTCGGCCAGCTCGCTCATCAGCTCGTCGGCGTCGTACATCGCCTCGACCGCGTCGGAAAGCTTCTCGGCATCGTCGTCGAGGTCCAGCGCCTTGGCGAAGGCGGCCACGGTGCCGAAGCCGGTGATGCCGTAGTGCGTCATGCGCTGGTACTGGGCGATGATGGCCGCATCCAGCACCGCGCCGCTCTTCGGCGCCTGCTCGATGGTGTGCTTGATGGCTTCGCTGGCCAGGCCTTCCATGCCCCGGCAGTGGTCCTTCGACAGCTCGCCCTTCTGGCCTTCGATCAGCGACTTGAGCAGCTCGGTGTGCTGCTGGATGCCGGCCGGCGCTTCGTCGAGCATCGCCTTGAGCCGTGGGTTGGTCGCCCGTGGCGCGATCTTCCTCAGGGCGCGGGACATCTGGTCGTTGGCCGACCAGAGATCCTGCAGTTCTTCGACATAGAGCTCTTGCAGGGTGTTGACATCAGACATGGTGGGTTCTCCGGGTGGATGGTTCAGGTTGGGCGGTCACAGCCGCTGGATCGATTTCTTGCCGGTGGTCGGGTCGATGGTCTCGGCCACGCCCTTGCCGGCGAGCCCGCCGGCCACCGCACCCACGGCAGCACCCACGACCGTGCCCACGGGCCCGGCCACGGTGCCCACCGCAGCGCCGGCGGCGATGCCGCCAGCCGCGGCGCCGATGCCGGTGCCCACAGGGTGCGAACCCGGCTCGCCGCTGAGCGGGTCACGGTTCGCGTCGCCGCTCAGGGCCGAGGCCGATGTGCCGGCCGGGCGACCGCCCGGGCTGCCGCCGTCGATCTGCTCGACGTCGACCTGGGTCTCGCGCACCGTCTCGCGGATGGTTTCCTCGCGCTCGGTGGCCGTCTTGCCGATCTCGACTTCGCCGGTGACGCGGGCGGTCTTGCTGACCACCGCTTCCTCGGCCATCTCGCGCACCTCGATGCTGCCTTCCTTGAAGGCCGCGAAGTCGGCTTCGGTGGCCGGGCGGTCGACCGCCGTGCGCGTGACGTTGGCGTGTTCCTCGCGCAGGCGCACCGTCTCTTCGACGGGTCGCTCGACGATGCGGGTGAAGATGCGCACACCGCCGCGCGCCACGGCGCGCTTGCCGACCTTCAGTTCTTCGGCAACCTCCTGCAGCTTGCGGCTGTCGCCGGACTCGAGCACGCCCGATCTTCCCGCTGTTCCCGATGCTTCCGATGTGGCCACAGCGCCCAGGGTGCCGGCCGCTGCCGTGCCGCCGGTCCAGCCGCTCTTGCGCCATTCGTCGGCCTTCTCGTCGATGTCGACGGCACCGGCTTCGTTCAACACGCGCTCGGCGCGGTCGAGCTCGCTGTCGTCGGCTGCCGTCACCGACACGCCGTAGGAGCCACGGTTGAAGGCCTCGGTGTAGGTGCCGCGCTCCTGCGCCACGTCGTTGTCGTCGCTGCCGAACAGGTTGTCGAAGAAGCGGGCGATACCGCCCTTTTCCTCCTCGGCATCCCGGTCCCTGGAACCCGGGGCAGTCGTGGTGGATTCACCGGCCATGCCGCCGGTCATCGACACCGCGCTGGACGAAAAACCGGCGGCCAGCAGCCGTGCGTGTGCGGCCTCGGCGGCGGCCTGGGTGTCGAACATGCCTACGAGAACTGAACTCATGACTCTTCCTTGATGCCCGTCTGGGCGTTGAATGGAATTTCCTGCGGCAAGTGCGACGGCAAGGGCTCGGGCCCCAGCCGTTCGACCCGGATTTCTTCCGTGCGCAGGTCGACGGACCGCAGCTCACGCCGTGTGCTGGGCATGCGGGTGATGCGGACTTCCTCGACCAGCCTGAACTTCCGGGTGACGACGAGAACTTCCTCGATGACCGGCAGCACGAAGGTCTCGCCTTCGTACCGGGCCTGAGGCAGCTCGTCGGCCACCAGGTCGCGCCCGATGGCGCGGCGCTCGATCTCGGCGTGCTGCGCCTGCAGCAGCTCGTCGACGATCTCGGTCCGGGTGCCGACCTGCTTGCTCACCCGGTAACCGCCTTGGTCGACGAGAACCTTCTCGACCTCCAGCGATTCCTCGACGAGAGGCACCACCGTGGGCGACAGACTTGCACCTGATTCGGGTCGACTGGCCATGGCCCGAAGCGGCAAGTGGCATACCTGCCCGGCCGTGCTGCTCATTCCCAGCGCCAGGTCCAGATGCCGTCGAGCGTCTGGTCCTGGCCCGCCTGCAGGCGCAGGGTAAAACGACCGGCGACGCGATAGATCAGCTGCCAGCTGCCGCCGGCACCCGCCAGCGCGTGCTCGTAGCCGACATACAGGCGCCGTGAAATCTGCTTGCCCAGGCTGACGATGCCTTCGCTGAGGTTGCCGCCGGAACCGGCGCTGAAGGCCAGGTCGTCGAGCCCGAGGCGCTGGACGAAGCCCTTGCCCGGCCCGTCGCCGCTGCCGCCGGCCAGCAGGGCCAGCGCCGCGCGCTGCAGCAGGGCCGTGTCGTCTCGGCCCAGGCCACCGGGCTCGCGCCCCAGCACCAGCCAGGCCAGGGTCTCGAAATCGGGCAGGCCCGGTTCGCTGTAGAGGCGCACGCGCGGGTCGACGGCCAGGCCGGTGACAGCCACGCCCACGCGCTGAGTGTCCAGGTCGGGCCGCAGCGCCAGCACGTCGAGCCGCGGGTTGGCCACGTCGCCGGTGAAGCTGAGCTCGCCGCGCGCGATCACGAGGTTCTGGCCATAGGCGCTGTAGCGGCCCTCGGCCGTGCGCACCACACCCGCGACGTTCAGCCCGCCGTCGGCGCGTGTGCTCACGCGCAGCTGGCCGCGCAGCAGCGCGTCGAGACCGCCGCCGCGCAGGCGCAGCTTCTCGCCCAGGTCCACCGTCACCTGCACGTCGGCCTGCGCCAGCAGGCCCGGCGTGGACGCGGCCACCGCTGCGGCGCCGGGACGGTTGACGACGATGACATCGGCCTCGTTCCTCGGCGCATCGGCCTGGGTGACGTCGATCAGGCCCTGGTCGACCCTGAAGCGGCCGGCGACGCTGACCCGTTCGCCCTGCAGGGCGAGGTCGGCGCTGCCGCTGACGGTGACGCGGCGGTCGACCCGGTCGAGCATGCGGAAGCGCTCGGCCTGCAGCTGGAGCGCGGCCCGGGGTTCGGCACCGGCCAGGCTCGCGCGGCCGCTGCCGCGCAGGCTGCCGCCGTCCTGGTCCTGGAAGACCAGGCGCTCGATCACGGCCTCGCTGCCGCGCAGCGCCAGCGCCAGTTCACCCTGGCGCAGGTGCACGCCCTGGAACAGGTTGCGCAGCTCGAGCGCGCTGCCGGTGATGAGCCCGCTGGCCTGCGGCTCGCCCACCGTGCCGGCCACCGTGGCCACCGCCTGCACCTGGCCGCCCAGACGCCACCCGGCGGGCAGCCAGGGCGCCCAGACGCCCAGGTCGTCGATGCGCAGCGACACGCCGCCATCGACCGCCGCCCCTGGTGCCGGCCAGCGCGCGCCCGGCGCCGCCCGCACCGAGAAGCCGCCCCCGAGCACACCCACGTTGCGCGCCGTGATGGCCTGGCTCAGCTGCCAGTGGCCTTCGTGCGCCGCCAGCACCAGCCGCAGCTCGTCGATGCCGAGGGCGCGGCGCACGCCCTGGTAGGCCAGGCTCAGGTCGCCGCCCTGGCGGGTGACGACGACATCCGCGTCGAAGGCGTCGGCAGCGGTGAGCTGCACGCGCGCGCCCACCGCCAGGTCGCCCTGCCAGGCGAATTCGGGCTGCAGCTGGGCCAGCATCGGTGCGATCTGCAGCGGTTCGACCTCGGCGTCGAGCGCAAAGGCCGCGGCGCGACCCGGCGCTGCGCCCTGCCATCGCGCCTGACGCCAGCGCACGCCGCCGCCGAACAGCGCCACCCGCCCGGGCGCCAGCGTGGCGCTGCGCAGCTGGCCTTCGGGCGCGAGCTCGACCGCGAGCTGCAGGCCGGCCCCAGAAAGCCAGGGGGCGCCGGGACGCTGGCGTGGCGCGGCCTGCAGTTCGCTGAAGCTGCCTTGCCAGCGGCCGCTGCTGCCGACATCGGTGCCCGGCGCCGTGGTCGGTTGCCAGCGGCCTTGCAGCGCCAGGCGCAGTGCCGTGCCCGGGGCGGTGACGGCGGTGACGGCGGGATTCCCGGTATTCGCAGCATTCGCAGCAACGGGCACGGCCCCGGCGCCGATCGGGAAGGGCAGCCTGTCGGCCCAGGCGGGCGGCCGCAGCGGGCTGGAGGCCAGCAGCGACAGGCGGTGCGCGCGCAGCGTGCCGTCGGCGCGCAGCTGCAGGCTGTCGAGCCGGCGCTGGCCCTGCACCAGGCCGCTGGCGTCGACCTGCAGGGCCAGCGGTGCGTCCAGGCCCGCGCCGCCGAAGGACCAGCGGGCGTCGGCGCGCGCCAGCTGCAGCGCCTGGGTCTGCACGCCCGCGGCGCGCAGGCTGCCGCGGCTGGACAGCGCGGGCCAGCGGCCTTCGGTCCGGGCCTGGGCCTGCAGCGTGCCGGCGCGGGGCATCCAGGCGGCGACGTCTGCCAGGGCGGGCAGTTGGGACAGCGGCGCGAGTGCCGCCAGTGCCGGCGCCTCGACGTCCAGCTGCCAGCGCGGTGTGCGACCGGCCAGGCCGACATTTCCCTCCACGTCCAGCCGATTGCCGGCGGCCTGCAAGCCGGCCTGCAGCGCCAGGGCCTCGTCGGTCGCGTTCAGCCTGGCGCTGCCCTGAAGCGGCACGCCAGCGATGCGGCTGGGCGACAGCTCGAAGCGGGCCTCGCCGCGCAGCGTCTGGAGCAGCGTGTCGAGCGGTGCGGCGGCCGGCGGCTCCCGCCCTGGTGCAGCCGGTGCGCCTGAACCCCGCAAATCGGCCTGCCAGCGGCCGTTCAGCGCATTGCCGCGCGCTGCGGCGGCCGGCCACCAGACGCCGGGGTCGAAACCTGCCGAGCTGCCTCGGGTGGCCAGCTGCCAGGCGCCGTCTGCGCCCAGCCGTGCGTCGGCGCTGGCCAGCACACGGGCCTGCCCGCTGGCCAGGCTGAGCTGCTCGACCGCCCACTGCTGGCTGCCGTCGCCAGGCAGGGCGAAGCGGGCCCGGACACCGAGCGTGGCGCGCGGGCTGCGAGGCTGCAGGCTGGTGCCTTCCATCGTGACGCTGAACTCACCCGTCAGCCCGGGCGACGCTGCAGACGACGAGGTGTCGGCGCCCGGTGCAGGCAGCCCGCGCAAGGTCAAGGCCAGCGGCCCGCTGAGCTGCAAGGCCGGGGCGCGCGTGTCCAGGGCCGCGGGCTGCAGGCCGTCGAGCTGCAGGGCCAGCGTCAGCGTGCCGTCCTGCCAGCGGCCGTTGCCCTGCAGCCGGCCCGCCACGCGCGTGCCGCCGAGCTCGGCCTGCAGGGCGTCGAAGGAAAGCGTGCCGGGCGCATCGGGACGCCCGTTCAGCAGCACTCGGGCGCTGCGCAGCGGCAGGCGCCCGGCGTCCCACACGCCCGGCAGCGCGTTGTCGAGCTGCACCTGGAAGGCCAGCGGCGCCCCGGGCTGTGTTTCCTGCAGGACGGCGTGGCCCGACAGGCGCGTCTGCGGCAGCGACGGCGCCAGCACCGACAGGTCGAGCGACTCGGTCCGCAGGTTCAGCGCCGCCAGCGGAAAGGGCGCGAAGGGCGCCAGCACGGCGCTGAGCTCGGCGCGGGCGTCGGGGCCAGCGGGGGGCTGCGCCGGGGCCGTCGGGGCCGGGGTCGGGGTCGGGGTCGGGTTCTGAGCTTGGGCTTCAGCTTGGGCTCGGGCAACAGCGGGCACGGCACCCGGCATGTTCAGCGTGACGTTCATCGAGGGCCGGCGCAGCGGGCCGGCCAGCGTCGCCCGGGCCTGCCAGGGGCGGGGCGCGCCGGGTTCGCTGGCCAGCCCCAGGCGCGCCTGCACCGCCATGTCGCCTTCCGTGGCGATGCTGGCCTCGCCGTTCGCCGAGAGCCCGCCCCAGGCCAGCGACAGGCCTTGCACCCGGTGTTCCCGGCCCTGCGCCGCCCCCAGATGCAGGTCGGCCGTGATGCCGGTCGCAGGTGCTGCCTCGCCCACACGCAGGCTGTCCAGCCGCAAGCCCTGGGCGCTCAGCGCCAGCGGCAGTGTCAGGCTGACCGGCGGCTCGCGCGTGGCCGCGGGCGCGGCGTCTTCCAGCGGCGTGGCGACGACGCTGCGCGCCCGCGCCGCGCGCAGATCGACACCGAACCAGGCGCCCGGCCAAGGACGCCATCGCCAGGTCGAGTCCGCCCAGGCCAGGTCTTCGACGACGACGCGCCAGCCACTGCCCTGCCACTGCAGCCGCTGCGCCGCGAACGGCCCGCCGAGCAGGCGGCCCTGCACCCCCTGGCTCTGCAGCCCGGGCACGCGCTGCAAGGTCCAGCGTGTGCCGTCTTCGCTGTGCCACAGCCAGGCCCCGAAGCCGCCCAGGGCCAGCACCAGCGCCAGCAAGGCCGCCAGCGCACCCAGCCCCCACGCGCGTGTTCGATGGCGCGGTGCGTTCACCCGAGCCTCCGCGCCGGGCGCTCCGCGGTGCACGCTCGGCAACGGCCTTCCTGGCTCATGGCTGGAACTCCGTGCCCACCGTCAGGTGCAGGCGCCAGCGCTGCACCTCCTGCCCCCAGGCCAGGTCGAGCTTCACCGGCCCGATGGGGCTGCGGTAGCGCAGCCCGGCGCCCAGGCCGACGGCCGGCTTGAGCTCGGACCAGCGCATCGCCGCCTGCCCCACGTCGACGAAGAAGGCCAGGTGCAGCGCCGGCAGCCGCGCCAGCACCGGGCGCGAGGCTTCGGCACTGGCCGTGAAGAGTACGCGGCCGCTGACGTCGACGCCGTTCACCTGCGGCGTCAGCGAGCGGTATTCGTAGCCGCGCACCGAGCCTTCACCGCCGGCGCGAAAGCGCAGCGTCTCGGGCACCACGACCTCGTCCCTGGAGAACACCTGGGCGAGCTCGATGCGCCCCTGGCCGAGCCAGCCGGCAACCGGCCGATAGGCGTTCAGGCGCGCGTAGAGGCGGCCGAAGGGGCCGGCGCCGCCGGGGTCGGACCGGGCGTAGCCGGCGCCGGCCTGTGCCGTCCACACGCGGCCACGGGTGGGCAGCTGGAGGTCGTCCACGCGGCGGAAGATGCCGTGCCAGTGACCGGCCAGGGCCACGCTGCGCTCGCGGCCCAGGGCACTGCTCTTGTCGGAGTGCACCGCCTCGACATAGGCCAGGCGGCTGATGCGCCGGGTGTCCTGGGCCCGGCCCAGGCGCAGTTCGGCCTCGGTCACGGTGTCGGTCTCGGAACGCAGCCGCGACAGGCTGCCACCCACCAGGTTGCGGCGCAGTCCGGGCAGGGTGTGGGTGGAGATCTCGCCTTCCCAGCGCTGCTCGCGCTGGGCCAGGTCCAGCCGGTTGCGGGCCAGCAGGGCGCGGCCCAGCAGCCGCCGGTGGGTGTGCTCCAGCGTCCCGCGCAGGCCCATGTTGGCGCTGTAGCCCAAGCCCGCCGTGGCGTCCTGCAGCTTCTGTTCGCCCAGGCGCACGAGCACGGGCGTGGCGCCGGGATCGGCGGGGTCGGGGGCGAGCGTCACCGTCGCGCGCGTGAACAGGTCGGACTTCTGCAGCCGCTCCTGGAAGTCGAGCAGCCTCTCCTCAGTCGCGGGCACGCCGGGACCGAATGCCGCCAGGTTGCGCACGGTCTGCGGGTCGTGGTGGCGCAGCCCTTCGATGCGCAGGCCGCCGGTGCGGTACAGCGGACCGCTGGCCACGGTGGCCGACAGGTCCGCCTGCTGCGTGGCCGCGTCGATACGGGCTTCGGTGTCGCGCCAGTCGGCCGCCACGTAGCCCTGGGCGCGCAGCCGGGCGAGCGCGGCCGACTTGGCGTCGGCCCAGGCCTCACCGCGAAACGGCGCGCCCACGGGCAAGGGCCAGTCGCCGCGCAGCGCCTGCTGTGCCGCACGCGCGGAGGGCTCGCCGCGTGCGGTGTCGGCGGCCAGCGGGCCGTCGACGTCGATGCGCACGCCCCGCACCGTGGTGCGCGGGCCGGGGTCGACGCTCACTCGCACGAGCGGCGGCGTGCCACCCTCGGCCTGCACCTCGGTGCGCGCATTGAAGTAGCCCTCGGTGTCCAGCAGCGCCTGGGCCTCGGCCGGCGTGGCCGCGATCAGGCGGTCGAGCTCGCCTTCCGGCAAGGGCTCGCCGCCGGCCAGCAGGTTCACGCGCGCCAGCTGCAGGTGCCTTTCCAGCAACTCGGCCAGCGGGCGCGGGGCGTCGAACACGACCCGCAGCACCGGCGGCGCCGAGGTCGCCGCCCGGCCCGGCGCGTCGCTGCCGCCGGCCGTCGGCATTCCGGCGCAACCGGTCAACACCACCACGGCCACCCACCAGGTGGCCAGGGCCCAGGGTGGGAAGAACTTCAGCGTCTGGGCCTCCTGCAAGCACGGTTGCCCGACGAGCAGCTGCTGCCGGGTGCTGCGGGCAGGGCAATGGGCGTGCCGCCCCGGCTGCAGGGGCTCAGGTGTGCGCGGCCCGGACCTCGGACCACTGCTGCTCCAGGGCCTTGCGGCCCCAGGACGGCAGCGCCGCGCGCTGCGCGCTGTCCATCACCCGGTCGAGCTGCGCGAGCACGCAGCGCTGCTGCTGCGCATCGTTCGTCGCCTCGGCGATGCGGCCCAGCGTGACGAGCAGGCTGGCGTAGACCTCGACATGGTCGGCAGCGTGGTCGGTGATGGCGTCGAAGGACAGGGCGAGCATGGACGCGAAATCCGGCCCGCGTGCAATCAGCCGCAGCACGCCCCGGGTCGAGCGCTGCGCCCCGGGCATGTGGCGCGAGGCCGCCGCCACCATCAGCGCGCCCAGCTGGTCGATGCAGCTCGTGGCCGTGCTCGGGTCGTGGATGCCGGGCGACAGCGCCTTGAGCGCAATGTCCACGATCTGCTGCAGGCCGAAGGGCGCGTCCTGGTGCACGGTGCGCTGGCGGCCGAGGACCAGGCAGGCAAGCAGCGCCCGGGCGTGGCCCGGGTCCTGGGCGGTCTGGCCCGCCACCCGCAGCACGGGCCGGCCCGTGACGACGAAATCGCCGACCCGGGGGACGACCTCGACCACCAGCGAGGCCTGCTCGGCCAGCTTCAGCAGCGCGTCGCCGTTCATTGACACAAGGTAGCCCGTGCCCGGCGCGGCGACGGCGTGCCACTGGCGTGCCGAGCGGGCTTCCTCCGGCACGGCGGCACCCGCAGCGGCGCTGCCCACGGCCTCGGGGAACAGCTCGTCGATCGCCTGCCGGGTCTCTTCGGCGATGTGATCCAGGATCGACGAGACCTGGATCGACGAGGCCACGTGGTGGACGAAGTAGACGAGCAGGAACACGCCCACGAACGCCAGGACCCCGCCGCCCAGCACGGCCAGCGCGGGCACGAAGGCAGCGCCTTCCTCGGGCCCGCGGATGGTGCGCAGCACGACCAGGCAGTAGGCGAAGATGGCGACGAACGCGCCCAGCACCGCCTGCGTGGTGCGGTCGGACATGAAGTTGCGAAGCAGCCGCGGCGAGTACTGGCTGGCCGCCAGCGACAGGGCGACGATGGTGATCGAGAACACCACGCCGGCCACCGTGATCATCGACGTGGCGACCGCGGACAACATGCCGCGCGAACCTTCCGCACCCGCCCCGAACAGCCGCGGCCAGTGCCTGGCCAGCTCGAAGTCGGCCGCCGATTCCAGCTCGATCAGGCCCACCGCGGCCAGCACCGCACCGCACACCATCAGCGACGGCAGGAACCACAGGCTGCTGCGCAGGCCCATCCACCACGCGGTCAAGCGCGCCAGACTCAATCCGCAGCCACCTTTACCGGCACATACAGGCTGGCCTCGCCACGGCGGATCAGCAGTGCAACGCTGCCGGCGGCCTCGTCCTTGGCCACCTGGGCGTTGAATTCCTCCAGGCTGGCGAAGCGCTGGTCGTTGATGGCCAGGATGACGTCGCCGCGCTGCAGCGGCGCCTGCGCGTTCACGCCAGCGACGTTTTCCACCACCAGCCCGAAGTCGACGCCCAGGGCACGGCGGCCTGCCGCCGGCAGCACGCTGACGGTCAGGCCCAGCCGGCCGGCGTCCTGCCCGGGCACGGCCGCGGCCGCGGCGCGCTGGCCGCCGTCGGGCTTGACTTCGCCCACCGTCAGCGTGAGGTTCTGGCTGCGGCCTGCGCGCCAGACTTCCAGGGCGGCTTCGCTGCCCGGCTTGGCCTGCGCCACCATGCGCGGCAGGTCGATGGCCGCGGCCACGGCCTTGCCGTCGAAGCGGGTGATGATGTCGCCCACCGCCACGCCGGCACGCTGGGCCGGGCCGGTGTTCTCGACGTTGGTGACCAGCGCGCCGCGCGCTTCGGGCAGCTTGAACGACCGAGCCAGTTCCTGGCTCACCTCCTGGATGCCCACGCCCAGCCTGCCGCGCGTGACCCGGCCTTCGGTGCGCAGCTGGTTGGCGATGTTCATCGCCATGTCGATGGGAATCGCGAACGACAGGCCCATGTAGCCGCCGGTGCCGCTGTAGATCTGCGAATTGATGCCAATGACCTCGCCGCGCAGGTTCAGCAGCGGCCCGCCGGAGTTGCCCGGGTTGATGGCCACGTCGGTCTGGATGAAGGGCACGTAGGTGTCGTTGGGCAGCGAGCGCTCGGTGGCGCTGACGATGCCGGCCGTGATGGTGTTGGCAAAGCCGAAGGGCGAGCCGATGGCCGCCACCCACTCGCCGGCCCTGAGCTTGCTGGAGTCGCCCAGGGGCGCCACGGGCAGGCCTTTCGTGTCGACCTTGAGCAGCGCCACATCGGTCTGCCGGTCGGCGCCCACGACCCGGGCCTTGAACTCGCTCTTGCTGTCGGCCAGCCGCACCATCACCTCGTCGGCGCCTTCGACGACATGGGCGTTGGTCAGGATGTGGCCCTCGGCGTCGATGACGAAGCCCGAGCCGACACCGCGGCTGGGGAACTCGCGTTCGCTGCCCTCTGGCGGCATGAAACGGCGGAAGAACTCGGACATGGGGTCGCCCGGGGGCCCCGAAGGGTTCTGCGGCTGGCGCGGTGCGGCCGCGCGGCTGGTGGTGACGTTGACCACGGCCGGGCCGACCTTCTCGACCAGCGCCGCGAAGTCCGGCGCTGCGGCGGTGGCAGCCGTGGCGGCCCCCGGGGCGGCAGAACCGGCAGAACCGGCGACCAGCGGCGCGCTGGCGGCCGGGGGCTGGGCACGGCCGGAAGCACCAGGCGTCGAAGCATCGGGCGCCGAGGGGTTGCACGCGGCCAGCAGGGCGGCGCAGGCCAGAGCCAGGAACGATCTCAAACGTCGGGCGGGCATGGAGTACGGGCAAGCCAGGGGGAATGCCACCGGCAAATGCGGCTCCTGCACCCGGCACCGCCCCCGGCCCGCACCGCACGTGGGCCCGTCGTTTGCCGCACTTTTTCCCTCAACCGGGCAACCCTGCCCACAGGAGACGACGTCATGAAGAGATCGATGAATTCAGCCCTGGCCCTGGCCCTGCTTGCCACGGCTGCCTGGTGCGGCCCAGCCCTGGCGCAGGCCCAGACGGCGCCAGCAGCGGGGCGCGTCGACCCGCCCGTCAAGGCCGACAAGGCCGACAGCACGCAGGTCACGCCCCACCGCAAGGACACGGAGGCCACCCCGCCTTCGCTCGAGAAGCTGGACGACAACGCCCAGCGCAGCCACGACCGCAACAGCACGGCGGCGCCCCGCGGCAGCGATTCGAATGCCAGGCCGAATGCCAAGGCGGGGAGCGACGGCAACCGGCCCGCACGCAGCACCGAGGCCGTCCGCGACTGGGCCGCCATCGACAAGAACAAGGACCATCTGATCTCGCCCGAGGAGATGGAAGCAGCGCTGAAACAAGACCGGCCCGTCAGAGAGCCGGCGCCGGTGAAGAAGTGAGGCGCGCTGCAGTCTGGCTGGGGCTGCTCGGCTTGGGGCTCGGGAGCGCCCAGGCGGAGCTGCTGGGCACACACCCGCAGCGCAACGGCCCCGTGCAGCTGATGAGCGAGCTCTGCCTGGAGCCCGGCGCTGGCGCCGGGCAACAGGCGCGCCAGACCGTCGGCGGACGCGAGCGTCACGGCTGCTGGGGCGTCGACCGCGCCGGCCACCCGGTCGTGACCTGGCGCGACGGCAGCGAACTGGTGCTCGCCCCGGCAGCAGAGGCACTGGCCTTGGCTGCGGAACCGGACTTCGCGCGACCGGGCTGGTGCCCGCAGGCCAGCTTTCCCCATGAACGCCTGGTCTGCAGCGACGCCGAACTGGCCGGTCGCGACCTGCGCCTGGCCGCCCTGTGGCGGCCCTTCAGGCGCACGCTGGACCCGCAAGCCCAGGCCTGGCACAAGAGCGACTATTTCCGCCGGCTCAGGGCCTGCGGTGCCGACAAATCCTGCATCACCGGCGAACAGGAAACACAGATGTCCCGCTATCGTGAGGCGCGGCGCGACGGCGGGTGAAACACGGGGCAGACGCATGGACGATTTGAACGGGGCGCCTTCAGCACCGACGCTGAAAACAGCCGTCACGCGTGTGGCCATGGGCGTGGGTGGCCTGCTTGTGATTCCGCTGTTGGGCAAGCTGATGCTCAGCGAGATGAACTGGGGCTTCGAGGACTTCATTGCCGCCGCCGTCCTCCTGTTCGGGGCGGGCATGAGCTACGCCTTGATCGTTCCCAGGATCAGGACCCCCAGGCAGAAATTGCTGGTGTCCGCTGCCATCGTCCTGACGCTCGCCACGGTCTGGGCCGAGCTCGCCGTCGGACTGTTCGACTAGCAAAATCCCCAAGCAAACATGCCTGCCGGACCTGCAGGTGCCGCCTTCGAGCGGCTGGCTCGTCTGCCCGCTGGCCGCCACTACGGCGCCTCATCGGACAGCCGGTGCTGGGTCATGATCGGCCGCGATTTTCGCGAGCTCACCCGCTGGACCATCGTGCCGCCCGCGGCAAGCCTGACCCTGGCCTGGGGCGAAGGGCGCTGTGCCATCGAGTTTCGCGGCGGCAGCCTGCGCATGGCGCCGGGCGACTGGATGTGGATCGACGCTGGTTTCGCACACAGTGGGGAGAACCTGCCCGGGTCTGATTTCCTGACCCTTTTCATCCCCGACGACCGCGTCTGTTCGGCACACCTGGGGCAGGCACGGATCGGCGCGGCAGCGCAGCAGGCCCCCCCGGAACTGGCTGGCATGCTTGCCAGCCTGGCCGTTCTGTTGCTGGACGGCGCATCGACCCGCAGCACCGAGGCGCCGTTGCTCGACACCCTCCTCGACCAGGTCAGGACAAGCTTCGAAGCCCGGGCGCCGACACCCGACGCGGGCAACCCCCTGCAGCGCGCGGCGGCCCTGCTGGGCGACGAGGGCTGCCATGAGATGCGCATCGCCGACATCGCCAGGGCGGTCGGGTTGAGCAGCCCGCAACTGAGCCGCCAGTTCCGAGATTGCTTTCGGCTGAGCCCGAAGCTCTTTCGCAAGCAGGCCCGGCTGGCCATCGCCACGCGGGCGCTGGCTCGCGGCGATTCTGTTCTCGCGGCGGCCCATGCCGCCGGATTTGCGGATTCTGCGCACCTGAGCAGGTCCTTCCGCGAACAGTACGGCATCGGTCCGCGACGCTGGTCACAGCAGGTCGCGGCAAAGCCACCTGCGCAACTGCGTTCAAGTGCATCGAGCGTTTGAACCCTAGAGTCCCCTGCACGCGCCATGAGTGCCGGGCCATTCCGCCCCGCCCTGTGCGCTCATCGAGGGTCTGCGGTGAACAGCAAGCGGCTTTGGATCGGCGCCGGCGCCCTCGGCCTGATGGCAGTGGCCGGGGCCGTGGTGGCAAACGTCTTCCTGGCGGGCGCGTTTGTCGAAGGGCCGTCCGCCGGTCCCTTCGACGCGGACGGCCGATGTCCGAGCTTCGAGGCCCGCTACCCGAGCTGCGAGGTTCGCTTCGGCAATCGCGGGCTGTCGACGCTGAACTCGCTGTACGAAACCTTCGTCGGCCAGGGCGCCTTCGAGATCAGCAGCTTCGCCGTCGAGAGCAGACCCGGCGGGCGCTTCGACATCACGGCCCAATCGAACCGCGGACCCATCAGGTCGGAGATCACCGCCGACCGGGTGGTGCGGCTGGGCCAGGACCGCGAAGACGAGGTCGTCCGCCGCACCAGCCAGTCGGCCTATTGCGAGGCCGGCCGGATCTACGAGCACCAGGTGGTCTACCTCGACGGGTCTGTGATGGTCCAGCACCTGGAGTTCTGGAGCGAGGGCGGGCAGCTGCGCTTTCGCCTGTTCCAGAACGGTTCGCCCACGGCCGACGTCGCCTGCAAGCCCTGAGGGCTCTGCGGGAGGGTCCCGCGACAAGGCCGTGCGCCTTCAGTCGCAACTCGATCAGCCGATAACTAGACTATAGGTTGGTTGTCCTAGACCGAAGTTTGCCTTTTGCCGTCGCCCGGGGGACGCAGGACAGGGACTTGGCGTCCACTGTTGCCGGGATCTTCTGCGCCGCGAAGACCCGCGGATTCACCTTGACCCACCTCACACAGCCCTCACTTTCGCCTTCCGTGGGCACGACCGCCGCCGTACCTGCAGGCATGCAAGCGCTGCTTGAAGCATTGCCGGCCGAGGCCGCGCTGCTCGACGAAGACGGTCTCGTCGTTGCCATCAACGCCGCGTGGCGACGCTCCGCCGCGGCCACCGGGCTGCCGCTGTCGCAGGCTGGCCTGGGGGCCAACTACCTCGCGATGTGCGACGCGATCCAGGGTTCCAATGCCGAACGTGCGTCCTCGCTGACCCAGGGCATCCGCCGAGTGCTGGCGGGAGAACTCCCGCAGTTTGCGCTCGACTACCCCAGCCATGCGCCGTACCAGCAGCACTGGTTTCGTCTCAGCGTGACGCCCTGCAACGAATCGCAGCTGAAACCCCAGCAGCGCCTGGCCCTCGTACTCCACAGCCTCATCGAAGACCACGTCCAGCAGGGCGATGCCGTCCGCCAAGGCCAGGCGCGCTGCCGTGCGGTGTTCGAACACCACCCTTTGCCAATGTGGGTGTACGACCCCTGCAGTCTTCGCTTCCTGGCCGTCAATGCGGCTGCCGTGGAGCGTTATGGCTACAGCGTCCAGGAGTTCCTCGGCATGACCCTGGCCGATATTCGGCCGGCCGAAGATCTGCCGGCGTTACTGGCCAATGTTGCGGCCCAGATGGCGGGCCAAGGCACGGCGCCTGACGAACGGCGGGCCTGGCGCCACCGGCTGAGAAGCGGCACGCTGATCGATGTGGAGATTCACTCGCGCTCGATCCCCTGGGAAGGCGGCAGCGCCCGCCTGGTCACCGCGCAGGATGTGACCGAACGCGAACGGGGCGCCAAGGCGCTGCGCGAGAGTGAGTTGCGCTTTCGCCAGATCACCGAGGCGATCAGCGAGGTCTTCTGGCTGTCCGAAGGCGACCGGATGCTGTATGTCTCGCCGGGTTACGAGGCACTCTGGGGGCGCTCGCTCGCCAGCCTGGAGCTGGACTCGGCGCGCTGGTTCGAAACCATCCACCCCGAAGATCAAAAGCGCGTGGCCGAGGCGCTTTCGCTGCAGGCTGGCGGCGGTTTCGACATCGAGTACCGCATCCTGTGGCCCGACGGTGGCATACGATGGATCGCGGACCGCGCCTTCGCCGTGAGCAGCGCGTCGCCCACCGGCGAACCACGCATAGCCGGTATAGCGCGCGACATCACTGCCGAGCGCGAGAGCCAGGCGCGGCTGAAGCTGCTGGAGACGGCGGTCGCGCGGCTCAACGACATCGTGCTCATCACCGAAGCCGAGCCCTTTGGCGATCCGGGACCGCGCATCGTGTTCGTCAACGATGCCTTCGAGCGCCGCACCGGCTACACACGTGAAGAAGTCATCGGCCGCACGCCGCGCCTGTTGCAAGGCCCTGCCACGCAACGCCAAGAACTCGACCGCATCCGCGCTGCGCTCGAGCGCTGGGAGCCCGTGCGCGCCGAACTCATCAACTACACCAAGGCGGGCGAGCCTTTCTGGCTGGAACTGGACATCGTGCCGCTGGCCAACGAGGCCGGCTGGTACACGCACTGGGTTGCCATCGAACGCGACATCACCGAGCGCAAGCTGGTCGAGGAGCAGTTGCGCCAGTCCCAGCGCCTGGAGTCGCTGGGCCAGCTCACGGGCGGCGTGGCGCACGACTTCAACAACCTGCTGACGGTGATGCTGGGCAACGCCGAGCTGCTGGCCGAACAGCTGCCGGACGACGGGCTTCAAAAGCGGCTGGCGACCATGATCGCAGCCGCCGCACAGCGCGGCGCAGATCTCACGCAGCGCCTGCTGGCCTTCGCGCGCAAGCAAGCGCTCGAACCGCGCTCAGTGAACCTCGACAGCTTGGTGGCCGAGATGAACGGTCTGATCCGTCGTACGCTGGGCGGGCACATCGACGTCACGCACGTGCAGACCCCCGACTTGTGGAGCACGCTGGTCGACCCTATGCAGCTGGAAAACGTGCTGCTCAATCTGGGTATCAACGCGCGAGACGCCATGCCCGGTGGCGGGCGCCTCACTTTCACCACCGCCAACCTGCGGCTCGATGCGGCTGGCGTGGCGGCATATGCCGACCTGGAACCCGGCGACTTCGTGGTGCTGCAGGTGGTGGACACGGGCTGCGGCATCCCCACGGAGCTGTTGCCGCGGGTCTTCGAGCCCTTCTTCACCACCAAGGAAAAGGGCAAAGGCACGGGTCTGGGGCTGTCCATGGCCTATGGCTTCGTGAAACAGTCGCAGGGTCACCTCGACATCGAATCGCAGATCGGACGAGGCACGACGGTGCGCGTGATTCTGCCGGCGCATCGCGCGCAGGACGACGGCGCGGTGGCGCCGCCACCTGCCGCCACGGCCGCCCCGCCGCGGGCCGGCACGGGGCAGTGCGTCCTGCTGGTCGAAGACGAGGCAGCCGTGCGGGACTTCGCCCGCGACCAGCTGGAGCGGCTGGGCTATCGCGTCATCGAGGCCAGCGACGGCCCGTCGGCACTGACGGTGCTGCAGGCGCGCGCCGACATCGAGCTTCTGTTCACCGACGTCATGATGCCTGGCGGCATGAGCGGTCGTGAGCTTGCCGAGGCGGCGCATCGCCTGAGACCGGGGCTGCCGGTGCTGTACACCTCGGGCTATGCGGCCGATGCGTTGACAAAGGACGGGCAGCTGGAGCCCGGCGTGCTGCTGCTGGGCAAACCTTACCGACACGCGGACCTGGCCTCGAAGCTTCAGGAGGCAATGGGCAGTGCGCCGTCCGTTCGGGAGGGATCGCCATGACCCAGGCTCCAAACCTCCAGATGCAGGACTGCCGGCTGCTCATCCTCGAGGACGATCCGACGATCGGCCTGACGATCCAGATCATCGCAGAGGCGTCGGGCGCGGCTGCACAGCTGTGCACTGCCCCTGAAGAGTTCTTCGAGACGCTGCAGTCTTGGCAGCCCAGCCACATCTGCACCGACCTGAACATGCCCGACATGGACGGCCTGGAGGTGCTGGCCGAGCTGGGGCGGCGCGGCTGCACGGCACAGGTCATCGTCAGCAGCGGCGTCGGCCAACGGGTGCTCGACGCTGCAAGTCGCGCCGGCACAGCACACGGGCTGACCATGGCCGGCGTGCTGGCCAAGCCCTTCGTGCCGGCGGCGCTGCGCAAGCTGCTGCAGGCCCCCGCCGCAGCCGTGCTGCCGGCACCTGCGCGGCTGCAACCCGAGCCAGCCTTTCGGCCTGTGGTCGACGATTTGGTTCAGGCACTGGCGCGCGGTGAACTGACCGTCGTCTACCAGCCCAAGATCCTGTGCTGCAGCGGGGCGCTGGCGGGCCTCGAGGTGCTGGCGCGATGGCGGCATCCGGTGCACGGCCTGGTCGGCCCGGACCGCTTCATTCCCCTGGCCGAGGAAGCCGGCCTGGTGGATCGTCTGACGTTGCAGGTGCTGGAGCTGGCGCTGGCGTGGTTCATCCCCTGGCGCTTGGCCGCCGCGGGGCGCGAGACGCTGACGCTGTCGATCAACCTGTCGGCGCGCAGCCTGGGCCAGCCGGAACTGGTCGCCCAGCTTCAGCAGCGCTGCCAGCGCGCCGGCATGGCGGCAGACCGCCTGGTGTTCGAGCTCACCGAAACCGCAGCGATGGACGATCCGACGCTGGCGCTGGAGCTGCTGACACGGATGCGCATGCAGGGCTTCCAGTTGTCGATCGACGATTTCGGCACCGGCTATTCATCGATGGTGCAGTTGGTGCGGCTGCCGTTCTCGGAGGTCAAGGTCGACCGCTCCTTCGTGATGTCCGCGGCACGATCGGAAGAGTCGCGCGCCGTCATCCGCTCCATCGTGGGCCTAGGCCACAGCCTGGGCCTGCGCGTCGTGGCCGAGGGCGTCGAGGACGAGACCGCCATGGCCTACCTGAAACAGGTGGGCTGCGACGAAGCCCAGGGCTACCTGATCGCGCGACCCATGGATGAAACCGCGCTGGCGGCCTGGGTCGCCGCGGGCCGCGATTCAGCGTGATGAGGCGCGCGCCGCCTTGGGGCGGTGCCGGTGACCTCGATCGCTCGTTTCAGGACGGCGCCTTCGCGGTGCGCAGGTACGGCAGCTTGATGTCCAGCGCGCCGTACTTGTCCCGGGCCTGCTCGTCGTTCAGCGACAGCGCGACGATCACGTCCTGCCCGACCATCCAGTTGGCCGGCGTGGCGATCGGCGCGTTGTAGGTGAGCTGCAAAGCGTCCAGCGCCCGCAGTACTTCGGCGAAATTGCGCCCGATGGTCATCGGGTAGGTCATCGACAACTTCAGCTTCTTGTCCGGGCCGACGATGAACACCGAGCGAACCGTTGCGCTGTCGGCCGGTGTGCGGCCATCCGGCAGGTAGGCTTCGGCAGGCAGCATGTCGAAGGCTTTGGACACGGTCAGATTCTCGTCAGCGATGATCGGAAAGTCGGCCGGCGTACCGCCGAATTTCTCGATGTCGGCCTTCCACTTCTTGTGATCCGCCACGGCGTCCACGGACACCCCGATGACCCTCGTGCCTCGTTGGGTCCATTCGGCCGCCAGTTGCGCCACAGCGGCGAATTCGGTGGTGCAGACCGGCGTGAAGTCCTTGGGATGCGAGAACAGGATCGCCCAGCGGTCGCCGATCCAGTCGTGGAACGTGATCCTTCCCTGGTCAGTGTCTGCGGTGAAGTTGGGTACGGTGTCGTTGATGCGCAGTGCCATATGAGGTTCTCCAGAACAACGGTAGGAGGTAGCATCTCGGCGCTTGCTTCGCGCGAATGGTTCGCAGGAGTTGGCATGGTCTGCCTGCTGTGTCTGCGTTTCCTGCCTCCCCGGAGTGGGTGCGCTCCGTTCGCGGAATCTGGAGCAGATCGCCCCGCGTGCCTGACGCTGGATCGCTGAAGCGGGGAAGAGCTATGTTTCTCGAACTTTCAGCTTCCGCATGTTGCGGTCATTGAAGAAGACTGGGCGTACGACAGCAACGGGTCGGCAGTTCCACTTCGGCTGATCGGGCCCTGGAATCGAAAAGGCGCCCAGAGGGCGCCGCTTTGTGTCACGCCGACCTGTTTCAGCCGCGGCGGCGGCGAGTCAGGAAAGCCACGGCGGCCAGGCCACCGAACATCAGCGCATAAGTGGCGGGTTCGGGGATCGGTGCCGTGGCGGTGCCCACGTACTGCAGTTGACCCCGGAGGGCGCCGCCCGGATACGTCGCGTTGTGGAGGTTGACGTAGAACGCGGTCGCATTGACCGGTCCCTTGATCAGAGCCAAGTCTGCGTCGAACAGGTTCGAGCCGGTCAACGCCGCGTTGAAATCCACGATCACCGGCCCGGCCACCCCGAACGCGCCAGAATGAATGTGCGCGAGCGTCAACGGCAGCTGAATGTTCTGCACCATGAAAGCCCACGAGACCGTGTTGGCAACGTTATCGATGATCAGCGTGGCAACGCCAACGCCATCGGGGTCGCCAAGCACCGGTGTTTCATTGGATCCGAACAGGAACGCGGTGTAGGTGTCGAGCGACGCGAATGCCGGGCCGCAGACCAGTGCTGCGGCGCCGGCGAGAGCGAGTAGTGACTTGCGCATTCGGGGTTCTCCAATGGTTGGAAGGCCACGTGAAGTAGCTTAGTGAAGTTTTCTGATATCAGACACCCTTCTCTGCCCGAGCGCCCCCCCGCGAACACGGGGGGCGGCATCGGCTGGGAAACATGGGTTGCTTGCGTGAACAACCCTCGTGCGGCCGCGTCGACGCTTGTTGCCTGAGAGGGCCGAACAAGGTACCCAATACGCGTGAGTGGGTGCCCTTCCGTTGGCCCTGCTAACCCTCGGACAGAGCCACGTCGGCGGCCCCCGTTGCCAGGTCGCCTAAACGGCCACGATTGGGCCGCGTCATGCCGCTTGGAGCGCCGGGCCAGGGGCTGCGCGCGGGGGCGCCGAGGCCTGCAGTTTCAGCCGGCATACTTCATCAGGTGCAGGTCGGCGCCTCGTGCCGATACGCGTTGACATGGGCCGCGGCGTGCTGCTGCATTTGGCGGCAACACGAGGTCTGTTTCGGTCGCTGGCGCTGGTGTTGGACCGGTAAGCCATCCGGCGCCGCTGGGGCTGCCGGCCGATGGCTTGCACGAAGGGCTCCCGAATGGTGAGCCCACCTCAGGGCCGCGAGTGGCGCAGGTGGGTCGGGTCCGGCCAACCAATCCTCTGATTTCATTGCCCGCCCGAAAGTCAAGCCATCAACCCGGCACCCTCAACGCCAGTGGTTGACCGGCCGCTGGAATACCGCGGAAACTTTCTAATGTTCATGAGCTTTTCGGTCAAAAAGGAATCCCCGATGCGCACCTGGTCGAACGCTCTGGTGGTCGCATGGCTGACCGTTGCGGCATTGGCGGCAATGCCGTCGCACGCTGCCACATATGAGGTGAGCTATTCCGGTGCCACATGGGCTCTGGGGGTCGGCGGCACGTACGGCGGTCAATTCACTGTCCAAACCGACACACCCCTCACCACGGCAGGAAGTTTCGCCGTGTCCAGTTGCAGCGTGAGCGGTCCGGGCGCCGTTGCGAACTCACTGATTTGCCCAACGATGCAGCACTTCGATCCCAACGGCTACAACACAGGGTACAGCCTGGTCGAGGTCAGGGTAGAGGACGGCAACGGCGGGTCCAATCAGGGCCTGCTGTTTTTCGAGTCTGGCAGCTTCACGACCAACGGCGTGTACCCTATCTTCACTGGAACCATCACGGACCCCAACGGCGGCTTTTACGGTAACTTCGCCGCCGTGGGTACTTTGACCGTGTCGGCCGTTCCAGAGCCGGAATCCTTGGTCCTGCTTTTGGCAGGCATGTCGTGGTTGGCCTGTATCACCCGACGCCGCAGGATCTGAGGAACGCTTCGCCGGCTGTCTGCAAGTTGCAGGGCGTTCTGCAATGACGTTCACGTACTCGGCCGGCACCAAGCCACCGGCGCCCGTCGCGTCATCCCTTCCAGATAACGCGGTGACTCGCTTTCTCGAAGGTCACGTCGAACCTCGACCAAGCCAAGGCGACAGGCGCGCGCGCAAAGCCGATGCCCCCAACAAAGGGCGAGCCGCTCGCAACCTGCCTGTGACCACTTCAGCTCATGGCCGAGACGGGCCGAAGGTGGGTCCGAAATCGCCGCCGGAAACCCGTGGTTCAGCGGCTTGCCGTGGCCGAGTTTTCGAGCGCAGGACGACAGACCGCTTGTGGCCGAGGCGAGCCAACGAAAGCCCCAGATTCGTCGCCCTACAGCAGCCGTTCGAAGGTGACCCGTGACCGGATTTTTGAGCCTGACGTGAGGGACGGCTTGTGGCCGAAGCCACCCGTTCGCCGTCGACGCCGACGGCGGCCACTGGGTCTGCCGAGGCTGAACGACCCGTCTTCAACGCGCTGACCTCACCCTGCCGACCCTGAACAGGCATCCGCTGCTCCGAACTTGCTGCCCCGAAGCTGACGGTCGGAACCTTACACGGGCACATGGAGAAGATCACACAACGGGGGCAAACGCTTCGGCAGGCGGCACTCAGGGCCATTTAGCGCAGCGCTCACCTTGACACCGTCCGGGCTCTCCAGTTCGGGGCATGTGTTCGGTGTAGTCGTCGTGACACCGAAGCGAACCCTGCTCGACAGTGCCTCGTCGCGAACGGACTCCCACCAACAGCGTCGTGGCGCTGGAACTCGACGTCCGCGCGGGGGGAAATGGCGTCTTGAATGCTCTCTGTTCTTCCGCTCCACCGCAGCCCGCCTCACCTAAGCTCGAGCAAGTTCGTTCTACCTGCGGGGTCGTGATGCTGGGCATGGTGTTCACCGAATTCGTCGAACTCGTCGAGGAGCGGTTCTCGCCTGCATTGGCCGACGCCGTGTTGCAGGACGTGGCCCCGCCGCATGGCGGCGCCTACACCGCGGTGGGCTACTACCCGCACGAAGAAATGCTGGCGCTGGTGGGCGCGCTGTCGGCACGCACCGGTGTGGCGGCGCCCGAACTGGTGAAGGCCTTCGGCCACCACCTGCTGACGCGCTTCACGCAGGGCCACGGCGAGATGTTCGCGCGCAGCACCAACCTGTTCGATTTCGTCGCCTCCATCGACGGCCATATCCACGTCGAAGTCCACAAGCTCTACGACCAGGCCACCTTGCCGCGCTTCAAGGTACTGTCGCGCACGCCCACGACGATGACACTGCTGTACCAGTCGTCGCGGAACATGGAAATGCTGGCGCAGGGCCTGTTGGAAGGCGCAGCTCAGCACTACAGCGAGGACTGCCGCATCACCCACGCGCCCTGCGGTGGTGCGCCGGGCGCCGGCGTGCTGTTCACGCTGGACAAGACGCCGCAATGAGCCATCGCGAGGCCGGCGGGCCTGCCGCTGCAGGCCCGCTGCCTGTCGAGGCATCGCAGGCCGACGCCGAACTGGCGCTGCTGCAGCGCCGGTTCGAACGCGAGCGCGCTTCGCGCAAGGCTGCCGAATCGCTGCTGGTGGAGAAGAGCCGAGAGCTCTACAACGCCGCCCAAACGGCGCTTGAATCCGAACGCCGGCTGACCCTGGCGCTGTGGGCCAGCGGCGAGGGGATCTGGGACTGGTCGGCCGACCAGGACCGCATCCGCGTGCAGGGTCTGGAAGTCGCCGGGCACCCGGTGACGCTGGACGTCGACACCCTGGACGCACTCATGGGCCAGGTGCACAAGGCCGACCGCGACGCGGCGCTGCTGTCCTTCAAGCTCTACGCCAACGGCGCGTGCGACGACATCGATACCGCGTTCCGGCTGCCCCTGGCCGGCGCGCTGCGCTGGGTGCGGGTGCGCGGCCGCGCGCTGGAGCGCGACGCTGCCGGTCGCCCGGTGCAGATTGCCGGCACCATCAAGGACGTGACGTCGCAGCGCGAGGCCGAGCAATCGCTGCAGGTGATGGCGCACGCCTTCGCCAGTGCGCACGAGGCGCTGGTGGTGGTCGACTCGCAAGGCCGCATCGTGCAGGCCAACGAAGCCTTTTGCAGCCTGGCGGGGCAAGCCCTGGATGCGCTGGAAGGGCAGCCTCTGGCGCTGCTGGTGACGCTGAACGACGATGCCGGCTTCGACGGCGCCTGGAGCGGCGAGAGCGTGCTGGGCCAGCCCGGGCACGAGCGACATGTCGAGGTGACGGTGGCGCCTGTGGCCGGGCACGCGGGCCACGGCAACTGCTATATCGTGGCGCTGCGCGACGTCAGCCAGCGCCGCGAGGCCGAGGCGGCGCTGCAGCGCCAAGCCTTGCATGATGCGCTGACGGCGTTGCCCAACCGCGCCGCGCTGATGCGGCACCTGGAAGACCGCATCACGCGGGCGCGGCACCACGCCGCCCCTGAAACCGCCTGCGCCGAGCCTTTCGCGCTGATCTTCGTCGACCTCGACGGCTTCAAGCCCATCAACGACATGCTGGGCCACCATGCCGGCGACCTGGTGCTGCAGCAGGTGGCTGAACGCATGGGCGCTGCCGTGCACAAAGCCTTCCTGGCCCGCTGGGGCGGCGACGAATTCGTGCTGGTGCTGCCCAGCCCCAGCGGCGAGGACGAGGCCCGCACTGCCGCCGAGCGCCTGCAGCTGGCGATGGCGCCGCCGCTGTTGGTGCTGGGGCAGTCGGTGTCGGTCACACCCAGCGTGGGTGCGGTGCGCTTCCCGCACGACGGCAGCGACGCGCCGACGTTGCTGCGCCGCGCCGACGCCGCGATGTACGCCGCGAAAGACCGCGGGCGCAACCGCCTGGTGGTGTTCGAGCCGGCGCTGGACGAACAGCTGCAGCGCAAGACGCGCCTGCAGGCGCAATTGCGCAGCGACGCCGAACGCGCCGCCTTCCACTTCGTCGTGCAAGCCAAGGTCAATGCGTCGGGCGTGTGCACGGGCGGCGAGTTGCTGATGCGTTGGACCACCGACTTCTTCGGCCCCGTGTCGCCTGCCGAGTTCATCCCGCTGGCCGAGCAATCGGGCTTGATCGAAAGCCTGGGCCGGCAGGCCCTGGACGCTGCCGCGCAACTGGCCACACAGCTGCGCGGCCTGGGCCTGCGCCAGAGCGTGGCGGTGAACCTCTCGCCGCGCCAGCTGCTCGACGAAGACATCGTGCAGGTGATCATGGACGCGTGCACCCGCCATGGCGCCGACCCGGGTCAGCTGGAACTGGAGCTGACCGAGTCGGCGCTGGTGACCGACATCGGACAGGTGGCGACCCGGCTCGTGCGCCTGCGCAACCACGGCTTCAAGATCGCTCTGGACGACTTCGGCACTGGCTATTCGTCGCTGAGCCACCTGCGCGCGCTGCCCTTCCATAAGGTGAAGATCGACCGCAGCTTTGTCAGCGACCTCGACACCGACCGGCGCAGCATCATCGTGCTGCAGGGCATCGTTCAACTGTGCCGCAGCCTCGGGCTGAGCACGGTGGCCGAGGGCGTGGAAACGGCGTGGCAATTCGAGCGCCTGCGCGACATCGGTATCGAGGAGTTCCAGGGCTACCACTTCGCCCGCCCGCAGCCCTGCGCGCGCTGGCTGGGCGAGCTGTCCGGGGTGGGGCCAGAAGCGATGCCGGACCGTTCGGAAAAGCCCACCGGGTGATTTCCGGGTCTGAGTGCCAAGCGGTGGAGCAGCCCGCAGCGGCCTTCATCGCCGAGATAGAGGCGACCACCACCCGGGCCGACTTGCCGCGGAACGCTGAAGGAAGAGTTCGAGGCCTTCCTCCAACACGACATCGTGGCGCACGGCTTGGCGAGCATGCCAAGCAAATCCTGTTCGACGACACCGGTCATTAGCGACCGCCGGCTGATGGCCAGCTGCGGGTCTACCCAAGCGACAGCTGTCCTGCCGCCAATTCAGCCGGCAGCTTTCCAGCGATGAGATCGATTCGGCGATGGGCGGCCGAACAAGCGCTCGGGAGTCGGGGTAGCGCCGCCACCTGCAGACCCGGACGCAAGCAGTCGGTCACTCTGGGGCTGAGCTGCCCGTGTGCCAGGGCGGTCAGATGCGATCGAGCGGTACGCCCGCCAGTTGCGTCATCACGACGCAGGGCCAGCCGGCGTGCTCCGCGCGGTCCACCGGGTGCGGCGTGGGCAGCGAAAGCCGATCTGATCCCGAGGCGTCAGGACCGTTGCGCCAGCTGGTCCTGGAGGGCCGCCAAACGTCGGCGCGCGGTCAGCTCGCCAATCCGACGGCATTCGACCGCGAAACTGGGCAGGGGGTTGGCGTGGTAGCCGACGGCCGGGTGCAGCAGAAAGTCGGCCTTGGCCACCTCCCAGTCGATGCGCGCGCGGCGTGCGGCATCGCGGGCACGCAGGGCGGGTGACAGGTCGGCCGGCGTGCTTTCGGGCCCGGCATACACATTGACCGCGATGACGAAGCGGGCCCCCGCAGCACGGGCGGCGGACACCGCCAAAGGCAGCGATTCATCGCCGTCCTCGTACTCCACGCCGGCGATGCCGACCGGCGAAACGACGCCCGGAATCGCGGCGGAGGCGCGCACGGCCACACCTGCATTGCCGCTGGTGAAGAAGCGCGGGGTCTTGTCGTCCCGGCGCGTCGCCACCACGATCACCCGACGGGGCATGTCCTGCAGCCGCCGGCCCGACACGCCGTCATTCACGTAGTCCTGCAGGCGCTGGCCATGGATCCAGCCGCGGTCGGCGAAGGGAGAGGGGTCGAACACCGACAGCAGGCCGTCGATCGTCGAACGCTCGTCGATCTGGGCTGCCGAGAGCCCGCTCGCCCAGAAGACTCCCAGCAGCGCTCCGACGCTGGTGCCGACCACCAGGTCCGGCACGATGCCGGCCTCCTCCAGAACCCGCATCACGCCGATGTGTGCATAACCGCGCGGCCCGCCCGGACCGAGCACGAGGGCGAGGCGGGGGCGCGGACTCTGGGCCGCCACGTGCGGAAGCGCGACGGGCGCGTCCGCTTCCGCGTAGTCGAAGGCCGCAGACTCGGAGTGGGAAATCCACGACAGGCCTGCCAATGCGGACAGCGCTAGGAGATGGCGGCGGCTGATGGAGGGAGACAGCGTTCGTTCGGTCGGCATGGGTCGGGCGGCCCACGGTCGGTCGGGAAGGAGTCGACCCGGCGTCAGGTCGTGCGGCCGGCGACGGCAAGGCGGGTCGAAGGGCCGCGGGACGGCGTCGTCAATGTTAGAAACTCGCCCCACCCTGCGATCGACCGAACTGCGCGGCATTCCCCCGCTTCATCGCGGTACCGGCTTGCCGCAAGTGCCGTCGCGGTGACATCGGATATCCCCCATGTGCCACCTCTCCGTGGGCTTTGCAGGCGCCGGTCCGATCAGCCTTCGGCCCGGGCGCGGCGCCGGGTGACCAGCAGCACGGCGGCTGCACCCAGGCCCATCAGGGCGTAGGTGCCGGGTTCGGGGATAACGCCGATGCTGATCGAGCCGGGGCCGTTAATGGCCAGGCTCCAGGCGCCTGCATCGCCCGGTTGGAAGCCCGTGGTGATGAAGAAATACTGAGAACCCGCAGTCAGAGCCCGGGTGAAACCGGACAGGCCGATGATGGTGTTGTCGTCATTGCCGACCAGCACGTTCGTGAGCGGAGACGCGGCATTGAACGAGGTCTGGTACAGGAATGAGAAGTTGTCCCAGTTCACGGGGGCCGTGGCGCTACTCAGGAACGCATAGCTGCCGGATGTCCCTACGAACAGCGGCGTGATGCTGTAGTTCACACCGATCCCCACACCAGACAAGCCGACGGGCGGGTTGCCCGCCGCGGGTCGCGTCCATGTGGGGCCGCCTGCGGTGTTACCCAAAACGACGATGGCTTGGGCCGAGAAGCTGGCCGCAGCGGCGGTTGAGACGAAAAAACGTAAGGCGAAGTGCATGGGTTACTCCTGATGGATATGGTTAGTGGCGCAGGCCGCAGGTGCCTGCAAAGTGCTCAGCGGTGTGTGGCTGATGTGCCGTGAGACCTGGCGCAAGACCGTCGGGCCGGCCACCCCGGCGGACCTTGCCTGGCGCAGTTCCATCAGGCGTCGCAGATTGATGGGCACCAGCAGCAGATGCAGCGTGACCACCGGCCATAGACCGATGCCCAGGCCGTAGCCGATAAAGGCCATGTTGGCGGCCAGGGCCAGCACGCGCAGCCGCAGCATGTCGCGGCAGACGAAGGTGGCCAACGTCAGCGCGGCGGCGACCCAGCCGAGAACTTCGATTGGAATCAGTTGGCTCATGTCGTGGCTGCCTTGCTCAGACGCGGGCCGCGATGATCAGCGTCACCGTGGCTGCGCACATCGCCGCGTTGGAGATGTTGACGAACATGGCCCGGCTCACGCGGCGTTCGTCCTTCTCGTGCAGCCAGGCCGCCATGGTCGCGTTGGCACCCAGGAAGGTGCCCCAGGTCCACAGCGAGTGCTGGCTGGAGTCTCGCCGCTGACTTGGATGGCCCAGATCGCCGGCAGATAGCAGAACAGGCGGGCCGTGTTGAAGAGGGTGAACGACCAGGTCAGCAGCTGCAGGTAGAGCCTGCGGTCGGGCACCCACAGCGTGTTGCGGCCGCCGTCGGGCCGGGTGGGGGGAAGGCGCTTTATGCGGCGCGGCGTTCATGCCGTCACCACCCACACGCCGGTGAGGCTGGCGTCCGCGAGGCTCTCGGCCACCGCCACCACATGCTGCCGGTCGCGGCCAAAGACAAGCACCGGGACCTTGTCGCGCAGACCGGCCAGGGCGAGCGTGACGCCCAGCGCCAGCGGAACGGCATAAAGCAAGGGCATCGTGACGAGGGCGCCACCGATGCCGAGCAGCCCGCCCAGGTAGCCGGCCAGCAGCCCACCCCCGACAGGTGCGATCCGGGGTGCTGCCGCCATGGCGCCGCCGGCAACGTCGAACGACACCGCGGTTGGTTGGATCACAAGGCCCGCGGCAGCGAGCAGAGCCGGCAGAGCGAGAGGTCGGATGGTCATGGCGGCTGGTTCTCGAAAAGCTTTGCGGCATGGTGTGCAGCAATCGCCTGGACGTCATGGCGGCGGAACTGAAAATTCCTGAAAGTTCGCCGCCGGCCGTGCACGTCGTCGATGCGCGCGGCACACGACGCCGCACACTCACGGCATGCACCGCCCCACCGCTGCGCCCAGACCCCAGGCCGATGACCCGATGACACTTCCCATTGCCTACGCGTTCGGCGACTGGCGCCTCGTGCCATCGGAGCGGCGCTTGTCGCGCGGCGAGACGCCGGTCAAGCTCGGCGGTCGCGCCTACGAGACGCTGCTCGCGCTCATCGAGCGGCGCGACCGCACGGTTTCCAAAGACGAACTGCTCGACACCGTGTGGCCGCGGCTCGTCGTCGAAGAAAACAACCTGCAGGTGCAGGTAGGCACGCTGCGCAAGCTGCTCGGTCACCCCGCCATCGCGACCATTCCCGGGCGGGGCTACCGCTTCACGCTCATGGTGTCGGTCGAGGGTGACCTCCCGGGCAGCCCGGGCGCACTGGAATCGCGACCCGCGACGACGGGCGCCCCCGTGGTCGTGCCGCCTCGGCTCACCAACTTGCCGGAGCGGCTGCCGGAGCTCATCGGGCGCGATACCGAAGTCGCGCTGCTGTGCACGTTGCTGCAAGAGCACGACGTCGTGACCGTCGCGGGTGCCGGCGGCATCGGCAAGACACGCCTGGCCCAGCAGGCCGCCGCGGAGCTGGTCGACCGGTATTCCGGCGGCGTCTGGTGGGTCGAGCTGGCGACGCTTGGCGAGGCGGCCGAGCTGCCTGGCGCCGTGAACCGGGCGCTCGGCGTGCAGGTGATCGGCGGGCGCGACGCGATCGATGGGGTCGTCGCCGCGTTGCGCACGGGCCCGGCACTGCTCGTGTTGGACAACGCCGAGCATCTGCTGGAGGCTGTCGCCGGCTTCGTACACGCCCTGCGTGAGCGCAGCCCGGCAACCAAAGTCCTGCTGACGAGCCAGGAACTGCTGCGTTTGCCGAACGAGCACGTGCTGCGCATGACCACCCTCGGGCTGCCGACGGCAGAAACCCTCGAGGCGGCCCGCGGGAGCGGCGCCGTGGCTCTGTTCGTGGCCCGCGCGCGCGCCGTTGATCCGGCCTTCCAGCTCAGCGCTGAGACGTTTGGCCCGGTCGTCGAAATTTGCGGCCGGCTCGATGGCATCGCGCTGGCCATCGAACTGGCGGCTGCCCGGGTGCGGCTGCTCGGGCTCATTGGCTTGCGCGACCGGCTGGACGAACGTTTCCGCGTCCTCACCGCAGGCTCGCGGGCGGTGCTTCGGCGGCATCAGACGCTGCGCGCGGGGCTTGAGTGGAGCCACTCGCTCCTCACAGCTGCCGAGCAGACGGTTTTCCGGCGACTGGGCGTCTTCACCGGCGGCTTTGCGCTCGAGGCGGCACAGCAAGTCGCCGACGACGAAGCGGTGGACGCTTGGGACGTTCTCGAACACCTTGGCGCGCTGGTCGACAAGTCGCTTGTCGTTGTCGAGGGGGACGTTGTGCCTCGTTATCGCCTGCTCGAAACGACGCGGCTCTACGCGCTCGAACAGCTTGCCGCCGCCGGAGAGACCGATGCGGTGCTCGAGCGCCACGGGCGGTCGATGGCGGAGCTGCTCTACGTGGACCCGGGCAGCGGTGCGATGGCGGGCTGGAAACCGGCAGAGCGGGTTCGCCGGGCCGCCGAGATCGACAACCTGCGTGCGGCGCTCAACTGGGCCGGACAGCGTGCCGACGACACGCTCGCGGTGCAACTCGCCGTGGCGGCGATGCCATCTTTCTACTTCACGTACGCCGTGGCCGATTACGCCGAGCGCGTCCTGCCGCTGCGGGCACGGATCGGGCCGACGCTGCCAGCGCCCTTGCAAGCCGCTTTCTGGCTGTCCCTCGCCTTCATGAGCCGCACATCTGCATCGGCCGCCGGATGGGATGCCGCGACACGGGCGCTGGACGCTTACCGCGCGCTCGGCCAACCCGTCGGACACTTCTCAGCCATCGTGCAATTGCTGGCCATCGGCGCGCGGCGGGCGTCGTCGATGGACCTTGCAGCGCTGGTCGCGGATGCCGATCGGATCGAGAGCGACGAATTTCCACCGCTGCTCCGGCGGAACTTCTGCTGGGCGCGTTACCGCTGGGAGATGAGCCGTGGCAACCACGAGGCGGCTCACGCCAGCCTCTTGCGCGGCCTGGCGATCCCCGAGGTCGAGGGCGACCCGCGCTGGCGCATCGGCCTTCTCGTTTTCGAAGGGGCCAATCTGGCCGACACCGAGATCGCGCTCGGTCGGGTCGAGGACGGCGAGCGCCGCGCGCGGGCCGCGCTCGAAGGGCTGGATGCAACCGGCTGCACGGCGAACATCGTCGGACACGTGATGGACACGCAAATGCTCGCGCTCGCGCTGCTCGGCCGGAACGACGAGGCCATCGCCCTCGGCCGACGTGCCCGGCCGTTGCTCGAACGCGAAGGCGACGACCTGCGCCTGCTGGACGCACTGGCACTGGCGGCGTCTGGCCAGGGCAGGCACTCCGACGCCGCCCTGGTTGCTGGTTACACCGACGCTGCCAAAGAACACAACGGCGAGCGACGTTGGCCCAACCAGCAGGCGTACCGCGACCGCATCCAGACGCAGCTCGCGGCGGCATTGCCACCGCAGACTTTGGCGGCGCTTCTGGGCCAGGGGCGGGCGCTGTCCCGGGATGCCGCCTTTAGCCACGCCTTTGGCTCAGCGGCTTAACGCCAATCCGACAGGGCATTGGGCCAGCTCAAGATTGCAACAGGGGGGCCCCCTTAGCCCTGGTCAGTGCAGCCTATCTGCGCCAGCAGCATGCCGAAGGCGCGGCCCCCCAGCTTGACCGGCTCGTCCCCGGTTGAGAGCAGCAGCCGCTGCTGCGGTGACAGCCGGTAGGGCGCGAAGAGGTAGGTGGTGGGTGTCAGGGCGCGAGAATGGTGGGTCGCATCAGCTGAAGCGGGTGCCGGCGTCGGTCACGCAGGTCTGCGACAGCACGGCGCCGGCGACGTCGCGCACCTCGCCGCGGGTGTCGCCGGTGTAGCTGTTGCTGTCGGCCGAGACCGTGCGCTTGCTGGTCACGACCGTCGTGCCCGCCAACGTCCCATCGGCGTTGTAGCGGTAAAAGCGAAACTTGACTGCGTAGGTGCCGTCGGAGTTGCGAGACCAGATGCCGAAGCCGGGGCCGCGCGTGGCAGGCGGCGATGCGTTGGTGTCGCTGAGCGTGCCGCCGCGGTGAATCACCTGCGAACCTCGGAAGGTGCCCAGCGTCGCGTTGGTGGTGCAGTCGCGTGCCGTGACCACCGCCTCCCAGACGCCCTCGTGCGGATCGGCAGCCTGCTGTGCCAGCGCATCACCGCCGCCGCCACAGGCCTGCACGAACAGCATGGTGGCCACCGACGGCAGGAAGGCGGCGCTGCAGATCTTGAACTGGTATCGATTCATGGTGTTTCCTCTAGTCCCGGTCATGTGGGGTCGGCGGTGCAACCGGGCCACTTGCCATCGCCGATAGGCCATGGTGTCCAGCCTTAGACATGGCGTCACTGAAGTCACTGTTAAAAGTGCTTAAACATGTTTGCCAGCAGCGGCTCTGCGAGCGTGTTGACCGTTGATGGGTCGATCACGCACTGGCACTGGATCGGGACCCCCGGTTCATGGCAACTGACGCTCCGAGCCTTCGACGGCCGCTTTCGGACGAGGTCATCCTTCGCCAAGAGTGAGCTTTGTGGGAGCTTGCCAGTCAGCCAGTCAACCTGAATGCGAAGGGGGCGGCTGCAGGCCGTCGTCGCTGTCATACATCGTGGTCACTGGCATCGGGCGGACCAGGGCCCCCGAACCCGACGGTGAGGAGCACCCGCAAATGGCCGAGTCGAACCGGAGCGACCTGCAAGTTCGTCGCAGGAAAGCTGACCCTCGCCATGAGGCCGAGGCCGAATTTCGGAGCGTGTCGCGAAGGACCGCTGGTGGCCGATACCGGGTTTTCCCTTGGGTCGCTGCAAGCTGACCTTAGCCGGCGGGGTCATCGAACCCAAAGTCAGCTTCCTGGCGCTGGCGCGGCTTTCGGCTCGCCTACCCTGCGGCCGCGGTGAGCAACGGGCTGCGGGTTGCTGCAGGCAAACCATGAATGCCAAAGCCTGACTGCGGCGCAACCGGATGGAACCCATCTGGCCCCTTGGCGATATCGCGATCAGCACCAGCCCCGGGCCGAGCACGCGGGACAGCCTCATGGTCCGGACCGACGAAGCCGCGCGCCGAACGCGCACATCTGATCTCGGGCAGTGACTTGGGCACCGCGTTTGCCGTCTATTTCCGATTGTCAACTCACGCCCAAGGGGCCGTCATCATGGACTCCATCAACCAGCAACAGACCGAGGACACCCGCGAAGACCTGGCTGGCGGCCCTGCCGTCGAGCGCATCCGCGAGGTCATCAAGAAGACGGCCAGCTGCTTCTTCTGCACAGCTGTCAGCACCGGCGGTTCGGACGCCACGCGGCCGATGAGCGTACAGCGTGTCGACGACGACGGCACGCTGTGGTTCCTCAGCGCCAATGACAGCCACAAGAACCAGGAACTGGATCGCGACCCGTCGGTGCGTCTGTTTTTCCAGGGCAGCGAGCACGCGGCCTTCATGACGCTAACCGGCACTGCGCACATCACCACCGACAAGGCGACAATCCACGACTTGTGGGAGCCGATCCTGAAGGTGTGGTTCACCGAAGGCGAAGACGACCCGCGCATCACCGCCATCGGCTTCAAGCCCGAAGGCGGCTACTACTGGGACAACAAGCACGGCCGCGCGGTGGCTGGCATCAAGATGCTGGTCGGCGCGGCGATCGGCAAGACGCTGGACGACTCGATCGAAGGCACGCTGCAGCCGTGAGGTGGCGTTCCCGCCGCACGTGACGCGGTCGACCCGCGGCTCGCAGAATCACGGGCCGGAGGGCCGGAGGATGCCGACCCGAAACGGTCACAATCCGCCGACGCGTCCGGCGCCAGCATTGAGGACAAGTACCTGCTGCTGCCGAACCTGCTGCAGCAGAAGAACTAGGTGCGCTGGGTCCATTCCGCGGTCTTCTGCGAAGTGCGCGTCGACGAGGCTTTCGGTACGGTGCGTGTGACTCGCGTCGCCAGCGCCATTGCCGCAGGCCGCATCCTGAACCCCAAGACGGCACGCAGCCAGATCATCGGCGGCATCGTGTGGGGCGTGAGCCAGGCGCTGCACGAGGAAACGCATGCGGACCACGCGCTGGGCCGCTTCATGAACCACAACCTGTCTGAACACCACGTGCCGGTGAACTCCGACATCAGCGACATCGACGTCATGTTCGTGGACGACGACGAGGACGACCGCATCGTCAGCCGCCTGGGGGGCAAGGGCGTCGAGATCGGCCAGGTCGGCGTGGCAGCAGCCGTCTGCAATGCGATTTATCGCGCCACCGGAAGGCGGGCACGCAGATGACGGCGAACAAGGTGATGGCGCCAACGGCTTGAACGCGGGCCCGGGAATGGGCCCGGGTGACAAATCAGGCGATCACTTGCCCGGGCTGATTTTCCAGAGCTGGCCGTTGCGTTCGTGCAGACCGACCAGTCGCAAGCCTTGGTCTCAAAGCGGCCCCGGCGTGTCACCAATGTGCAAGTCGCTCACGTGTATTCATACAGCTTTGCTGGGCTCTGGTGCGACTGTTACCAGCGCAGCCTTAGCGCTGATAGATCGAAGCGAACTGAGTGGCAAGCTCGGCCACCTACGCCATCGCACACTCAATCTTGAATGTCGCTTGACGGGTTCGCGTCATCGCGGATCTGGCCCGCCCGAGCGCCGGGGTTGTCCAGCCAACTCAGGATCGTCGAGTACAGAGAGCCGACGTCCACAGGCTTGACAATGAAGTCATCCATTCCGGATGCCTTGCAGGCCTCGCGATCCTCATCGAAGGCGTTGGCGGTCAGAGCCAAGATCGGCCGCTCTGCCCAATCAGGTAGGGTGCGAATGGCCCGCGTAGCCTCCAGGCCACCCATCACGGGCATCTGCATGTCCATCAGCGCCAGGTGGTAGTCATGTGCCTTGGCCAAGGTCAGGGCTTCTTGTCCGTTCGCTGCGATGTCTGCGTTCAGGCCGACGCCGTAGAGCATGGCCAACAACACCTCCTGATTCACTTCGTTATCCTCGGCGACCAAGACGCGCGCCCCGCGATGACGCAGTCGCAGCTGCGCTTCGGCCGTTTCAACGGGCCTGGCATCTGCCACCGGCAAGATCCCGTGGCCTCGCTGCAGATGCGCGGTGAACCAGAAGGTGCTCCCAACACCGGGCCGGCTCTCGACACCGCATTGGCCCCCCATCAATTCCGTCAACCGCTGGGTGATGGCAAGCCCCAGGCCTGTGCCACCGTACTTCCGGGTGATCGACGTGTCGGCCTGTTCGAAGGCCTGGAACAGGCGCGGGATGTCTTCAGGCTGGATCCCCATGCCCGTGTCCTCCACCGAGAACCGTACGAGCAGTTCATCGCCGCGGTTCTCAAGCAGCTTGGCGCGCAGGGCGATCGAGCCGCTGTCCGTGAACTTGACGGCGTTGCCGGCGTAGTTCAGCAAAGCCTGCCGCAGGCGGGTCGGGTCACCGCGAAGCCACAACGGCACGGCGTTGGCGTCGGTCTCGATCGTCAGGCCCTTCGCCCGGGCTGACTCGGTGATGATCGAAGCCACCGCATCGAGCACTGCCGAGAGATGAAAGTTGGCTGCCTCGAGCTGGATCTGCCTGGCCTCGATCTTGGACAGGTCGAGGATGTCGTTGATCAGTGACAGCAGATGCTTGCTGGCGCCGTCTATCTTGTCCAGCCTGGCGGCTTGTTCAGGCGTGACGCCATCGCGCCGCAGCAGGTAGTTGAGGCCGACGATGGCGTTCAGGGGCGTGCGGATCTCGTGGCTCATGTTGGCCAGGAACTCGCTCTTCGCGAGACTGGCGCCTTCGGCCAGATCGAGTTGCTGGCGTGTCCTGAAGGTCTGGATAGCCACCGAGAGGTTGCGCGCCAGCTCTTCCAGCGGCTGCACCTCTTCGGGGTTGAAGGCACCCCCTTCGGCCGCGTGAAGCGAGAGCACTCCGATGACATCGTCGGACACGGTCAACGGCAGCGCAATGCTCGATTTGAAGCCATGCCGCAAGGCCGCTTCGCGCCAGGGTGCCATGCCATCGCTGCCAAGCCAGTCCTGGTTCACCTGGGTGCGCCCCGTGCGCACGGCGACCCCGAACGGCCCTCGTCCGGTCGGCTGGCCCTCGTCCCAGGTCAACTGGATCGTCTGGAGATAGTCCGTGGCGGGACCGGCACGGGCCGCCAGGCGGGCCGATTTCTCGGGGTCGTGGTTCGCAAGCGCCACGTACGCCAACAGAAAGCCCCCGGCAGCGACCACTGCCTCGCACACCTGGCCCAGGTAGCTGGACTCGTCCTTTGCGTTCACCTGACTTGCGCTGCAGCTGCTCAAGACGCGCAAAGACCGGTTGAGGCGCCGCGTGCCGTCTTCGGCCAGCTTGAGTTCGGTGATGTCGGCGAAGGTCACGACGACCTGGCTGATCTGTCCTGCCTCGTCGCGGAATGGGTAGGCATCGACCTGTACCCACACTGGGTGCGGCAGGTCCGGGCGCTGCACACCCAGCACGAGCTTGTTGACAGCGCTACCGCGCGCCAGGACCTGCGGGACCGGAAACCGGGCCAGAGGCATCGCCGAGCCGTCTTCCTCCAGGAAACACCAGTAGGGATCGATGGCGACCTTCCCACGCATCTGGTCCAGCGTCAGGCCCGTGACCCGACAGGCCGCGGGGTTGGCATCGATGATGTGCGTATCGGGCCCGTGAACGATGACGCCACTGCTGATGTTGTCGAGCAGCGCCTGCAACCGCTGTTCGTTCTGCAGCATCTTCAGTTCGGCCTGGCGGCGCACCGTGATGTCGTGAAAGGCGCCTTGCAACTTGACCGTGCGCCCGCCTTCGCACACAGCGCTGCCCTGCGCACGCACCCAGATGCTGTTCCCCTTTGCCGTCGTCAAGGGCAGTTCCAGGTCGTAGGAAACCCCCTCGTCGATCGCCGCCCGCATGGCCGCCTGGATCGTGTTCCTCGCATCGGGCTCGTAGAACGACAGCGCTTCGTCCAGTGTGGGCGCGTGCTGCGAATCGAATTCATGAATTCGGCGGGTTTCCAGCGACCAGTCGAGCTGCAGGCCTGGCAGCTCCAGTTCCCAGCCGCCGACACGCGCCATGGCACTCGTTCGCTCCAGCATCTGCGCAGTCCGGGCCAAGGCCTGCCGGACGCGGTAGACCTCGGTCACGTCGCTGAACACCAGGACGACGCCGACGATCGCATCCGAGGCATCGCGGATCGGGGCCGCACTGTCGGAGATCTGGTATTCGGCGCCGTCGCGCGACAGCAAGGTCGTGTGGTTGGCCAGTGCAACGGTCTCGCCCGTGCGCAAGACCCGTTCGACGGGATCGACGGCCGGCTCGCGCGTCTGCGCATGGACGATGCGGAACACCTCGACGACGGGTCGTCCTACGGCCTCGGGCAGTCGCCACCCGGTCAGGCGCTCTGCGGTCGGGTTCAGCCGCGTCACGCGTCCAGCCGCATCGGTGGCCAAGACAGCGTCACCGATGCAGTGCAAGGTGATCGACAGATCCTCTTCGCTGCGCCGCAACTGCGCTTCGGCGAGCTTGCGCCGAGTGATGTCCATGTGGGTGCCCACGACACGCAGCGGGCTGCCATCGGACGCACGCTCGACGACAGCGCCCTTGTCGAGGATCCAGACCTCCTGGCCATCAGCCCGGCGGGCACGGATCTCGACTTCGAATTCACGGCCTGCGGGGTCGAGGATGACGGTCCGCACCACGCGGTCGAGCAGCCGAACATCGTCGACGTGCACCATCGCATGCCATTGATCCACGGTCGGCGTTGGCCCCTGGGGATCGAGCCCGAGCATCGACAGCCAACGCGCATTGACCCGCAAGGCCCCGGTGGTGGCGTTCCAGTCCCACAGGCCCAGGTCGCCGCCGCTGAGGGCCAGTCGCAGCTGCTGTTCGCTGTCGCGCAGAGATTGCTCGGCCGCCTTGCGCTGGGTGATGTCCGTGATGAACCCGTGCCAGAGCGTCCCCCCATCGGGCAGGCGCTCAGGCATCGAACGGCCCTGTACCCACCGCACGCTGCGGCCGGGCAACGCCACCCTGTACTCGCAGTCCCAGAGTTCCAGCGTTTCGGCCGACACGCCGATGCTGTGCGCCACACGTTCGTAGTCGTCGGGGTGCAGGCGCTTGAACACGGGCGTGGCGTCGTGCAGTACGTCTTCCGGGGCGACACCGTAGATGTCGCGGATGCCCTCGCTGGCATAGCTGAAGCAGGAGCTGCCGTCAGGCCGCAGGTGGTACTGGTAGACGACGCCTGGCAGCTGCGCGGCGATGCGGGCTTGGCGCTGCTCTCGCTCGGCCAGCGCCGCTTGCAAGGACTGCAGCGCAGCCAGATCGTCATTCCGCTGCGCCAGTGTGGCAGCCAGGACATGCCGCTGGCGGCGAAGTTCCAGGTGCGACATCACCTGGCGGGCCAGCGTCGCCAGCGCCTTGGCCTGCGCCGGGCTCAACTCGCGCGCCTGGGTGTCGATCACGCACAAGGTGCCCAGCGCCTGGCCTTCCGGGGAAACCAGGGGCGCGCCCGCGTAGAAGCGGATGCCCGGTGACCCCGTGACCAGCGGGTTGTCACCGAATCGCCGGTCGATGGACGCATCAGCCACCATCGTGACCTTGTCCGGGTGGCGAATGGCGTGGTCGCAGAACGCCCAGTCGCGAGGGGTTTCAAGCGCCTCGAGGCCCACGCGCGACTTGAACCATTGCCGCTGCGCATCCACGAGACTGACCAGCGCTATCGGAGTCCCGCAGAGCTCGGAGGCCAGTTCCGTGATGTCGTCGTAGGACGGCTCGGGATCTGTATCCAGAACCTGGTAGCTGCGGAGTGCCTCAAGGCGGCTGGCTTCGAACGAAGGTGGGATGTCAGCGCCTGATGCCATGCATCGAAATGTAAAGTACACGCAAGCGCTGACGCCATTTGGGGGAAAGTCGAGCTGAAGACAGGTCCAGATTCGTCGCCGGAACCTGTCCTTCGATCCTTGATTGCGCTCGCCCAGGCTGTTGGCACGTTCGTGTGATGCAGCACCGATCGGGCGCCGTGTATCAGCTGGGTGCGCAGGTAAGGGTCTCCTCGCTTCGTGAGCCGCTGGCAAGCGTCGGACGCACGGCAAACCCGACCTGCGACCCTCGTCCTCAGGGGGCGACTCCCATCCGTCACGCGATTCCAATGGCCATCGCGTACCCCAGCGGGCTACCTCTTCGGATGTCCTCGCAGCTGACGCCGGTAAACGACGGGCGATAGCCGACAGTGCGAGGCCAGTGCTCCGTGAAGTTGATCGTGCGCTGGGCCATCGATTCGAAGACTTCGAGCGCGCCACACTGGGCGCGCGCGGTCTGGTCCCCACCCTTCAGTATGGGCCAGCACCCGCCGATAACTGCGGAAAGCGCGCCCGTCTTCGCGGGGGCTGCATCGCGTGTCACTCTTGCCGGAGCTCTTCATGACGTCCCGTCTTTCATCCCTGTCCGTTTCCACCCGACTCGGACTCATCGTCGTGCTGGCGGTATGCGCCATCGTCCTCGTCGCGGTACTGGGTGCGCGCGGGCTGAAGAAGGCCAACGACATCGCCGCCGTCGTCGTCGACACACACCTGCCGGCCGTCGGCCACCTCAGCGATCTGCGCGCAGGCGTCGGCAACCTGCGCCGTTTCGAAAAGGACATGTTCCTCTACACCGGCGACATCGCCGCGATTGAAAAGTACTGGCCCCGCTGGCAGGAGGCACTGGCCAAGACCAAAGCCAACCTCGAAGCTTTGAAGCCGCTGACGGGCGAGGCGTCGGCGCCTGTCGCGCAGCGGGTGCAAGAAAGTCTGGATGCCTACGGGCGGGGATTCGAAGGCGTGGTGCAGCGGCTGATGCGCGGAGAGTTCGCGGACTCGACCATTTCCAACGCCGCCATGGAGCCCTTGAAGGGCGGCATACGAAGCCTCGATGAACAGCTTTTGGAGCTGAAAACACACATCGACGCCGCAGCCGAGGCCGAGCGGCAGCTGCTCGCCGGCCTGCAGCAGCGCCAACTCATCGAACAAGGCAGCGTCGTCGGGGTGACCACGATGGTGCTCGTCACGCTGGCCTGGGCTCTGGTGCGCAGCATTACCCGCCCCCTGGCGGCGGCATCCAGCGCGCTGGAGCGGCTATCGCAAGGCGACCTCAGCCACACCATCGATGTGCGCGGCCAGGACGAGCTCGCGCACATGATGCGTCGTCTGGACCAGACCCAGCAGTCGCTGAGGGATCTGATTCACTCGATTCAGGGCAACGCCCGCAGCGTGGCCACTGCCAGCGAAGAGATCGCTCAAGGCAACGCCGACCTGTCGGCGCGCACCGAGCGGCAGGCGGCCAGCCTGCAGCAGACGGCCGCCTCGATGGAGCAGCTCACGGCGACCGTGACATCGGGTGCCGACCGGGCCCAACAGGCGAATACGCTGGCGAAAGCTGCCAGCGACAGCGCACGCCAAGGCGGCGAAGTCGTGGCCGATGTGGTGAAGACCATGCAGGGCATCCAGGAGTCCAGCCGACGCATTGCCGACATCACATCGGTCATCGACGGCATCGCCTTCCAGACCAACATCCTGGCGCTGAACGCCGCGGTGGAGGCCGCCCGAGCCGGTGAGCAAGGCCGCGGCTTTGCCGTCGTGGCCAGCGAAGTGCGCGCGCTGGCGCAACGCAGCGCCGAAGCAGCGCGGGAGATCAAGTCACTGATCGGCACGTCCGTCGAACGGGTCGAGGCCGGGCATCAGCTGGTGCAGAAGGCCGGTGGCACCATCGAGCAGGTGGTGACACAGGTTCGGCGTGTGACCGATCTGATGGGTGACATGCATGCAGCCGCGAGCGAGCAGCAGCAGGGCATCGCGCAAGTGGGCCAGGCGGTCACGCAGCTCGACCAGACGACACAGCAGAACGCCGCGTTGGTGGAAGAGTCGGCCGCCGCCGCCGACAGCCTTCGCCAGCAAGCCGAACGGCTGAGCCAGGCGACAGCCGTCTTCCGCCTGGGCACGGGCTGATCGACGAACGCACCCAGGAATCCGAAACCCGCCCCAGCGCCCAGATTCCAGAACATCCGATGTCTCCATCTTCCGTGCTGTCTCCGAAGCGCGTCTCGGTCGCCACGTCCGCGGCCACCCCGACGCCGCCACGCATACGCGACTTGATCGACGCGCGCACGCTGGTGCCGCACTTCCAGCCGATCGTCGATCTGGCCAACGGCAAGGTGTATGCCCATGAGGCGCTGGTGCGCACACCCGTCGGCTGTCCCTGGCCCAACCCAGACATTCTTTTCAAGGCTGCCCGTGAGCAGGGGGCCACGGCGGCGCTTGAAGTCGAGTGCATCCGGCTGGCACTTTTTCACTGGCACCGGCAAGCGCCCCCCGGCAAGCTGTTCATGAACATCAGCGCCACCACCCTCATCGAGGTGCTGGCGAACATGGACATCGAACGGATCCTGGCTGCAGCAGCCGTCAGCCAGTTTCGCGGCTCGGACATCGTGATCGAGCTGACCGAACACGAACACGTCCAGGATTTCGACGCGCTGATGACGGCCGTGCGCCGGCTGCGCCGCCATGGCGTTGCACTGGCACTCGACGACTTCGGTGATGGTCGATCGAGCCTGCGGCTGTGGTCCGAACTCAAGCCAGAGATTGTCAAGATCGACAAGTACTTTGCACGCGGACTGCACGCCCATGCCGAGAAGGTGCAAACGCTGCGTGCGCTGCTGCAGATTTCACAGACCCTCGGCGCCGTGTTGATCGCCGAAGGCATCGAGACCGCCGAGGAACTGCGGCTGCTTCGGGACCTCGGCATTCCCTACGGTCAGGGCTGGCTGCTCGGGCGGCCTGCCGCCGACGCTGTCGCAGAGCCCCTGCCTGCGGCACGCGATGTGATCTGCGGCACCGAAGTGGCGGTCATCCCGGAACGGCGCCGGCCTGCCCAGCAGCGCGCCACGCCCTGGACGCTGCTCGAAGAAGTGCCTGCGCTCACTGCGGAAACCACGAACGATGAGATGTTCGCTCGCTTCGATGCCGACGAAGACATCTTCGCTCTGGCGATCGTCGACGCGGATCGTCGTCCCGTCGGCCTGGTCAGCCGGCAGCAGTTCATGGCGCGCTACGCCAAGCGATTCTTTCCTGAACTTTACGGACGCAAGTCCTGCCTCCTGTTCGCCAACCTGTCGCCCCGACAAGTGGATCTGCATGCCGACATCGACGCGCTCACCGAGGTGCTGACCAGCGACGATCAGCGCTACCTGACCGAGGGCTTCGTCATCACCGACCAGGGCCGCTACAGGGGGCTGGGCAGCAGCGAGAAGCTGGTGCGCCGGGTCACGGAAGCGCGAATCGAGGCAGCACGCCATGCCAACCCGCTGACCCTTTTGCCCGGCAACATCCCGCTGACACAGCACATCGAACGACTGGTCGCTTCAGGCCACGAGTTCGTGGCCTGCTACGGCGACCTGAATCAGTTCAAGCCGTTCAACGACATCTACGGCTACTGGCGGGGCGACGAGATGATCCTGCTGGCTGCACGCTGTTTCACGGCGCATGCAGAACCAACGCGTGACTTCGTCGGCCATGTGGGGGGTGACGACTTCATCGTGCTGTTCCAGAGCCACGACTGGGAGGCGCGCTGCGAGAGCGTGGTGCGAGAGTTCAATCAGCAGGCGCTGGCCCTGTACGACCAGAAGGCCCGCGACGCCGGGGGCGTGATGGCCGAAGACCGGCACGGCACCATGCGCTTCCATTCGCTGGTCACCCTGTCCATTGGCGCCTGCCGGGTGCCGCCGCATTCCGGCGCGACAGCCGAGCAGGTGGCCTCATGCGCTGCCACCGCCAAGCAGAAGGCGAAGCAGGCATTGGTGGCGGTCTATCCCTGCCGCATTGCAAAACCGTGACATCAACGATCACCGCTCGCGACGAACAGCTAAGATGTGCATGGTTTGAACGGAAATGTTCATGTCAGCAGTACAGACGAAACCATCCACCGTCACGGCCGTCGCTCAGGAAGTCCTGCCCCGATTCGGGCTGGCCTTCCTGATCGACGAACACGACACGACGTGGACCCTCACCAGGAACATGCAGGGCCCTGAACTGGACACGCTGCGATCCGGCCAGAAGGTCCGGCTCACCCTGGAACACCGACCCGATTTCAGCCAGGTCAGCGCCTACAAGCCTTGCGAGTGAGCGAGCGGCCGTCCCGGCGAGTCTGTCCGACCCCGCCACTGGTCGGATCGACCCTTCACTCTCTCAGAAGCGCACGCCCGCCCCACCCAGGTAGTTGCCGGGATTCGCCGGGTCCACGTCGACGACGTTCATGACGTTCCGGTCGGGCGACACCTGGATGCGCAGGTTGTAGCCGCAACCCACGCCGCACGACAGATTGGCCGTGCCGGAGCCGTTGCCGTTCAGGCTGGTGATGTTGAAGTTGACGTTGTTGACCACGCTGTTGCCACAGCTTCCGTGCTGCGTCAGCGTTCCGGTTCCGAGGCCGTTGTTGCCCGTCGTGCCGACATACTGGATGGCCACGTTGCCGCAGCCGTTGAAGCCGCTGAGCGTGACGCTCCAGTTGCCGGCCAGCTGGCCGAGCTGCATCAGGCCGCCCCCGGTCGGTGCGGCAAAGTAGCCGACCACGTCGATGATCACCTGGGGGTTGCCGGCGCTCGAGAAGATGCTGAAGTCGGGGCCGACGCCAGGCACCACCGGCACGATGGTCGTGTTGGCCGCCGTCTCGTTGGCGATGTGGTTCACCACGCTCGAGAAGGGCTGCACTCCCAGCCCCCAGGCGCTGATGTAGCCACCGCCCGCGGGACTCGTGACGGTGATGGTCATGGCCACCGAAGCGGCCACGCCGAACGGAATGCCGCAACCGGTGGCAGAGCCGCCTTGTCCGATGAGGTTGGGGCCGTCCACATCGTAGGTGCGGATGGCGTTGCTCGGAAACGCGCCGCCGGCGATGCGGGTGTCGACGATTCGACAAGGCGTGATGGCCGTGTAGACATTGTCCCGGCTGAAGTCGCCCAGGGCGTTGGGCTGGAAGGCGCCGGGACTTCGGTTGCTCGCCTTCAGGGCGGCAATCGCGCTGGCCTTGTCTGAAATCGGGGCGCCGATGGTCTGTGCCATCAAGGTGGGGGCCGACAGCAGAACGGCGCTGAGGATCAGCGCGGTTCGGCTCGTCGGGATGAGTGACTTGACCAGATGAAGATTGAATTGCATGTGAGGCTCCGCTGCGTTGTGGACCGATGGGGGTCGGATGCCATCCTCTCCCCATGGACTCAGACGGGGTTCGCACGCGATTGCGGACATCACTTCCAAAGCTGCCACCAGCGACGCGTGGGCATCAGATCCTTCAGCTGCTCGAAGGGCGTGGCGTCGATCTCGGGGTTGCTTTCGCAGTACAGGAAACCCGTCAAGTCCCTGGCCAGCAGCAGCGGGATGTCCATGTGAAAGTGACCGTCGAGGTTTTCACTGTCGCCAGGCTCGACGGTGGCCAGCAGTTCGTGGAAGCGCGCCGGCAGTGCGCCGCCATGCGAGATGTTCTCGACGTCCTGGTCGCCTGCATGCTCGACATGCCAGACCCGGCTGCCGTCCTGCCACAGTTCGGTCGAAGCGAAGTTCACGTGTTCTTCGACGGCACAGGCCACGGCGCGGCATCCCTTGGACAACGCCGCCATGCTCGTGTCAGTGCCGATCCGGTGGTCGCAGGGTATGGCGGCCACCAGGAACCAGCCCCCCGGGAGCGCATGCCCGCTGACGCCGTGGAAACGCTGCTCGGCGTTCTGGCCCGTTCGGGCCAGACACAGCCGCAACAGCGCTTCGTCGACCGGCAGTGATTCGACGGCCACCCAGGTCAAAGAGATACCCATGTGGCGGATCCACCTGCTGACCCGCGCGAACGGGTGGTTGTGTCGGGTCGGGGCGGTTGCCCCGCGCTGGACTGCTGGCGCGCCTGGCGTATGGCGCACGGCGCACGACATGCGGGCGTCGCGGCCCCTACACAGGACCTTAAAACTTGGCGCCGATAGTTTGTGTTGCCCCGGAGCAGCCTCGGGCCGAGGCCGGCCGGCAATTCGTGCGTTCAACACAGAAGGATCAAACATGACCACCAGGATGGAGCTTTCCGCTCTCGCCGCCTGCCTGCTGGGGGCCCTGACGACCCCGGCCATGGCCGCCGCGCCGGCTTCGCAGCTGACCGGCTGGGCCATGATCGCCTCGACCTACCTGCACCCCGGGCCGGTGTCGGGGCAGTTCGGCATCTCGGGCAACGGCGTCACCGGCCCGTTCGCCGGACAGCCCATTCCAGGTTTCTCGGGCATGCTGCCTTCGGTCAACGCCGGCCGCTTCTACGGCCTGCCCGACAACGGCTTCGGCGCCCAGGGCAACAGCGCCGACTTCGTCATCGGCTTCTACGAGGTGACGCCCAGCTTCAAGATCAGCGGCGACGGCACCACCACGCCGGGCGGTGTCGCGGTCAACCGGTTCACGCCCTTCAGCGACCCCACGGGCTATCTGAGTGCCGGCAACTTCATCACCAACGGCCCGGTCTACAACCGGTCGACCTACTACCCCAATTCCGCCATCCCGGTCGACGCCAGCATCCAGACGGGCCGCCTGCTGACCGGCGCCGACTTCGACGTCGAATCGTTTGCGCGCATGAACGACGGCAGCTTCTGGGTGGGCGAGGAATTCGGACCCTACCTGCTGCACTTCAACGCCCAGGGCCAGCTGCTGGGCGCGCCGATCCCGCACCCGGTGCTGCGCGCGCCGCAGAACCCCCAGGGCGGCACCAACCTGCCGTCGTCGCGCGGCTTCGAAGCCATGGCGCGCATTGCCGACGGCAGCCGGCTCTACGTGACGACCGAGGCCTCGATCAATTCCCAGCCCGACAAGCGCCTGCTCGAGATCTACGAATTCAACACCGTGACCCGGCAGTACACCGGCGTGAACGCCACCTACGCCAAGGACAGCTCGGACTTCATCACCGGCGGCGCCAACAACGGCAGCAACATCTTCGTCACCGGCGACATGACGCATGTGGCCGACGACAAGTTCATCATCATCGAGCGCGACGACTTCCAGGGCCTGGCCAGCGGCGCCAACCCGCCCCGGCAGAAGAAGCTCTACCTGATCGACCTCAGCGAGACCGATGCCAACGGGGTGCTGAAGAAGACCCTGCTGGTGGACCTGCTGGACATCGACGATCCCGCCGGCATCGGCGGCCCGTTGCCGGAAGTCGGCCCGGGCAAGTTCAACTTCCCGCTGCAGTCGGTGGAGTCGGTGACGCTGCTCGACGAGTACACGGTGCTGGTCGGGCTGGACAACAACTACCCGGGTGGCAACGGCCGTGTGCCGGGCGTGCCCGACGGCACCGAGATCATCACCCTGCGCTTCAGCCAGCCCATTGCCGCCATTCCCGAGCCAGAAACCTACGCCATGTTCCTGCTGGGCCTGGGCCTGGTCGGCTGGCTGAGCCGCCGCCGCGGTTGAGCGCACGGGCCCGCGTGCGGCGAACTGCCAGGCCGACGGCCAAGCTGCCGACCAGGATGAGCGCCGCGCTGGAGGGTTCCGGCACGTAGGTCATTTCCGCGTACCTGTAGAAGTGGGTGGGAAACGATGCGTTGTAGGGGTGCGGTGGGTAACCCAGGGGATACGTGCGCAGCCCGTGCATGCACCAGCCCTGCAAGCAGCCTTCATCTGGCTCACCACCGGCCAAGGTCAGGCCGGGCAGGTCAGGAACCACCAGGAGTTTCTCAGCCGCAAACGACTGAAACCCTCCGCCCGTGCCGGAAGACCAGGCTCTGGCTTCGAAGCTCACGAGCTCCCCGAGCTCGAAGCTGCCGTCGGCGTTCAGGTCGTCGTAGACGATGCTGAAATACGGGGCGCAAGGTCGGGAGGGCCCGTAACAGAAGAACTCGGGCATGGCCACGAAAAACATGCGCTGCACCGCGGCCGGCGTCTGTGCAATTCCGGGTGCTGACAGCAGACACAAGAGGCCAGCACTGATCCAGGATGCTTTCATGGTGACTCCCATGCAGCCAAGCGAGAGTCGATCTAGCACCGGCTCTCGATGAGCGCCACTCACGCAGGGCCTGCCTCGATCTTGGGCAGGACAACCAAACAGCCTGCCAGCAGGCTGCCACTGGTGGGTACCGGTATTCGGCCACTTGCTGCCGGTGGCGCCAGTCAGCTCTCGGGCAACTCGCCTGGCAGTGCGCTGGTGGTGCTTGTGTTTGGCCGACGGTCCGATATGCCGCTCAACCCGCCGCGTCGTAGGCCGTCCGGAGCCAGCCCTGCAACAGCGTATCGACCTCGGCTGCGTTCGTGATGCGCGTGGTGGCATTGCACATGCTGCCCGGCGGCTGCAACTTCAGCCTGACATGTGGCGGAAGGTCCTTTGCATTCAGGCCGACCTCGACGCTGTCTTTCGTGGCAGGCCCCACCATCGCGAACTGCTTCTTCCGGCGCAGGCTGATGTAGAGCTTCTTCGGTGCCTCTTCGAAGGCCCCCAACGCCCTGACCTGCAACATGACCGCCTCGTGCAGAGGGCGCAGCCCCGCCTTGGCGCCTGTATAGATGGCATCCAGCGGATCAACATTCGGAGCTGGTGCCGTGGTGCTCGCTGCCGCGTCTCCCAGGGCAGGCAAGGGCTTGCCGATGAACAGCGCGACAGCGTTCGCGTCTCCGTAGCCGAGCTTGAAGTGCTCCATCAGCCAGCTGCGCCTTTCGCCGTGCTTGGCTGCGCCGCTGGTGGCGACGGCGGCGTGCAGCTCGGCAATGGTCTTGCCGGTGCGGGCCTGAATGTTCTTGAGCTGCGTGATCGACGCAGCGGCGGGGTCTGCCATGGTTGCTCCTGTCGTGCGAGGCCGGTTTTTCTGGAAGGAATCGACACCGACTCGATCAAGTCGCGGGCAAAGAGAAGTTCGGCGCACTCGGTGGTCACGGCCGCGACGACCGTTAACCCAACTTTTAACGTTTGATTGCCCTTCTGCATAGCCCTTTTGGGGGCGAACGTCGGCTACCCGGCAGCGGGTTTAAGGCGGCGGATGTCTCAGAAGAGTGGATAGCACGCCGAGGCCAACAAGACTGGCTTGTCGCAAAGCTGTCGTCGCTCGCGCCCCCGCTTCACAAGCAGGCCAGCCGACGTGACATCGCCCGGGATCACGCCCCACGTGGCTGCAGCCGCGCCCTTCGAACCCACCGGCATGGGTGTCTAGGGTGGGGCACCGGAAGCCGGTGTACTCATCTGCTGCGCTCTTGACAGGCCCTTGGAGGCGGAAGACGCTCGGCGCCTCACTTAACCGGAAGCACTGCAGCGGCAAGCTCCTGTGGTCAAAGGAGGATCGGTTGGTTCTTCTCGCGGCATTGCTTGAAAACGTCGGCGCTCTCAGAGCCGACCAGATTGGTGATCCGCAAGTGTGGCGAGCCGCGCTCGAGCGGCTCCACAAACAGTAGCCGCCGCCCACTCGCAAGTGGCTGATCGGTGAGCCGCGGACATGAGTACAGAACAGGATGGCGCACCACACTCAGGTCAGTCATAAGAACTGGCGCCCGCCGGTCGCGATCTTGTGGCGCGACTCGCAACTCATTCGGCGCCCTGCGACTCATGCAGCCTTGCGATAGATGCCCAGCGGCTTGCCCTGCAGCGTCGTGCTGTCCAGCAACTGCCAAGCCGAGCGTTCGAGCAGCGACTGGGCGGTGCTGGTGCCGCAGTAGACGAATGCATGGCCCAGCTCGCCGGCCTGGGCCACCAGGGCCTGCAGCAGGAAGGCGCCCACGCCCTTGCCGCGGTGCGCTGGCAGCACGTACCCGGCCGCGGCCCAGGGGCCCAGGTGCCGGTGGCTGGGGATCGACTCCGTCTTCAGGGCGCCGGCGCCGATGGCTTGGCCGTCCTGCAGCACGAGCAGACCGAGCGGCAGCGCGTTCGCCGATGCGGCAAAGGCCCGCAGGTCGGCGTCGATGTCGCCGGGGCCGCCCGGCCCATACCAGGCCGGCCATTCGCCGACGAACCAGGACCTGACGGTGGGGATGCAGTCGCGCCGAAGGGCGAGTGGCTCACAGGAAAGAAAAAGCGTCATGGCGATCTGCCCGGGGTTCAAGTCGGGCGGCCGCCCTGCTGAACGCTCATTACACCGCGCTGGTCGACGGCGCGTCGACAGCCAGGACCACGCGGAACTTCCGCGCTGAACGGTGTAGCCTGCGTGCGCCACAAACTCCCGAAAGCACCCGATGCATCGCGACCCCCCCCTTGCTTCCAGGCTCAGCTTCGCCCTCATCGCGGCGGCCGTGCTCTGCGCCTACCCGCTGGCCACCACGGCCCAGACCGCGGCGGGCAGCAACCCCCGACCCGCCGCCGCGCCCGCACTCGGCAGCTTCGGCGTCGACACCTCGGGCATGGACACCGGCGTCAAGCCCGGCGACGACTTCTTCGCCCACGTCAACGGCCGCTGGGACCGCACCACGCAGATTCCCGACGACCAGTCGCAGTGGGGCATGTTCCACGAGCTGCAGGAACTCTCGCAGACGCGCACCCGCGCCATCCTCGAGGAATCCGCCGGCAAGGCCGCCGCCACCGGCAACGCCCGCAAGGTAGGCGACTACTACGCCAGCCTGGTCGACGAAGCGGCCATCGAGAAAGCCGGCCTGGCGCCGCTGCAACGCGAGCTCGACGCCATCGCCGCCATCCGGACCCGCGAGCAGCTCTCCGGCGCCATCGCGCGCGGCAACCGCGAAGGCGGGCCGGCACCGTTTCGCCTGTACATCTGGGTCGACGCCAAGGACCCGGCGCGCATGACCGCCATCCTGTCCCAGGCCGGGCTGGGCATGCCCAACCGCGACTACTACCTCGAGCCGCGCTGGGCCGCGCAGCAGGCCGAATACCAGGCCCATGTCGGCCGCATGCTGGTGCTGTCGGGCGTGGCCCCGGCCGATGCCACGGCCCAGGCCGCACGCGTGCTGGCGCTGGAAACCGAGATCGCCAAGGCGCACTGGACCAACGTCGAAAACCGGCAGGCCGAGAAGACCTACAACCCGGTGGCCGTGGCCGGGCTGCAGGCCAGCTTTCCGGGCATCGACTGGGACGGTTTTCGCAAGATCACCGGCATTCAGGACCTGGCCAGCGTCAATGTCAGCCAGCCGTCTGCGCTGAAAGGCATTGCCGGCCTGGTGCAGAGCGCACCGCTGGCCGACTGGCAGGCCTGGCTGCTCTACCACAGCCTGCGCACGCATGCGGCCGTGTTGCCCAAGGCCGTGCGCGACGAGCACTTCGCCTTCTACGGCAAGACGCTGTCCGGCACCCCGAAGCAGCAGGAACGCTGGAAGCAGGCGGTCACCCTCACCAGCAGCGCCCTGGGCGAAGCCATCGGGCAGGAATACGTGGCCCGCCACTTTCCGCCGGAAGCCAAGGCGCAGATGGACGAGCTGGTCAGGAACATCATCGCGGCGATGGACCTGCGCCTGCAGAACCTGTCCTGGATGGACCCGAAGACGCGCGACGCCGCGCGCTTCAAGCTGTCCCGCTTCACGGCCAAGATCGGCTACCCGGACCAGTGGATCGACTACGGCGCCCTGCGCGTGGTGCGGGGCGACCCGCTGGGCAACCTGCAGCGCGCCTACGCCTTCCAGTTCGACCGCAGCCTGGCCAAGATCGGCAAGCCGGTCGACCGCAGCGAATGGGGCATGACGCCGATGACGGTCAATGCCTACGCCAACCCGGTGTGGAACGAGATCGTCTTCCCGGCCGCGATCCTGCAGCCGCCCTTCTTCGACCCGAAGGCCGACGCGGCCGTCAACTACGGCGGCATCGGCGCCGTGATCGGGCACGAGATCACCCACCACTTCGACGACCAGGGCCGCAAGTTCGACCCCGACGGCAAGCTCGCCGACTGGTGGACGCCACAGGACGTGGAGCGCTTCAACAAGCTGTCCGACGTGCTGGTGCGGCAGGCGGAAACCTACGAACCCCTGCCGGGCAAGCGCATCAACGGCAAGCTCGCGCTGGGCGAGAACATCGCCGACATCGCCGGCCTGAACATCGCCTGGGACGCCTACAAGCGTTCACTGAAAGGCGCCGCGCCACCGGTCATCGACGGCAAGACCGGCGCGCAGCGCTTCCACCTCGGCTTCGGCCAGATCTGGCGCACCAAGTACCGCCTGGCGGCGATGGAGCGGCAGCTCACCGTGGGGCCGCACAGCCCCGCCAACTTCAGGCCGCAGACGGTGCGGAACTTCGCGCCCTGGTACGAGGCCTTCGACGTCAAGCCGGGCGACAAGCTCTACCTGCCCGAGGAAGAGCGCGTCAGGATCTGGTGACGCGGGGCACCTGCGGTTCACACGCAGGTGCGCAGCCTCAGCGCGTCCGGCAGGGCGGCACCCGAGGCGGTGTTGTCGAAGATGCACCAGCCCTCGGTCCCGGCCGGCCAGCGCCGCAGTTCTGCGGCGCGCGCCTGCAGCCAGTCGTCGGCATAGGCCGAGTGATAGACGCGCGGTGACCCATGCCAACGGTGGTAGACGACGGCCCCCACGCCGTCGCCGGCCGGGCCCAGCCATCCACCCGGCACCGCGGCGGCCGGCGTTCGGGCCGGGTCGGCGGCCACGCGGCCAATGCGCAGCTTCACCAGCAGGCGATCGGCGGGTGCCTGGAACCAGCTGGCGTGGCGGGGTTCGCAGACCACCGGGCCACCGAACTGCTCCGTCAGCATGCCGAAGAAGCTGCGCACCGGGCGCGGCTCGAAGGCCAGCGACGGTGGCAGCTGCACGAGCAGCACACCCAGGCGCTCGCCCAGGCCCGCCGCTTCGGCCAGGAAGCGCGTGAGCAACCCGCGCGTGCCGCGCAGGCGTTGGTCGTGCGTGATGGCGCGCGGCAGCTTGACCGCGAAGCGGAAGCCCGGCGGCGTCTGCGCGGCCCAGCGCGCGTAGACCTCGGGGCGATGGGGGCGGTGGAACGAGGAATTGATCTCGGCGCAGCCCAGCACGCCGGCATAGCGCGCCATGTGGCTGCCCTCTCCCGGAAAGTCCGCGGCCATGGCCTTCGGGATGACCCAGCCCGCGGTGCCGATGCGCACGGCGTCCATTGGTTGTTCAGGCAAAGCGCCGGCTGAGGAAGGGAGAGCCCCGCAGGCCGAAGCGCCAGGGCGTGCCCGTCGCCTTGGAAATGCCGATGCGCACGCCCACCAGCAGCTCGGGGACCTCTGCCGCCGGCTGCAGGGCAAACGGCGGCCGGTCGATGGGCAGGCCGTCGTGCACGGACGTGATGCCCAGGGCCTGCCCCACGCGCCCCGGGCCGGCGCAGAGCAGCCGGTCGTCGACGACGCCGCGCCGCTGCCGCATGGCCGCCAGGCCAGCGGTCGGCTCCAGGGCGCGCACGAGCACGCCGGCGCCATGCCCGGCCTGGCCGCAGACGAGGTTCAGGCACCAGTGGATGCCGTAGGACCGATAGACATAGACATGCGCAGGCGGCCCGAACATCGAGGCGTTGCGCCGGGTGGGCCCGCCGTGGCTGTGCGAGGCCGGGTCGTCCATGTCGTAGGCCTCGGTCTCGACGATGCGGCCGCCCACACCGTCGACCAGCAGCAGCGCTCCGATCAGCGCGCGGGCCAAGTCGGCCGAGGGGGCGAGGAAGTCGATGGGGCCCGGGATGTTCATCCTCAATTGCCGGTAGGCGCACCGCGGCAGTGTCCCCCTGCGAGTGGATTCCAGGCCGGCAGGCCGCCCATAGATTGGCCGGGCGCCATGTCCACCACCGTTCCGTCAAAGGAGAGAACCATGATCGTTTCGCACTTCGAACTCATCTTCAAACCGCAGGCCCCGGCCAAGGCAGCGGGCGCTCCGGTCTCCCGCGTGGTCCAGGGATACTTCCTGGAGATCACCAACCTGGAAGACCGCGAGTATCGCTACGCCCTGGACTTCATCGTCTCGCCGGGCCTGGCCAGCCAGCCCGAACGCAGCCTGTCGGGCAACTGCATCGTGTTCTACGACACGCCACCCGGCACCGACAACCAGGGCGGGGTCCTGAACGGCGCGGTCGATGCCAGCGTGTTCCGGCCGAGCCAGGGTCTGATCCGCGTTCCGCCGCGCGGCACGGCGAAGGTGGCGGTCCTGCCCAGCATCTTCGGCAGCGCGCTCGACCCGACACCGCTGACGATGCCGAACTTCGAGGTTCGGGGGCATGTCGTCATCCGGCTGCCGGCGGTGTTCCAGCCCCGGCCGCCCTTCGGGCTGCGCACGGTGGCGCAGTCGGCCGCACCGGTCAAGGTGCTGCTGACCCCGCAGAACCGCGGCACCTTCTTCGCCGCCGACGACAGCATCGACGGCCAGATCCAGGCGTCGCTGCCGGTGGCTGGCGGCGACCCGGTCGTGTTGCTGCCGCCCGAGCCGGGCGGGCCGCTGGTGTTCACGCCTTCGCGGGTGCTGGAGATCAGCGAACGGCTGCGCGACCGCCTGGCCGATCTGCAGGCGTCGCCGAGCGACCTGCTGGCCTTGCTGCTGGCAGGCTTCGACGGCAACGGCGAAAGCCTGGCGGCCTTCAACGCTTCGCTGAAGGCCGCCGAGGTGCCGTTCTTGGTGGAGCAGCGCAAGCGCAACTGAGCATCATGCGACGCGCGGGGGTGGGCCTGCGGCTCGCGCCGTGGTCTCGCCCGCCGTTTCCTCTTGGCGCTGCAGATTGTCTTCACTCTTCGCTCCTTGGTCAGCCAGCAAGGGCTGCATTTGCCAAGAGAGCGAGAAGCACGCGCCCGAGGGGCTCTGCCCGATGCCATCGCGGCGGACAAGCCGCCTGCCGCATATGGCGCCGCAAGTTCGGCTGCGACTGCCTGAGACCCGTACCTTCGAGGATCTGATTCATCCGAGCAGGTCAACATCCAGGACGCGGGCGATTCTTCGGTGGCGCTCACGAGGTGCCGGCCGCTGAGCCGACCTAGAGGTCGGTGGTGCGTTTTGCCTGCGACCGCCGAACGTGACTGGTGCTGGCAGACCTGAAGTGGATGAACTCTGCGATCAACATCACCGCTGTCTGAAGGCGACGAGTTCCGACCGGTAAGCAGTCGTGTCGTGAAGCCTGCACGGTCGAGCCCGTCAAGCCGAACGTGCGAACCGCCGAAAGCGGCGCTAACGTACTGTGCGGCGGGATGCAGCATCCCATCGGGCTGCTTGGACGCTTGCCCTTCATCGATTCAGAGGATCCCGATGCCATTTTCCAAGGTTTCTGTTGGCGTCGGGCATGCACGCCACGCCGAGGCTGCCGTCGCGGCTCGTGCAGCGGCCCGTCAAGCACGCGTCCAACTGCCTGCGTCGTCCGTGCCTGGTTGGCTGCTCACGTTCGCTGGGGGCCGGCACGACGCCAACGCGTTGCTCGAAGGATTGCGGGCGGAGCTCGGCGACCTGCCGGTGGTGGGTGGATGCGGCGCGGGTGTGATCGGCATGGCCGGTGCCAGCACCACCGGCTACGAATGCGGCGTGCTTCTGTTTCCGGCTTCGCTCGCGCCGGTGGCGGTGATCACTGCGGACGGGCTGGACGTGGATGAAGCGGCGGCCGGCCGTCTGCTGGGTGCTCGCCTGCGTGAACTGGATCTGCCGCCGTCGTCGACCGTTTTGTTGTTCTACGACTCGGTCAAGGGCGGGCCACCGCCGGTGCTGCACATCGGCAGTCGGCTGCTGGACGGCCTGCATGCGGGTCTCGACGGCGCTGCGCTGCAGCTCGTGGGCGCTGGAACCCTTGCCGATCTGGATCTGTCGGGCAGCTACGTGTTCGACGGACGCCGGGCCTGCCGACACACGGCGGTGGCCGTGGTTCTACCGCCCCAGCTCGTAGGGCACACGACGGTGATGCACGGTTGCCTGCCGGCCAGCGACTTCTTGGAGATCACGCGAATGGAAGGCGCTCGCGTGCTCGAGCTCGACGGCAGACCCGCCCTTGCCGTTGTGGAGGAGCGGCTGGGCGTGCCCCGCGCCGAGCTGCTCGCGCGCCAGCCACTGCCGTCGCTGACGCTCGGCGAGAAACTGGGCGATCCCTATGCGCCCTTCAATGACAGCCAGTACGTCAACCGGCTGGTGATGGCGATCGACCCAGCAGACGATGCACTGGTCTTGTTCGAAACGGACTTTCGTGTCGGTTCAAAAGTGCAGCTGATGGGCTACGAGCCTTGGCGGATGATCGAGTCCGCGCGCGAGCAAACGCAAGCACTGCTGGCCAGCCTGACCCCGCGATCACCCTTGTTTGCCCTCTATATCGACTGCGCCGGCCGCTCGATGGCGTTCAGCGGCATGGACGAGGACGAAGCCGGACCTGTGCGGCAGCAGGTCGGATCGCTGTGCCCTTTGCTGGGGTTCTACTCCGGCGTCGAGATCGCGCCCTTCATGGGTCGCGCGCGGCCGCTGGACTGGACGGGGGTGCTGGCCGTGTTCACGCTGGCGACGACCGACGCCGCGCATGGCTGAAGGGCTTCGGGAATTGCCGAGCGTGCCCTTTCTGGCGCATGCTGAGCATTCCATGGCCACGACGACGCGGGAGATCGACTACTACAGGCGTCAGTGCGACGAGTTGGGCAGCCGCCTGTTGCGCCTGCAGCAGGAGGCCACCGACGCCCGCCGCGACGCACAGCGCAGCCGCACCCTGGCGTTGATCGTGCAGCAGCTGTACGGCCATGCCCAGCAGGTTGAGCGCGGGGCTGCCCCGGCCGAGGGGCTGGAGCAGACGATGCTGATGGCATTGGTGGAGCAGATGCAGGTGGACACGGCGGCGCTGCTGCTGTGTCCACCCGGCAACACCCTGGCCGAGGTCGTGCATGGCCTGGGATTGGCCCCTGGCCTGCAGGTCCCGGTGTCGCATGGAGATGCTGCGCTGTCGCTCCCGGCCGGTCTCGCGACCGGCATCTGGGTGACGGCGTCGCCTTCGCCCTGGGTGCTGTTGTTGGGTCATCGGCAACAGCGGCCGCACAGGGCGATCGAGGAGGCTGACCGGCCGGTGGCCGAGGCGGTACTGAAGGTTTATACCGGCATCTTCGACCGCGCCGAGGCGGACCGGACGCTGCGCAGGTCTGAAGCCAACTACCGCACGCTGTTCGACGGGGCCCAGGACGCCATCCTGGTGCTGGACGGCAGCCTGCGTCTGCTCGAAGCGAATCAGCGTGCGCTGGAGCTGTTCGACGGTCCGCTCGAGGAACTGCAGCGCGAGCCGCCCGGGTCCAGGCTGCTGTCGGCCGATCCGTGGCTGTTGCGGCCGCTCTGGCGCGCCGCCCTGGCTGGCCGGACGCACCGGACCGAAATGCGCTTTCGCACTGCCAAGGGCCAGGTGCTGTGGACCGAGATCAATCTCAAGCGCATCGACCATGGCCAGCGAAGACTGCTGGCCGTCGTCCGCGACATCACGCCCCGCAAACAGTCCGACGAAGCACTCAAGCGCGTGCAGGAACGCCTGGATCTTGCGCTCGAAGGGGCCGAGGCAGGTCTCTACGACTTCAACCTGCTGACAGGCGAACTGGTCGTCGACGAGCGCTATCGGAGATTGTTCGGCGCCTCCTGGCAGGCGCCGGCCGACCGCGATGAATGGCTGCAACGCATCCATCCCGATGACCGGCCGACGGTCTGGCGCCTGAGCGACGAGACCGTGAAGGGGTACCAGCAGAAGATCGAGATGGAGTACCGGATCCAGCATCAGTCGGGAGACTGGGTTTGGGTACTGGACCGCGGCAAGGGCTTCGACTGGGACGCATCCGGGCGACCAAGGCGCGCCGCGGGCACCTGCGTCGACATCACGGAGCGCAAGACCCACGAGGCCTCGATTCATCGCCTGGCGTTCTTCGACCCGCTGACCGATCTTCCAAACCGCCGCCTGCTCCTAGACCGGCTGGCCAACGCACAGGCTGCGGCGCAGCGCAGCGGCTGGCATGGGGCCGTGTTGTTCGTTGATCTCGACAACTTCAAGCAGGTCAACGACGCCCGTGGCCATGAGGCCGGCGACCAACTGCTGCAGCAGGTGGCGGGACGGATCCAGACGCTGCTGCGCGGCGCGGACACGCTGTCACGGTTCGGTGGCGACGAGTTCGTGATCCTGCTGCCCAGCCTGACCAGCGTCGCCGCCGAGGCGCCGACGCACGCGCAGGGTGTGGCGGACAAGCTGTGTGCAGCACTGGCGATACCGTTCCGGCTTTTGGAGGATGAGTTCGTGTTGGGTGCCAGCGTCGGCGTATCGTTGTTCAGCGGCACCGACCGCAGCGTGCACGAAATCCTCCGCGAGGCCGACACGGCGCTGTATCGCGCAAAGGCAGCAGGACGCAACTGCGTGCGCTTTTTCGAGTCTTCGATGCAGACGGCGATCGAAGAACGATTCGAGCACGAAGGCGAATTGCGGCACGCCGTCGTCCGAGGACAGCTGCGTCTGTACCTGCAAGCCCAGGTCGACGCCGCAGGGCTGACCGTCGGCGTGGAGGCCTTGCTGCGCTGGCAGCATCCGACCAAAGGGCTGGTGTCGCCTGCCTTGTTCATCCCGCTGGCCGAAGAGACCGGGTTGATCGTGTCGATCGGCCACTGGGTGTTGCAGGAGGCCTGCCGTCTGGTCGGGCACCTGGCCAGATTGGGACACCACCTGCGCATGTCCATCAATGTCAGCCCCCGCGAATTCCATCAGACCGAGTTCGTCAGCGGCGTCCAAGGGGTGCTGATGCAGAGTGGCATTCCCCCGGCCAGTCTCGTGCTGGAGATCACCGAGGGACTGGTGATCGAGGACCTCGAAGGAACCATTGCCAAGATGCTTGAGCTGAAGGCGCTGGGTCTGCAGCTGTCGATCGACGACTTCGGAACGGGCTACTCTTCGCTGGCGTACCTGAAGCGCCTGCCCATCGACGAATTGAAGATCGACCGCAGCTTCGTGCGCGATGCGCCCATCGACTCCAACGATGGTGCGCTGGTCGAGGCCATCCTGGCGGTGAGCCACCATCTCGGCTTGACGGTGGTGGCCGAAGGTGTCGAGACACTGGAACAACTCAACTTCCTGAAGGCACGCGGCTGCGACATCTACCAGGGCTACTACCACGGACGGCCACAGCCTGTGGAAGAGTTCATCCACCACCTGCCAGCCCTACCGTCGTTGCCGCCGCCCGACGGCCGTCAGCAATAGAGTCCACCGATAGGCATCGAACTTCCTCATCAAAATTGAGGGGGCGCTCGATCAGGCTGCAAGGTCCGAGCAGCGACAGGGTTGACGGCGGGATCTGGAACGCCGCGATCTATGTAATATTTGCAATGACTCGGCGCTTGTCCACCGGCCGCACCTTTCGCTCACGCTTTCAACCCACGTCTTGTCCACCCTGCCCCGTCCGACGCTGGAAGCGCTGGAGTCGCTGGATCTCCCAACGCCCCCCAGCGCAGTCTTCTCGTTCCTGCACGCGGTGGCAAGCGACGAGGCGTCGATGGACGAGCTCGCTGAACTCGTTCGGCGGCAGCCCGCCCTGGCCGCCCGCGTGCTCACGGTGGCCAATTCGGCAGCCTTCCACACACGGGCAGAGCTGCGCAGCCTGAAGCAGTGCCTTCAAGTGCTGGGCATGCGCACCCTGCACAGCATTGCCGCCAGCATTGCGGTGCGCGAGGCCCTCTCGGGCTTGCCTGGCGCACGCGCGGGCGACTTCGACGGCTTCTGGCACCACTCGTTGATGGTGGCCGAACTGGCGCAGGCGGTGGCCATGGCCGTGGGCGAGGCCGACCCGGAGGAGGCCTACCTTGCCGGGCTGCTGCACGACGTCGGCGAACTGCTCCTGCTCGGGGGCATGCCATCGACTTACGGCCCCATCCTGGCCGATGCCGGCGGCACCGAGACCACACTGGCGGCGCTGGAGAGGACGACACTGAAGACCGACCACGCAGCCGTGGGCGCCTGGCTCGTCGAACGCTGGCAGCTGCCCTCCTTCACCGCGGACGCGTTGCTGTTCCACCATCACAGCCTCGACGAGGTCGCCGGTGCCGACGCGCTGACTCGCGCGCTGTGGGTGGCTCATGCCTGCGACACACTGGCCGCCGATGCCTCGCCGGACGTCGCCGACTTCGATTCGGCCGGCCGACTGGTGGGGCTGACGGGCACGCAGCTGGCGCGGCTGGTGGGGCAGGCGCAGGGCGACGTGGCCAGGCTGACCGGCGCGCTGGGGGTGGCGCACACGGCCGACGCGGGGTCGCTGCCGTTGTGGCGACCGGCCGCGACGACGCCACCCTTTGTCGCGCACGACAGGCTGCGCGACACGCTGGGCGCGATGGCTTCCTTGCAGCCACTTCAAGTCGAGCTGGTCGCCGCCGAAACCGAGCCCGAACTGCTGAACGCCGCGCGTGAATCGGCGCGCATTCTCTTCGGCGTGCGGGACGTCGCGTTCCTGCTGCGCCGCGGCGACGAACCCGTACTGTCGGCCCTGTCGTTGCCCGGCCAGCCGCCGCAGCTGTTGCAGCTGAAGGTCGATCTGCAGACGGCGAGCACCAGCGTCTGCGGCCGCGCCGCCGCGACGGGACGCGTCTGCTCGACCTACGACGCCGGGACGAGTGGCCCAGGGCCCGTCAGCGACGTGCAGCTTGCCCGCCCCCTGAACAGCGAGGGCCTGCTGTGCGTGCCCATGATCGCCAGTGGCGTGGCGCTGGGCGTGATGGCCTGCGCCGTGGGCCGAGCGCAGGCCGAACGGCTGGAGCAGCGCCTGGCCCTGCTGAACAGCTTTGCGGCACTGCTGGCCGGCCAGCTTCAGCAGTGGCGCACGCTGCGCCAGCGCGACCGAGAAATCGAGACCGCCACCGCCGACCGCCTGCGCCAGCGTGAACTCCAGGTGGTGCACGAAGTGAGCAACCCGCTGGGCATCATCAAGAACTACCTGACCTTGATTCGCCGCAAGCTGCCGGAGGGCGTGCAGATTGGCGGTGAACTGCAGGTCCTGAACGAAGAAATCGACCGCGTCGGCCGCATCGTGCGGCAACTGAGCGAGCCGCTTCGCGAATCGGCAGGGACGTCGGGCACGGGTGGTGTCGACCTCAACGCGGCCCTCGAGGGTTTGCGGTCGCTCTACGCGGAGTCACTCTTCGGCCGTGTCGGTGTGGCGTTGACGCTGGATCTGCAAAGGCCGCTGGCCCCAGCCCGTGTCGACATGGACAAGCTCCGCCAGGTCGTGCTGAACCTGTGGAAGAACGCCGCCGAGGCGCTGCCCGCCGGCGCGCGCGTGACGACCAGCACCGCCGACCATGTCCACCGCGACGGCCGGCTGTACACCCAGCTGTGCGTCGCCGACGACGGGCCGGGCCTGCCGAGGGACGTGCTGGCCTCGCTGTTCGAACCGCAGGGGCGCACGCGTCGCGAGGCCAACTCGGGCTCGGGCCTGGGCTTGTCCATCGTGCACGGCCTCGTCACGCGGCTGGGTGGTCACATCACCTGCCAGAGCCTGGCCGGTCGGGGCACGCGCTTCTTCATCCTGCTGCCGCAGCTCGATCCCGCGGTGACCGACCCGGCGGCACAGCCATGAGCGCCTGGGGGCAACCACTCGACGTCGCCGGGCCCATCGGGCCCGGGTCGCCGCACTTGCTGCTGGTGGAAGACGACGCGCGGCTGCGCGGCAGCTTCCGCATGCTGCTGATGCAGCCCGGACGCGAGATCGCCGAGGCCGGCTCGGGTGAAGAGGCCCTGGCGACCTTGCGCACGCGCATCTTCGACCTGGTGCTGCTGGACGTGGGCCTCCCCGGCATCTCCGGACTGGACGTCCTGCGCTGGCTGGCCGAGCACCGCCCCCAGACCGGCGTGATGATGGTCAGCGGCCAGCGCGAGCAGGACGCGGCAGTGCGCGCGCTTCGTCATGGCGCGCTGGACTTCGTGCGCAAGCCCGACGACCTCGACTTCCTGCCCGAACGCGTGGAGCAGACGCTGTTGCGCCAGCGACTGCAACGCGAGAACGCCGAGATGACGGCCCGGCTGGCGCAATCCGAACGCCTCCACCGCTTCCTGGTCGAGAGTTCGCCGGACATCGTCTACACGCTCGATGAGCAGGGCTGCTTCGTCTTCGTGAACCCCCGCGTCGAGTCGCTGCTGGGCCATGCGCGCAGCGACCTGCTGGGTCGGCACTACTCCGAAATCATCCACCCCGACGACGCCGTGTCGGCGCGCTTTGGTTTCGCAGAGCGCCGCACCGACGAACGCGCCTCGACCAACATCGAACTTCGCCTGCTCTGCGGCCCGCTGGTCGCCACGGCGCGCCCACAGCGGCATCTGGTCACCACGGTCAGCGCCATGGGCGTCTACGACGACGGTGCGCTGCCCGCAGCCAAGCCCGTCCCCGGCACATGGCGCAGCGCGCGGCGGCGCTTCGTCGGTTCCTACGGTGTTGTGCGAGACATCACCGACCGCAAGCGCGCAGAGGAGACCATCACCTTCCAGGCGCTGCACGACCAACTCACGGACCTGCCCAACCGCCGGCTGTTCAAGGACCATCTCGAACTCGCTCTGATCCAGGCCGAACGCCATGGCCAGCAGGTTGGCGTGTTGTTCATCGACCTCGACCGCTTCAAGCTCGTCAACGACACCTACGGCCACCGGCTGGGCGACGAACTTCTGCGCAGCTTCGCGCAACGCCTGCGCGGCTGTGTGCGCGCCAGCGACACGGTGGCGCGCCAGGGCGGAGACGAGTTCACCGTGCTGCTGCCCGACCTGACCAACGCCGAGGACGCGCTGGCCATCGCTCAGAAGATCCTTGCCGAAACGGACAGGCCTTTCGCTTTGGGCGACCGTGAATTCCACGCGACTGCCAGCGTCGGCATCGCCACCTACCCGCGTGACGGACTGACCGCCGACCATCTGATGCAGAACGCCGACCTCGCGATGTACGAGGTCAAGGCCAGCGGCCGCAACGGTGGGCGCATGTTCAGCCTGGAGATGAATGCCGGCCAAGGCCAGCGCCTGGCGCTGGAGAGCGACCTGCGGGGCGCCATCGCGCAGGGCCAGTTCGAAGCCCATTTCCAGCCCCAGGTCAGCCTGAGTCATGGCACGGTCGTGGGTGTCGAGCTGCTGATCCGCTGGCGCCACCCGGCGCTGGGCCTGCTGATGCCAGGGCAGTTCCTTGCGCTGGCCGAGGAAACCGGTCTCATCTGCGCACTGAGCGACTGGGTGCTGGAAAGCGCCTGCAGCCAACTGGCCCATTGGCACGCCTTGGGTCACCAGCACTTGCGGGTGGCCGTGAATCTGTCGCCGCAGGAACTGGCGCGCCATGACCTCGTCGAGCGCGTCACGGCACCTCTTTTGCGCCACCTGCTGCCGCCAGGATCGCTGGAGATCGACGTCGCCGAAAACCTGCTGCTCGAGGATGCGCCCAGCATGGTGGCCAAGCTCGCGCGTCTTCGTGCCATGGGCGTGCGCGTGGCCGTCGACGACTTCGGCACGCGCAGCTCGTCTCTGGCAGACCTGCAGCGTCTTCCAGTCGACAGCCTGAAGATCGATCAGCGCTTCGTGCGAGAGCTTGGTCCTGAGGGTGAGTCACCCGTCATCCGGGCCATCCTGGGGATCGCCCGCGGCTTCAAGCTGCAGCTGGTGGCAGAAGGTGTGGAAACGCGGGCGCAGCTTCACTCGCTGCGCATGCTGGGCTGCGACGAGGCCCAGGGCCACCTGCTCGGGCACCCCATGCCGGCCCAGGCGCTGACACCGCTGCTGGCCGTGACGCGCCAGATGCAGCCCCAGCCTGGGGCCTGAGATCTCGCGCTGCGCCCGCGTTGTTGCGGGCTGAGTCGGCGTCGGCCCCGCGGCGCCATCGCCCGAGCTACGGTCTGACGGTGTTCCGGTGTGCAAGAGCGCACAGACACATCGAACCGCAGCCCGAACCATCTGTGTTGCGCGGGTAGCCACTCGCGATAACCAGGAGAAAAAGATGAAGCGAACACGATTCGTTCTCGCGGCGCTCACAGCCGCAGGACTAGGCCTTGGAAACGCCCATGCCGTGATGACACATGAACACTGGTGATATTTGCTGTGTGGCGTAGCCGTCCCGCAACGACTCGTGGCACTACCCCGCCGATAGGCGCGCGAGCCCCAAGGGTCCTGTTTTTTGCGCCGCAGTTCGGCATCATGAGCCGCTTTGCGAAACTGGAAGCGGTATGGGAGAGAGACTACCGAGCGTGGATGCGGTGGGACATCCGCACACGAATCGCGCAGCATTGAAAACTGCATAGAGATCGTGCTGGTCGCCCTTGCCAGCAGCATCACGGCGCCAACTCGCCCCAAACGGCGCTTTGCAGCGCGTTGCGCAGACCTTCCTCTGACGGCGCCGCTTGAGATCAGCGTTGTCGGCCGCACATTACCCCGATGCCGACCATCGCGATTCTGGTGCTGCTGCACTTGTACCTGGGTGCCCGGCTGCTCCCGGCGCTTGCAAGTCCGTTGGCAAGTACCGCCCTGGGGGCCTTGCTGACCGCCACGCTGCTGCTGATCCCTGCCGCGTTCCTCGGACGGCGCGCGCAGTCCCGGCAGGCTGCCGACTGCTGGACCTGGGTCGGCATGACGGCGCTTGGTCTGTTTTCGATGCTGATGGTGCTGACGCTGTTGCGCGAAGGGGTGTTGCTGGCGGGGTGGGTGTTCGCGTTGCCGGCGCTGCCGCAACTGACGATGCTGTCGGCCGCCGCCGTGCCGGTTCTGGCCCTGAGCGCCGTGGTCCTGGGTGCTTTCGGCGCGCGCCGGACGGCAGCGGTGCGGCGCGTCGACATTCACATCGACGGCCTGCCCGCGGCATTGCACGGCTTCACCATCGTGCAGATCAGCGACGTGCACGTCGGCCCCACCGTCAAGCGCGGGTTCGTGGAGCGCATCGTCGAGGCGGTCAACCGCCTGCAGCCCGATGCCGTGGCGGTCACCGGCGACCTCGTCGATGGCCGAGTGCGCGACCTGCAAGGCGATGTCGCGCCACTGGCGGGGCTGCGCTCGCGTCACGGCACCTTCTTCGTCACGGGCAATCACGAGTACTACAGCGGCGTCACCGAATGGACGGCGTGCCTGCGCGGCCTGGGCCTGAAGGTGCTGGACAACGAGCATGTGGTGCTCGACCACGACGGTGGGAGGCTGGTGATGGCCGGGGTTTCCGACTATTCGGCCGCGCACATGATGCGCGGGCACAGCAGCGATCCGCAGCGGGCCATGTCCGGTGCGCCGGGCGACGCCGCCGTGCGCATCTTGCTGGCACACCAGCCGCGCAGCGCACCGGCGGCGGCAGTTGCCGGCTTCGACCTTCAGCTGTCCGGCCACACCCACGGCGGGCAGTTCTGGCCCTGGAACCTGTTCGTCCCCCTGCAGCAACCGTTCACCGCCGGCCTGCACCGCCTGCGCCGGCTGTGGGTCTACACCAGCCGCGGCACCGGCTACTGGGGCCCGCCGCTGCGGCTGGGCGCCCCGTCCGAAATTACGCAGCTGCGCCTGATGCCGGCGTAGCGACCTTTTCGCAACGCTGATCGGTAATGTGGCGAGAAGCACACGTCGAACTACGTGCGAGATCTGTTCGACGTGTCCGTGTTCGGCTTGCCGTCTTCGCGCAGGTCGGTGTTCGGCTTGATCGCCGGTGATCCTGCGCCAGGGGACACATCGACGCCTTCTTCGACATGTCGCAGGATCTCGTCGACCTCTTCTGTCGAATGCCGGGACGGTTCAATACGGGGCGGATGTTCGCCTGTCATGGTGAATCCTTCGGTGTGATGTGTCGGACCCCGGAAGAGTGCACAGATGCCTTGAAGGCTGCAGTCGGTCAGACGGAATTTCGAGGGTCAGAAGCCGCCTACAGCGCTGTTGCACCAGGCCGTCCACTTGGCTGCGAACGCTTCCACGGCCTTCATGCGCCGGCGCTTCTCGGTCGTCACGCAGATCGTCGTGGTCGCCAGCGAGGCATGGCCCAGGCTCTGCTGTGCGATCTCGATCGGCATGCCTCTGGCAATGGCATGGCTGACGTGGGAATGGCGCATCCAGTGCATGCTCGTCCTGCTGAATCGCTCAGCGTCCCGGGCATCGCCCTGCCCTCGCAGCCCGCCGGCGCATGCCTCGCGACACCCGCCCGGCGGAGTCCACCGGCGCGCGGTCAAACGGTTCGTTGCCCGGGTTGTAGCCCAAGCGTGGCACGCCTTCGCCGATCTTGTCGAGTGATCCGCCGCCTGGCCATGTTCACCGGCTTTCAGCGCGCTGAACGGGACCGCAGCAACCGACCCCTCGACGCCGTACCTTTGCGTGGATGCTGTCGGCCGTTCGTTGGAGGCCGGGTGGGTGGATCAGCCGCAAATTGCCGCTGACTACCTCGCGCTGGTAGTTCTGTTGCGGTTTGCCGGCAAGAGGCTGGCGGGGCAGACCACGACGTTCGACTTGATTGCTGCAGACGGTCGCCCTGGACCAGGGAACTGCCAGCGCCCTGGTTTTCGTGGGAACGGTGTTTGCGGTGCGCAAGGCCATGGCGGTGCTGTGTGCCAGGTCGACGGCGTTTCGCCACCTGGAGCGTGGCAAGCCGCGCCAGCTCGTGCGCGATGGCCAGGTGATCCGAGAGGCGCTCGACGCCGAAGGCATCAACGACGCTGAACTGCTGGCCGGCTTGCGCAAGCTCGGCCACGAAAGCGCCGAAGGGGTGAAGCTGGCGACCCTGGAGGAAACCGGCCACATCTCGGCGGTGGCGATGCCTGACAAACAGGCGTCTGAGCCAGAGCCTCAGGGCCGCACCTAGAGGCTCGGCCGCATTGAAGTCGCCGATGACTGGCGTCTTTGGCTGGCTGCGCCGGCGCACGATGCGGCGGCTGGGCAGTCGTGCCGTCGAGGACGCCGGCACCCGCGATCACCGTCTCGCACGCGGTGGCTGCCTCGGACCAGGAGACCCAACGTGACCCGGGCCTTGGCCCTCATCGTTCGTTCCCGGCAGGAGGCACCACCGCAACCGGCACTGAACCGGGCAGCCCAACGCCGTGAAGTACTCACCGGCGGCACTGTCGGGGCTCTCGGCTTGTGAGCCCTGCGGCGTCAGCCGGCGTGCCGGTGCCGCCTGCGAGCGAGCGTGGCCACCGCAGCAGTCAGCGCGGCCTCCGACACCGGCTTGGCCAGGTGCAGCTGGAACCCGGCCGCCAGCGCCCGGGTTTCGTCTTCTGTCCTTGTGAACGCGGTGAAGGCGGCAGCCGGGATCGTGCCCCCTTGCTGGGGGCCGAGCGCGCGCACCCGCCTCAGCAGTTCATAACCGTCGACTTCGGGCATGGCGATGTCGCTCAGCAGCACATCGGGCCTGTGACGCTTCAGCAGGCCCAGGGCCTCCATGGCCCCAGTGGCGACCAGGACGCGCGCGCCAGCGTGCTCCAACAGTCGAGCCGTCGCCGCACGAACGTCGGCTGCGTCCTCGACGAGCAGGACAAACACGCCGTCCAAACGAGTCGGTCCCGCGTTCGTCCCCACCGTCCCCACGTTGTTGCTGCCCTCCTTTGTTTCAACGGTGGGCAGTGTGACCGTGAAGGTCGCCCCTTGTCCCGCACCCGGGCTGTCCGCAAGAACCGTCCCGCCATGAAGCGCAACCAAATGGCGAACGATGGCCAACCCGATGCCCAGGCCGCCGTGGCGGCGCGTGGTGCTCGCGTCCTGCTGCTGGAAGCGCTCGAACATGTGCGCCAGAAACGCCGGCTCGAAACCCTGTCCGCTGTCGGCCACCGCGATCTGCATGCCCCCTTCGACGCGAGTCAGGCTGATCGTGACATGCCCGCCCGAGGGCGTGAACTTGATCGCGTTGCTCAGCAGGTTGCCCATCACCTGCAACAGTCGCGCGGAGTCGCCCAGCACACTGCCGACTTCGTGGCCGAACGCAGGTCGAAGCTCTATTCCCTTGGCGCCGGCCGCCGGCAGTGCCGAGTCGATGGCCGATGCCAGGACCGCACCGAGCTCGATGCGCTGCACGTCGAGCCGCAACTGGCCGAGCTCGATGCGATTCATGTCCAGCAGATCCTCGATCAGCTGGACCTGCACGCGGGCGTTGCGCGAGATCGCGCTCAGGCCGTGCCTGACCGTGTCCGGATCAAACCCGCCGCGTTCGAGCACCTGGGCCCAGCCCAGGATGGCAGACAACGGCGATCGCAACTCGTGCGAGATGGTGGCCAGGAACTCGCCCTTCGAGTGGCTGGCCCGCTCGGCCTCGACACGCGCCCGCTCCGCGGCGCGCAGCATCGCCTCGCGTTCACGTTCGACGCGGCGGCGTTCGCTGATGTCCTGGGTCAGCTTGATGAAGCCGAGCAGCTCGCCGCGGTCGTCGCGCAGCGCGGTCAGCACCACGGCGGCCTCGAAGCGGCTGCCGTCCCGGCGCATGCGCACGCCTTCACCCGTGTATTCGCCCTCGCGCGCGGCCACCGCCATCTCCGTTTCCGCCTGGCCGCGCTCCCGGTCCTCCGGCGTGAACAGCAGCGAGAAGTGCTGGCCGATGGCTTCGTCCGCGCTGTAACCCTTCATGTGCTCGGCGCCCCGGTACCAACTGGTGATGCCGCCCGCGGTGTCGAGGGTGAAGATCGCGTAATCGCGGATGCCGTCGACCATGGCGCGCAGTTCGGCGTCGCGCTCCTGCAGCACCATCTGCGTGCGGCTGAGGTCCTCGCCCTGTTGCTGAATCTGCAGTCTTTGCGTCAGGTCGCTGAGTATCGCCACCATGCCCGCCGAGCGCCCGTCAATGCGAATCGGCGCCGCCGCAACGCGCAGGAACACATCGCTGCCGTCGCTGCAGCGAGTGCCCCACAACTCGCGCACCTGGGTGCGCCCGTCGCCTGCCATCACGAACGGCAGTGCTTCTACAGCCACCAGCGGCCCTTCCCGCGCCGCCCGCAGGCGCAGGCGCCGGACGAGTTCCGGTGCGTCGCCCTGCAAGTCGTTCAGCGAGTGCACGCCCAGCAACTGCAAGGCCGCAGCGTTGCAGCGATGAACGCCATGAAGGTCCGCGATCAGGACGCCATCGGCCATGGCCTCGACCGCGGCGGTCAGCGAAGCGGACTGGTTCTCGGCCCAGGCGCGTGCGTGGCCGGCGCTGACCAGCAGCTCGAGTGGGGCTTCCTCGCGCTTGTTGGCCGTCACGTCGCGCAAGGTCTTGAGAAAGCCGACCAGGCCGCCTTGCGGGTCGCTGATCCGGGTCATCGAGCCCAGGGCGTAGAAGTGCTCGCCATTCTTGCGCCGCATCCAACGCGTGTCGTCGGCGCAGCCGGCGTGGGCGGCGAGCGCCAGCTCGGCCTGTGGGACGCCGTTGTCGATGTCGTCGGGCGTGTACGCGACCAACACGGGCTGCCCTATCCAATCCTGCGCCTCCCACCCCAGGATCTCTCGGACGCCGTGATTCCAGCTGGCGACGCGGCCTTGCGTGTCGACGAGAAACATCGCCTCGTCGCGCACTTGCCCGATGACGCACCTGGCGTCAAGAACCAGCGGTTCGGGTGGTCCCCATTCGGCAGCGATTTCTGTCATGGTGCGCCCCGCAGTTCATCTGCCAACGCATCGCGCCCGGCGCTGGCAGCCCTGCATTCATCGCGTCTCGCCCAACAAGTGCGACCTCGTTCAGCGGTAGACGGCCTGCCCACTCGCATCGCGCCAGTGCTGCTCGAGGTGGGTGGCATCCTCGTCATTGCGCGGCCGCACGCCCATGAGGATGCCGCCTTCGCGAATGCCGGCTTCATACTCCTTGACGCGCTCCTCGGGAATGTTCCAGCCGATGAGAGCCCCGACCAGCGTTCCAGCCGCGCCGCCGGCCCCCGCGCCTGCCAGCGCGGCGGCCACCGGGCCGGCGATCACGAGGCCCAGACCCGGCAACGCGATGGTCGTGCCCACCGCAGCGACGGCCGCGGCAATCGCACCCAGGGTGCCGCCTATGCCTGCACCAATGCCCGCTCCCTCGCCGGCTTTGGTTCCCAACTCGGTCTGGCGACCATCGGCCATGACGCCGGTAGCGTCCTTGCCGAAGTGCTTTTTTCGGGTCTCGTCGGACATCACGAGGTTCAGATCGTCGTGCTGGTAGCCGCGGTCGACCGCGCCCTGGTAGGCGCGCTCGGCGTTGTCGCGATCCTTGAACAGCCCGGTGAGATAACGGGTGGTGTCGCTTGGCATGCTCTGTCTCCGTTCAATGTAAGGGGGTTTCAGCGGCGGCAAGGCGTGTGCCTGAAGCCCAGGGTGCGCGGCAGCCGCAGGCGTTGCCCAGCACGGGCGTCAGAAGGGCTGTGGCGACTCCGGAAGCACTAGCGGCTGGCAGCAGAGGCCGGCGGCATGGGGCCGCTCGCGGTGGGGTCGGGCATCGGGGTGGTCATCCCGCCGGACCCGACACCCGGGGAAGTCCCGGGCGATGTGCCAGAGGTCGTGCTGGACGAGGTGTCTGGCGTGGTGGGCGATGACGGGCTCGGACTCGGCACCTCGGGCTGGCGCCGGTCGCAGGCGGCCAGCAGGGCCAGCGACAGCGTTGCCGCAGAAGCGAGGGCCGCGGTGCGGTAGGGCAGAGAGGAAAGCTTCATGACTTGTCCTGGTTTGAAGGGTCGGGGCTGAACGAGGCTTCAGAAACGGGGCACGGCACGCGGCGTGGCGAGCTCTTCGCGCTCATGGATTCGTGCAGGTCTGGGTGTGCTGAACATGGCGATCAGGCCGGCCAAGAACGGCGCGCCGACGATCCACAAGGGCAGCAGAGCGCCGACATTTCCGATCGAATTCATGGCTGTTCTCCTTCAGGTTGGGGGCGAGACGGGGACCGCTTGGGTCAGGGTCGCCCGGCAGCTTGCAAGCCGCTGCAGCAACGGCAATCGCGGCGCCCGGGGTGGAGGCACCACGCCTGCGGCGGTTTCCCGAACATCGGTCATGCGACGCCACCTGCCCGCCGGCTGGGCCAGGCGATCGGCCACGATCTGCATCACGCGCGAGTTCCAGCCCATGCCCAGATGACTGCCCTGGACCTCGATGTCCTGGACACGTGGGCCAGGCCGGTCGTGCCGGCAGGCCTGCCAGGCGACGATGCCGTCACTGCGGCTGTAGATCGAGGTGGTGGGCACCGGTGGAGCCACGCGCAGACGGCGGTGCAGCGCCGCGTCCAGTTCTGCCGGTGCGCCATGGAGCCACCGGTACAACCAAGCAGCATGGGTGTGCTCGGGCCTGCCGTTGAAGGGCGTACCGACGGTGATGACCTGGCGTACAGGCCACCCGATCTTGGCCAGCTCACGAGCGTAGAGCCCGCCAAGGCTCCAGCCGATCAAGGTCGGTGCCGGCGCGCCAGGACCGAGGCGGTCGCGCAGCTCTTCGGCCAGCCCGAACAGCCACTCGTCCAGGTCGCCTTTGGGGCCGACGTTGAGGCCGCGGCCCCAGTCCATGGCCTGATAGCCCAGACGGGCGCAGTGGTCGCGTAGGGGCGCCAACGCGCGGCCGTCACTGGCCAGTCCGGGGAAGACGATGACGGGATGGCCATCGCCGGGAGTGGGCGGCGATGCACGATCCAGCGCATGGGCAAGCCATTCGGTCGCCGCGCGCCAGGGCTCGGTGCCCAGAAGACTCCAGGACGGGCGAGCCGGAGCAATCCGGCCCGGGGCCGCGGGTGGCCTGCGTTTTTTGCCTGAACTGCTCATGGCATTGGCGTACCGGCGATGAGAAAAGGTGGGCTGGACGGGGTCGTTGGCATGGGCAGGGTCCGGGATAGAAACCCGTACTGATCAGCGTGATTCATGCTGCCGGGCCAGGCCTGGGCCCGCAACGCACCAGTTGCTCGGCGTGATGCAGGAAGAGGTGAGCATGGGAAGCCGGCGGCGTCTGACAGGCAGGTGCGCGCCATTGCCGGGGCTCACCTACGCTTCACATGTGAGACCACGTGTCCGACGTCGTCGGCCACCAGCAGGGCCTGGCGCTTCCTCAGGGCGCGGGCGCCGTCAACCTCGGGGCATGGACGCCGCCAAGGACACCGTGTCAGCGGCGTTCCGGGTCGCCGCCCGGCTGGCGCGTTTCGCGCACGCGCCACCAGGCCTCGCGGGCGGCGGGGCGGGCACGATCCCAGTCCAGCCCTGAAGTGCCGCGCGCAGCCGTCCAGTTGCGCGACAGTTCGGCTTCTGCGTCGTCGAAGCTGAGCGCCGGCTCACGGACATAGGTGTCCACGCCGTAGCCGTAGGCGGGCCCGTAGTCGTCGAAGTCCGATCCTTGCGGCACGTAGGGGCGTTCCGCGTAGCGGTCCTGCCAGTAGGCACGCTCAGCCTTGGCGTCGACCGACTCGGCCACGGCGTTGCCGGCAAAGCCCGCGGCGACAGCGCCCACCGCTGCACCCACGACAGCGCCGACGGGGCCAGCCACGGTGCCCACCAAGGCACCGGACATCGCACCGCCCAGCGCGGCACTGGTGGCCACGGTCGCGGCGCGGTTGACCGCTGCGCCCCCGGGGGCTTGGGGCGCATGTTGAGAGGACTCGTCGCGCGCGGTGCGCGCTGTTTCATTCGTCGGGTGCATGGCGTTCTCCACTGAAACAAGGAAGGGTCGAAAAGGTCCAACAACTTGGGCAAACGACGCGCCTGTCGCGAAGCCTGCCCGCCCCCGCGCAAGTCGCCCCGCGCCCGAAGCGCTGGCACTGCGACGGTTGATGGCGGGCCGGATCGATGTGCTGGCCTCGGTCGGCCTGCTGCCGCCCAAGCTGCAATCCGACGCGGGCTCGGGCGCGGGCCTGCGAGTGCTGACCTCTGACGGCAACGACGTCAGCGCGGCGCGGGTGCGGCAGACATTCCTGCTCGCGCCTGTGGCGGCACGTCGGTGGCTGGTCTGACGCTGATGAGCTTCCTCGCAGAACCGCCGCGCCGAGGTCGAGTTCCAAGGGGTTCGAACCGCGGCGCGATGACAAGCCCCTGGGCAGGTCGGACCCGGCGCCGCAGGTCGTCCCACAACCCAGGGCGCCGTCGGTCTAGACGCCGGAAAAGCTGTGGTGGGCTGCCCACCACCCCGCCGATACCTCTTGGCATCCGACCGCGCTTCAGGGAGGCTTTGGCGACCACTGCGTCAAGCCGCGGGATCTCGACGCGTGACTCATCGGCGTCGGCAAGGCTGGCGCGGCCCAGGTTTCCCGGTCCGGCGTTACGGCAACCCCGCCGGCGTGCTGCCCTGTGGCAGGCACGCTCCGTGCCGGTGGTGGAACGCCGAGCGAGTCACGGAGAAGCGCATGCCAAGCCCCCCACCACGATTCAATCCCCAGCACGCGCAGGTACGGCTGTGATCGGCGTTGTCATCCCGGCCCACAATGAGGTCGAACTGCTGCCGAACGCGCTGGACGCGGTGGCTCGCGCCGCCGGCCACCCCTGCCTGCAGCGCGAGCCGGTGCTTGTAGTCGTGGCGCTGGATGGCTGCACCGATGGCAGCGCCGACGTGGCGCGCCGTGCCGGCGTACGCACCGTCAGCACGCCCGGCGGAAACGTCGGCGCCGCACGCGCGGCGGGCGCCACGCTGGCGCTGGCCGCCGGAGCCCGCTGGTTGGCGTTCACCGATGCCGATTCGCAGGTGGCGCCAGACTGGCTGGCCGCCCAGCTGGCGCTGGATTGCGACGCCGTGTGCGGCACGATCGAAGTCCACGACTGGGGCCCCAACGGCGAACGGCTGCGCCGCCAGCACGCCGACACCTACCGCGATGCCGACGGTCACCGCCACATCCATGGCGCCAACCTGGGCGTCAGCGCGGCGGCGTACCGGCGCGCTGGCGGTTTCCAGCCGCACGCCAGCAGCGAAGACGTGGCGTTGGTGAAGGCGCTGGAAGCAGCCGGCGTACGCATCGCGTGGTCGGCACTGCCGCGGGTGGCCACCAGCGCCCGGCGCGACGCCCGTGCACCTGCTGGCTTCGGCGCGCTGGTGGCCCGCATCGAGCGTGAGCTGAGCGGCCTGCCGCTGGCCACAACCGCGCGGTGAGCGCACTGGCCCCTCGGCCCGGCCAGGCGGCCGCCCCGACCGCGCAGACTTCAGTGACAACACAGTCATGCACTCCTTCGTCGACGCTTTCGCCGAGGCCGGGCATGCTGGCCAGCGCCGGCAGCGTCAGGCGCGCCTTGGGCGACGCGGAGCCGGCGGCCGCGGAGCGCGGTCTGGGCCCCACCCCGCCCGCCGCGGCCCTGCGACGCCTGATCGGGAAGGGCTTCGACCAGCTGCCGCTGCCCGGCGCGGGGCGCACGCTGGACCGCTGGCGGGCACTGGCCGCGGTGGGCGCTACCGATCTGTCGCTGGCCAAGCTCTACGAGGGCCACACCGATGCGCTGGCCATCCTGGCGGAGCTGTCGCCGGCGCGGCCCAGCTCGCCCCGCGCGATGTGGGGCGTGTGGGCGGCCGAGGCCGCGGGCACTTCGCTCGACTGGGTGCCCACCGCTCAGCAGCCCATGCTGCGTGACGGCGAGACGGGCACGCTGCGCGGCGTCAAGCCCTGGTGCTCGGGTGCTTCCGCCATCACCCACGCTCTGGTCACTGCGCATGTGGGCGGCGGGCAACGCCAGCTGTTCGCTGTCAATCTGGGCACGGCGGGGCTGCGCGTGGACAGCGCGCGCTGGCGAGCGGTGGGCATGGCCGCCAGCGCCAGTGCCGACGTGACCTTCGACGATGTGATGGCGGTGGCCGTGGGTGCGCCCGGTGCCTACCTGCAGCGCCCGGGCTTCTGGCACGGCGGCGCGGGCGTGGCGGCGTGCTGGTTCGGGGCCGCGCGCGAATTGGCGCTGGTGCTGTGCCGCGCTCCACACGGCGCCGCGGCCGAGGTGCGGGCCCTGCGCGCCCTCGCGCTGGGCCGCGTGAGCGTGGCGCTGACGCACAGCGCGGCACTGCTGGCCCGCACTGCTGCGGCCATCGACGCCGAACCCGCGGCCGACCTTGCCGATGCGGTGCGACTGCTGCGGTTGTCGGTGGAGCAGACCGCGCGCCTGGTGCAAGACGAGGTGCTGCGCGCGCTCGGCCCGACGCCGATCTGCCGCGACGCCGCGCTGGCTCAGCTGGTGGCCGACCTGCCGATCTTCATCCGCCAGTGCCACGGCGACGGCGACCTGCTGCAGGCCGGCCAGGCAGCGGCGCAGGCGGCACAGACGGCGCAGGCGCAGGCGGACGGCCACGGGGCCTGGTCGCTGTGAAGCAACGCCCGTGGCCACTGAGAGCACCACGCAGCTTTGGTGATCGCGCCCGCGTGCGGCCGCAGCGCTGGCTGGCGATGCTGGGCGGCGCAGCAACGCCAACTTCGCGCATCGCCTTGGCCATCGGCCGCGCCCGGCTGGTGGTGGTGGCGCCGCACCCCGATGACGAGGTGCTGGCCTGCGCCGGCCTGCTGCTGCGTGCGCGGGCCGCGGGCTGGCCGGTGCTGGTGGTGGCCATGACCGGCGGCGAACGCAGCCACGGGAACGCCACGCCGGGCCGCCGCGCGCGGCTGGCACGCCAGCGCCGTCACGAGCAGCGGCGCAGCGTACAAGCGTTGGGCCTGGCCCCTTCGGCGCTGCGCCCGCTGCATCTGCCCGACGGCGGCGTGGCGCAGCGCCAAGCGATGCTGGAGCGCCGCCTGGTGCAGTTGTTCGAGCCCGGCGACACGGTGGTGGTCACCAGCACCTGGGACGGCCACCCCGACCACGAGGCAGCGGGCCACGCCGCCCGCGCCGCCGCGGCCCGCGTGGGCTGCGCTCTGTGGAAGGCCCCGGTGTGGTTGTGGCACTGGGCGCGGCCGGGTTCGCCGGGCCCTGCCTGGGCGCGCCTGGGCCAGCTGGGCCTGGACGCCACCGCGCTGGCGCGCAAGCGCTGCGCGCTGCGCCGCCACCGGTCACAGCGGCAGGCGCGCGGCGCGGCGGGCGCGGCGGTGCTGTGCCGCGACATTCAGCGCCGCGCCGCCTGGCCAGTGGAATTCTTCTTCGAGGCTGCGCATGAACCCACCTGATTTCGACGCTTTGTTCCAGTCCCACCCGGACCCTTGGGGCTACCGCACGCGCTGGTATGAGCAGCGCAAGCGCGACCTCACGCTGGCGGCGCTGCCCAGGCCGCACTACGGACGGGTGTTCGAGCACGGCTGCGCGAATGGCGAGCTGAGCGCCGCCCTGGCGCAACGCTGCGACCGCCTGCTGGCGGCCGACGCCAGCGAGCGCGCGGTGGTGCTGGCGCGGCAGCGGCTGCGCGGGCAGGCGCATGTGGAAGTGCAGGCGCTGCGCCTGCCGGAGCGCTGGCCCGACGGGCGGTTTGATCTGGTCGTCGTCAGCGAGCTGGCCTACTACCTCAGCGACGACGCGCTGGCGTACCTGGGCGCGCGCTGCGCTGCGGCGCTGGCGGCCGGCGGTACCGTGGTCGCCTGCCACTGGCGCCCGCCGATCGACGATGCGCGGCGCAGCGGCGACGCCGTGCATGCGCTGCTGCAGGAACGGCTGGGCCGGTGCTGGGTGGGCGGCTGGCTGGACAAAGACTTCCGCATCGATGTCTGGTCGCACGACAGCCGCTCGGTCGGCGAGCAGGAAGGCTTGGTCACCAGCGCAATGAGCCTGTTCGATGCTTGAGTCCCCGCCTCGCAGTGCGTGCCAGGCGCAGCCGGCCCAGGCGCCGCACCAAGCGGGCCACCGCCAGGCTGTCGGCCAGCCGCCACGCGGCAGCGCTGGGCTCTGTGGCCGCACTCGGCGCGCCAACTCGAAAGGCCAGGCCGCAGCGGCGCGCCGCCGAGAAAGCCGGTTCGTCGTTGCGGTCGTCACCAAACGCCAACAAGGCCGTGGCGCCGCTGCAGCGCAGCGCGTGCCGAGCGGCGTCACCCTTGTCTGGCAGACCGGCGGCGCTGAGGTTGATGACTCGGTGGCCGGCCTCGATGTGGACTGAGGCCCCCAGCCCCTGCCTGCGCAGCCAGCACAGCGCGGCCGCCAGGTCCACGCCTTGCGCGGCGTGGAGCGCGGCGCAACAGACCTTGTCTTCCCAGTCCAGCCCGGCGTGCAGCAGTTCGCTGCGGTGGGCCGCACACCACTGGCGCGTGGCTGTGAAAGCCTGCTGTGCGCGCCGCGCCTGCGCGCCGCCCTGCCCTTCGGCGCCGTGCGAGCCGTAGCTGCGCCAGGGCCCGCGGCCCAGGCGCGCGCGCAGGTCGGCCAGGCCGCGGCCCGACACCACCGCCACCGGCCAGCGGCGGGCCAGGCGCCGCAGGTCCAGCCGCAGCGGCTGCGCCAACACTACCGTGTCGCGGTGCGATTGCAGCGGGGCCAGGGTGCCGTCGAAGTCGAACAGCAGCAGCGGCCGGCCCTGCAACCAGGGTCGTAAGAGCTGCGCCGCACGCGAATGGGTGGCGGGCCGCAGCGCGCGACTCTTCATGCGGCCTTGGCGAACGACTGGGAGCGGGGGCGCAAGCGATCTGGGGCTTGGCGGCCGAGCACGGCGGCCTGCCCCGCCGCCAGCAAGCGCGCGGCCCAGCGGTGGACGTTGAAGTTGCGAACCACCGCGCGCAGCTGACGCATGCGCTGGCGCTGTTCCTGCGGCGACATGCACAGCGCCCGGTGCAGCGCGGCGGCAATGTCATCGGCGTCGCGCGGTTCCACCAGCAGGGCCGCCTTCAACTCTCGCGACGCACCGGCGCGGCGGCTGAGCACGAGGCAGCCCGACTCGTCGTCGCGCGCCGCAGCGTATTCCTTGCACACCAGGTTCATGCCGTCCTGCAGGCTGGTCACCAGGCAGACGTCGGCGCTGCGGTACAGCGCCTCCAGCTCGTGCGCCGCGTGCGTGCTGGTTCGCCACTGCACGGGCTGCCAGCCCGGCCGGCCAAAGCGGGCGTTGATGTCCGCCACGCGCTGCAGTACGCGTGCCCGGTAGGCCCGATAGGCCGGCACCGCCTCACGCGTGGGGGCCGCCACCTGTAACAGCGTGACGGCGCCGCGCCACTGCGGCTGGCTTTCCAGCAGGCGCTCGAAGCCGGCCAGCCGCTCTACCAGGCCCTTGGCATAGTCGAAGCGGTCGACGCCCAGCACCACACGCGGCATGCCGCCGGCCGCAGGCAGACCGGCTGCGCCCAGCGCATCCGCCACGTCCACGCCACCTTGCGCAGTTGATGCAGCTGCAGCGTCCCGTGCTTCGGACGCGGCCGGCCACGCGATCGAGATCGGCACCGCACGAACAGCCGCCCGAGGGCGCACGCCCAGGGCGGCGCAGGCGTGCTCGAAGCGGCCGGCATCTTCGCGCGTCTGAAACACCACGGCGTCGGCCGCAGCCAGGCCGCGCACCAGCTCGGGGTGCCAGGGGCACACCCGCAGTTCGGCCAGCAGCGGCCAGGGGATGTGCCAATAGTGGACGATCGTCGAGCGCGGGGCACGTGCACGCATCAGGCCCGGCACAAGGCACAGGTGGTAGTCATGGACGTGGACCACGGCATCGGCGCGGGCTATGGCTGCGCATACGGCGTCTGCAAACAGGGCGTTGACATGCCGGTAGGCGCGCCAGTCGGTCAGCTCGAAGCGCGCCGCGGTCGGCGCGTTGTGGCAGGCTGGCCACAGACCGCCGTTGCTGAAGCCGTCGTTGTGGGCGCGCCGCAGCGCCTGGGGCAGACGCAGCAAACGGGCCGTCCAGCCCGGGCCGGCGCCGGCCACCTGCACGCAGCCCTGTGCGTCGACCACGCTGGCGTCGCCGTCACCGGTGCTTTCACCGACCCAGGTGCCACCGCAGGCTTGAATCATCGGCAGCACCGCGCTGACCAGGCCGCCGGCAGGCACACGGGCTTCAATGCCCCCGGCCTGTCGCGTGTAGACAATGGGCTGGCGCTGAGACACCACCACCAGCTGTCGGCCACCCAGCAGATGTTGGGCATAGCGGCTCAGGCTGCTGGCCGACCAGCGCGGCGCGGGGACTCTCGGGACAGCGGGGTGTTCATGCATCGCCGCGGGATGGCAATCCGGCTGCCCGCCATCTGGCAGCCTAGCGCAGCGCGCAGGCGAAGGGCGGCGTCGACGACAGACATGGCATTCATCGACACACCCCACTCCCGCCTTCGCCGCCTTGTCCTTCGCCGCGCTGATGACGATGGCTGCGCTGCTGGGCGTCGGGCAGCAGGCCGATCAGAGCCACGCGCCTACACATCACACAGACCCTGAGCAGTCGGTGAGGGTCTGATCGCGTTGGTTTGTCTCGCTCTGCAAGCGGTTGCTTGCCGGTGGCTCGGCGCGAACCTGGCCGATCGCCAGCCGCACGGCTGTCTACTTGGCCCAGAACGCTGCCACAGCCTTCGTGCCGGCGCCTCTCGGTCGTCACGTAGATCGTCGTGGTCGACAGTGAGGCGTGGCCCAGGTTCTGCTGCGCGATCTCGATGGGCATGCCACTCGCAATGGCGTGGCTGGCGTGGGAGTGGCGCATCCAGTGCGTGCTGGCCTTGTCGAATCGCTCAGCGCCCTTGGCATCGCCCTGCCCTCGCAGGACACCCGCACAGTCCTCGAAGAAGCGCTTGATCTGGTTGTAGAAGGTCGTCGCGGCAATGCCCTGCCGGGGGTCGATGGCCTGCCGGCTGTTCGGTCCCGCATGGAGCCCGGGCGCACGCTCGGCGGCGTCGCTGGCCTTGCCGAGCAGATGCGCGCCCTGGTTGCCGAAGTCTTCAGGGTCGGCATCGAGCCCGCGCGACACCAGGTAGCGGGCCAGCTCGGCCACGGCATCGGCTGGCAAAGGCACCTCGCGCGCCTTCTGCCCCTTGCCGACAACGCGCAGCAGCCAGCCCTCCATTGGCTCCTCGTCCGAGGCATCGGCGGGGTACTCGACCCACTGCTGGTCGTCGACCGTGGCCGCCACGACTTCGGACAACCGTAGCCCCGTCGCATGTCAAGGACAGGGCCTTGCCCTTGTGCGTGACCGCCCAGAGCAGGAAGCGCTGGCGCCGGCGGGCCTTGAGCCGGGCTTTCTGGTCCGGGGTCAGGCCATGCTTGGAGCGCAGCCAGGCGAGGATGGCCTGGTGGTCGTTGTCGGCCTTCAGCAGGCACTGGGCCCGCGGCCGGCGGTACAGGCCGCGGCTGCCGTCGAGCTCGGTCGGCACGATGAACTTTTCGAGCGGGCGGATGGCGGTGGCCGACGCGACGACGGCCTGGAGCTCGTGGGCGAACAGTTGGCTGCGCGGCACAGCGACATGGCGGCCGATGCCCAGGCCCTGGCTGTCGGGGTGCTCTCGGGCCACCTGCGCCAGCCATTCGACGATGCGCTGCGCCTTGCCCTGCCCCATCGCCTGGATGCCGGCGTACCAGCGCCGGCCGATGCCATTGATGCGTTCGACCAGCTGGGCCAGGGTGAAGATGTCGGCCGCCTGCAGATGGCCGGCCAGCCTGGGGTTCAGCCAGGTGGCCACGGCATCGCCGGGCTGCGGTGCCTGCGCGACCTGCCCTTCCAGCCCGCGCAGCGCGTCGAGCTGGCGCCTGATCAGCCGGCCGCGCCGGCTCAGACGCCGGGTGGACGGACCGTACTGCGCTTCGTAGGCCGCGATCTGATCGGACTGACGCTCGTCTTCCAGCCCCTGCGCTTCGGCGAACGCTTCCAGGCTGGGGAGATCGTGCGCCGTGTCCGCGATGCGGGTGGCGTCCATCTTCGACGATGCCCGGCGTAAGGCGCAGGCCGCACACGCATCGCTCCAAAGCCGCGAGCGGAATCTGCAGGAGGCGTCGAAACACCTGAACAACCTCATGTCGCGGGGCGAGACCGGCAGCCTAGTCGCGCTCGAAGCCCAGCTGGCCCAGCGGGACCGCGAACTCGCTGCGCTCACCAAGGACCTCGATGCATACCGGACCCGGGACGCTTTCCGAGCCGAAGCCCAGGCGCAGTCCAATGCCAAGAAGAAGACCGGCGGCGGGAGGGTGTGAGTCCGGAGCCTGAGCGGGCCCGGGACGCGGCCAGACCGGCTGTAATGGGACTAAGCATCCGTACGAAAAAACGCCGAGGCCCTCATGCGTCCGACACTACGCGTCGCTTCTTACCAAGCACATTCGCGTCGGCGGCCGCGCCGGCGCCAAAGGCGCTGCCACGAGAACGACCGTCTGATGGCGCGTGCGACGGGTCGGTGCTGGATTGGGGGAACGCTGTCCGGCCTTTCGCGCAATCGGAGCCCCGGCAGCTTAGACTGACATGATCTTGTCCGGCGTCATCGGCGTGCTGCGCAGGCGCTTGCCGGTAGCATGGAAGATCGCATTCGAGATCGCCGCCGAAACGCCGACGATGCCGATCTCGCCGACCCCCTTGGCGCCGAGTCGGCTGACGATGCGGTCGTCCTCGTCGACGAACATGACTTCGATGGCGTGGATGTCGGCGTTGACCGCCACGTGATAGCCGGCAAGGTCGTGGTTCATGAAGCGGCCGAGCGCATGGTCGGTGTAGGTCTCCTCGTGCAGCGCCCCGCTGATCCCCCAGACGATGCCGCCGATGATCTGGCTGGTCGCCGTTCGCGCGTTCATGATCCGGCCGGCAGCGATGGCACTGACCACGCGGGTGACCCGCACCATGCCCAGATCCTCGTCGACGCGGACCTCGCAGAACACCGCCGAATGGGTGGCGCGGGTGTACTTGCGCTGCTTCAGCATGTTGGGAAGCATCAGGTACTTGACGTCGATCGAGGCCTCGCCGAGGGCGGCCAGGATCTCGACAAGTGCAAGCCGGGCCGCCGGCCGGCCGACGAACCGCATCTCGCCGCCCACGAACTCCACGTCCTTGAAGCGGCTCCCGGCAAATGGCGAATCCGGCATCCTCCGGGCCCGCGACCAGAGCTCGCGCTGCAGCTTCTCGCAGGCACCTTCGACAGCCGAGCCGACCGTCGTGACGTGCGACGAGCCACCTTCGACGGGCGCTACCGGCAGCGTCGAGTCGCCCAGCTCGAAAGTCACCCGTTCCATGGGCAGGCCCATGGCAGCCGCAGCGATCTGGGTCATGACGGTGTAGGTGCCGGTGCCAATGTCAGTGGCCGCACTGCTCAAGACGAGCCGACCGTCTGCATGCAGCACCGCCCGGGCGCGCGCGAACATCTGCATCGCGTCCCAGGTGCCGGTCGCCATGCCCCATCCGATCAGCTCGCGACCCTGGCGCATCGAGCGCGGCAGTGGGTTTCGTTGCCCCCAGCCGAAGCGCGCGGAAGCCTGCGCGTAACAGGCGCTCAGCTCCTTCGACGAAAACGGCAGGTCTGCCGAGTAATCGCGCTCGGCGTAGTTCTTGAGGCGCAGCGCGAGCGGGTCCATGCCGAGCTCGTACGAGAGCTCGTCCATCGCCACCTCGATCGCGTGCACGCCATGCGCTGCGCCGGGGGCCCGCATGTCGATCGGGCTGTAGCGGTCGAGCGCGACGAGCTTGTAGTCGAGCCGGACGTTGTCGCAGCGATAGAGCTGGCCCGACCAGTTGACGACGACCTCGACGTAATCCTCGATGCGCGAGGTCTCGGCGATCGCTTCGTGATGGATCGCCTGCAATGTGCCGTCGCGGTCGGCAGCCAGGCGAACCCGCTGCCAGGTCTCGGGGCGGTGGCCGAAGCTGAAGGTCTGCTGGCGTGTGAGCACCACCTTGATCGAGCGCTCGAGCTTGAGCGCCGCCATCACCGCCAGGATCAGCTGGTACTGAGGCCGCAGCCCCGAGCCGAAGGCACCGCCGACGAACGGGTTCTTCACGGTGACCTTATCTTCCGACAGGCCAAACACGCGGGACACCATCCAGCGGCTGTTTTGCGAGCTCTGCGTCTTGTCGTAGATGGTCAAGTGGCCGTCGGCGCCACGCAGCACGGTCGTTGCGTGCATTTCCATGGGTACATGGTGTTCGACGCCGCTGTAAAACTCGGCGTCGATCCTGACAGATGCGGCGATGAAGGCCGCATCCACATCGCCGCGATCGGCAGGCGGCGGGGCGTAGCCGGCTTTGAGACGGCTAGGCTTGTGCGCGCGTGCCAGATCGGTGAGCAGGTCGGTCTGGTGCGGCTCGGCCTCGTAGTCGATGCGGACCAGCGAAGCGGCGTGCCGTGCAGCCTCGAAGTTCTCGGCGACGACCATCGCCACCGGTTGGCCGCTGTACAGGATGCCCTCGCTATGGAAGGGCTTGAACGGCGTGCCGCCTGGCGCTGTCATGTCCTTGTAGAACAGGCCCAGCGATCGGACCTTCGGCCGGTTCGCATGCGACAGGATGTCGATCACGCCAGGCACGGCCAGCGCCTCGACCAGATGCATCGCGACGATACGGCCCTTGGCAATCGTGCTGTTCACGACCATGCCGTAGGCCATGTCCTCAGCCTGGTGCTCGCCGACGTAGCGAGCTTGCCCGCTGACCTTGAGGCGGCCGTCGATGCGCGGTAAGGCCTGACCGATCTGGACCGGGCCGGTGCCGATCTCGGCCATCGGCTGCTGCAGGTTTTCCAAGCTCCTGCTCATGAGTCGTCCTCGGCGCGATGGGCGTCTTCGCCAGTGTTGGTGAGTTCCCCCGCGCCCGCCATCTCGAGGGCGCGAACGACGGCCCTGCGCGCCATCGCAATCTTGAAGGCGTTCGATCCTGTACCGACGCCGAAGCTGCGTGCGCCGCGCAGCAACATGTCCGCCGCAGCCCCGAACGCAGCGCGAGAAGGCGCCTGTCCTTCGAGCAAGGCCTCGGCTTGCAGGTCGCGCCAGGGCTTGTGGGCAACGCCGCCGAGCGCTATCCGTGCGCTGCGGATCGTGCCGTCTTCAGCGAGGTCGAGCGCCGCTGCGACCGAGACCAGCGCGAAGGCGTACGAGAGCCGTTCGCGCAGCTTGAGGTAGGTCGAGTGTGGGGCGAAGTTGCCCGGTGGCAGCTCGATGGCGATGATCAGCTCGTCGTTGGCGAGGGTCGTGTCGGCGTCTGGCCGGTCGCCCGGCAGTCGATGGAAAGCGTCGAACGGAATCGAGCGCTCGCCTGTTGCCGAGCGAACCTTCACGGTGGCTTCAAGGGCTGCCAGCGCCACGCACATGTCGGACGGATGGGTCGCGATACAGTGTTCGCTGGTGCCGAGGATGGCGAGTTGCCGCGCCAACCCTCCAATTGCCGGGCAACCTGTGCCGGGCTCGCGCTTGTTGCAGGGGACGCCGGTATCGTAGAAGTAGCAGCAGCGGGTCCGCTGCAAGAGGTTGCCGCCGTTGCTCGCCATGTTGCGGATCTGCGGCGAGGCGCCGGCAAGGATGGCGGCCGATAACAAGGGGTAGCGTGCCCGGACCGACGGGTGGTAGGCGGTGTCGGCATTGCGGGCGAGGGCGCCCAGACGAAGGCCGCCGCCCTCGACGTCTTCGACGGCGTCCAGCCGCAGCGAGTTGACGTCCACCAGCAGCAGCGGCCACATCACGTCGGTCTTCATCAGGTCGATCAGGTTCGTGCCGCCGGCGATAAACTTGGCCGCATTGCGCGCAGTGGCCTCGGTGGCATGAGCCATGAAGCCGCCAAGACGAGCGATCGCGCCCGCAGGTGAATCGGCAGTCGCGTAGTCGAAGGCCTTCATGGGCCCGCCTTGGGGGTAGGTGCGGTGACCGTGGCTGCAGGCGGCGCGAGTGCCACCTCGGCAACGGCGCGCAGGATCTGCGGATAGGCGCCGCAGCGGCAGATGTTGCCGCTCATCAACTCGCGGATCACGTTCGGGCCGCTCGCGCGGCCTTCGTTCAGCAGCCCGACCGCCGAGCACAGCTGCCCGGGCGTGCAGTAGCCGCACTGGAACGCATCGTGGGCCATGAACGCCTCTTGCAGCGGATGCAGCGCTGCCTCGTCGAGCCGGCCCGCGAGTGCCGGCAAGCCCTCGACGGTGGTCACGTCAGCGCCGTCGCGCATCACCGCGAAGGTCAGGCAGGCGTTGATGCGCTTGCCGTCGACGAGAACGGTGCAGGCACCGCACTGGCCATGGTCGCAGCCCTTCTTGGTACCGGTCAGATCGAGCCTTTCGCGCAGCAGGTCGAGCAGGGTGACCCATGGCTCGACGGCGAGCTGCTGCTCGATGCCGTTGACACGAAGCCGGATCGTCCGGAGCGGCAACACGTGGGAAGCCGTTGCCAGCCCGGCTTCCGGCGGGCAGGACGGGGCAGCGATTTGGTTGGGCGTCAGCATGCGGTTGTTCTCCGTTCCGAGCGGTGAACCAGCGGCAAGCGGGGTTCCCGTTGGCAACGCACGCGGGTCTGCATCGAAAGCGGTGCTCGCAGCCCGAAGCAGGTCGTCGATCAGAAGCTGACCCTGAAGGATGGGCAGGGCGCTAAGGTGATGATGGTCGAGCCATGGACGTCGGCCCGCCAGCAAAGCGGCGTCGAACTCGTCTGGCGGAGGACCTCGCGCTGCCGCGAGCCGGCCCTCGTGGAAGGCAGAAGGACGAACCGAAGGGAAGACACGCCTACTTATTCAAGCCGTTCGACCTGTTCAGTCTTATCGGGACCATAGAGGCCTAACAGGCCGTTGAAGTACCAATCGACGCCGCCAGTCGCGGCAGCGAACATGGCGATTTCGATCGACGAGAGGTGAGCCGCCAATGCGTGGAGCCGACAGCTACAACGAGAGCCTGTTCACGACGGTGAAGCTGGAGGACTTTGTCCCGGCCAACCATCGCTTGCGACCAATCCGTACCTGGGTCAACGACGCGCTGGCCAAGATGGATGCGACGTTCTCGGCCATCTACGATGGCCGACATCAAGGGCGGCCGCCCGAGCATCGCACCCGAGAAGGTCATGCGGGCCATGCTGCTGCAGGTGCTCTACAGCGTACGCAGCAAGCGGCAGCTCGTCGAGCAGATCGAATACAACCTGCTGTTCCGCTGGTTCGTCGGCCTGGCCATCGAGGACACCGTGTGGAACCACTCGGTGTTCAGCAAGAACCGCGACCGGCTCAGCGAACACGATGCGATCACCGAGCTCTTCAACGCCACCGTGGAGATGGCCGAGCAGCGCAGGCTGCTGTCGGGCGAGCACTTCAGCGTGGACGGCACGCTCATCCAGGCCTGGGCCAGCCACAAGAGCATGCGGCGCAAGGACGGCTCGGATGATGGGCGCCCTCCCGAAGACTGGCGCGGCGAGCCACGCAGCAACGAGACGCACCAATCCACGACCGGCCCCGAGTCGCAGCTGTACCGCGAGAGCAATTCAGCACCTGCTCTGCCGAGCTGCCTGGATCATGTGCTGACCGACAACCGACATGGTCTGGTGGTCAACGTGCAAGCCAGCATCTCGGACGGCACAGGCGAGCGCGATGTCGCCGCGCAGATGCTGGCCGACGTCGGCGGCCCGGGCAGGCGCGTGACGGCGGGAGCGGACAAGGCGTACGACACCAAGGGCTTCGTCAAGGCGTGCCGCGAGATCAACGTCACGCCGCACGTCGCGTAGAAGCTCAACCGCAACGGCGGCAGCGCCATCGACAGCCGCACGACCCGGCACCCTGGCTATGCGGTCAGTCAGCCAGCGCAAGAGGAAGCGCATCGAGCAGTGCTTCGGCTGGGGCAAGCTCATCGGCCCGATCCGTCAGGTGATGGTGCAGGGACTGGATAAGGTCGACCAGCTTCTGACGCTGACGATGGCCGCCTACAACTTCAAACGGCTGCGGACCTTGGTGCCATTGCGCCCGCAGTGCGCCCAATGAGCGGCCAGGAGATCGAATTGACCACCTCCGAGAGCTCGAATGACCTCGAAATCGGTCAACTGAGGTCGCTCTGGCGAAACCAACGGGCTGTATGAACTCACCGACCCGAAATGCCAGGGTGGAACGCGCATTCATCAGCGGTAATTCAATGGCCTGTTAAGACACGGACAAGAATTCGCGCCGGTAGGCTGCGCCCAGTTTCATGGCCGTCGTGACATCGAGTTCGGCCATCAGGCGGGGGAACAAATCGGCCTCTTCGTCACCCTTGGCATGTTCAAGGACCACCAGCTTCAGGGCCTGTGCCTTTTCCAGCCAGTCGGCGCTTCCCTTGTCGTCGGCCAAGTCCAGCACAGCCGTCATCACTTTCGCATGCGCTTGGTCGAGGTACAGCTTGTCCGACTCCGACTGCAATCCGTACATGGCCAGTGCAGGGTAGATGACGTTTTCTTCCGCCACGCAATGTGCCGTCATCAACTGCGCCAGCCGGCGAAAACGTTGCTGACGGCTGTCCAGCGGGCTGTCACTGCTGGCAATGACGACGTCGAAGGCTGCCTCGATCAGCGCGTGGTGGCTCTGGATCAACTCGAACCAGTTGCCGTCCATGCGCAGCGTGGCGTCGATCGGGTGGCGGGCTTTTTCAAGCG
>JANOBX010000007.1:0-3199 GCA_031411875.1 Burkholderiales bacterium | reverse complement strand
AGCTTCATCGGCGTAATCATGCTCATGGGCCTGGTGGCAAATAACGCCATCCTGGTGCTCGACGCCGCACGCAACCTGCATGACGTGGGTATGGAGCGGGAGGTGGGGCTGATGACCGCCGGCCGCAAGCGCTTGCGGCCCATCCTGATGACCACCTTCGCGCTCATCGCCGGCATGCTGCCGGTGGCCATCGGTGTGGGCGAGGGCGGCGAGTTCTACCGGCCCATGGCGGTGGCCATCATCGGCGGCACCATCACCAGCACCTTCCTGACATTGCTGGTCATTCCCAGCTTCTACGACAGCATCGAGATCTCGCGCGACCGCGCCGTCGCCAAGTACCGCCGTCGCGAAGAACGCTGGAGCGCGTTCCCGGCTTTCGTGCTGACCTTCCTGGAAGCCTTGGCCACGCTGGTGCTGCTGCGCTTCCTGTGGCGCCTGCCACGCCAGGTGTGGGCGTGGATGCAGCGTCGCCGTGGCCTCGCCCAGGTGGCGCCGACATGACGGCCAAGTCGGCGCCCGGTGACCTGCTCAGCCTGCTCGCCGAAGTCGAAGCACTCGCCCGGCGTGCCGGCGAGGCCATCCTGCAGGTCTATGCCAGCGACTTCGACGTCGTCCAGAAGGCCGACACCTCGCCACTCACGCTGGCCGACGAGCGTGCGGAAGTGCTGATCGTGCCGGCCCTGCAGGCGCTGGACCCCGGCGTGCCGGTGGTCGCCGAGGAGGCCTGCGCCGCGGGCCGCGTGCCCGAGGTCGGGTCTCGGTTCTGGCTGGTCGACCCGCTCGACGGCACGCGCGAGTTCGTGCTGCGCAACGGCGAGTTCACGGTCAACATCGCGCTGGTCGAACACGGCGCACCGGTGCTGGGTGTGGTGTACGCGCCCGCGCTGAACCGCCTGTACGCGGGCGTGCCGGGGCAGGGGGCCTGGCTCGAAGACGCCTTCGGACGCCGCCGCATGGCCTGCCGCCCGATGCCGGCCGCGGGCGCCACCCTGGCCGTCAGCCGCGCCCATGGCGACGGGGCCGAGCTGCAGGCCTGGCTGGCCACGCAGCGTGTCGCCGCGCGGGTGGCCGCGGGCTCGGCGCTGAAGTTCGGGCTGCTGGCCGCCGGCGAGGCCGACCTCTACCCCCGCTTCGGCCGCACCATGGAATGGGACACCGCCGCCGGTCATGCCGTGCTGCGCGCAGCCGGCGGCGAGGTGCTGGATCTGCAGGGCCAGCCGCTGCGCTACGGCAAGCCCGGCTTCGACAACCCGAACTTCATTGCCAGGGCCGCGGGCTAGGACGGCAGGCCAGGCCGGCAGGGAAAACCGGCACGAGGGACCTGCGGGTGATCCCTAGAATGTGACAACTTCCCGTCAACGCCGAAAGCGCCCCGCATGCCGACCTCCCGACGCGTCAAGGCCAGCGCTGCCCCTGCAGCCAGCCGCGCAGCCCCCGCCGGAGTCGACGCATCGGCCGAAGCCGCCCAGCCCGCACCGGCGGCCGTGCGCACCTTGAAGAAGTACCCCAATCGGCGGCTCTACGACACCCAGACCAGCAGCTACATCACCCTGACCGACGTGAAGCACATGGTGCTGGCCTCCGAGGACTTCGAGGTCCGCGACGCCAAGACCGGCGAAGACCTGACCCGCAGCATCCTGCTGCAGATCATCCTGGAAGAAGAATCGGGCGGCGTGCCCATGTTCAGCACCCAGGCCCTGGCCCAGATCATCCGCTTCTACGGCCACGCCATGCAGGGCGTGATGGGCACCATGCTCGAGAAGAACCTGCAGGCCTTCACCGAGCTGCAGGCGCAGTTCCTGCACAGCAGCAAGGGCTTGTATGACCCGAAGCAGCTGTCGCCTGAGCTGTGGACCCAGTTCCTCAGCGGCCAGCCGGCCGCGCTGCAGGGGCTGATGGGCAGCTATGTCGAGCAGAGCAAGAGCCTGTTCGAGCAAATGCAGAAGGCCAGCACGCTGTTCCCGGGCGTGCCCGGCTTCCCGCCGAAGCGCTGATGCCGTCAGAGCAGGCCGGCCTTGCCGCGCTGGGCATGCTGCCGGCGCAGGTGCTGTGGTTCACCGGCCTGTCGGGCGCGGGCAAGTCCACCATTGCGCAGGCCGCCTGCCAGTTGCTGCGGGCGCAGGGTCGGCGCGCGGTGGTGCTAGACGGCGACGAACTGCGCCGCGGCCTCAACCGTGACCTCGGTTTTTCCGCCGCCGACCGGTCCGAGAACCTGCGCCGCACCGCCGAGGTGGCCAAGCTGATGGCCGACGCCGGGCTCGTCGTCATCGTCGCGCTGATCTCGCCTTTCCGTGCCGACCGCGACCTGGCCCGTGCGCTGTTCGAACCGGGTCGCTTCTTCGAGATCTTCATCGACACCTCGCTGGTCGTGGCCGAAGCACGCGACCCCAAGGGCCTGTACCGGCGGGCCCGCAGTGGCCAGCTGCAGGGCTTCACGGGCATCGGCTCGCCCTATGAACCCCCGCTGGCGCCAGACCTGCGCATTGCGACCGAACAGATGGCGCCAGAGCAGGCGGCCAGGAGCCTGATCGCGCTGCTGGGTTGAGCCCTGGCGTTCATGGGCGAAAATCCGCCGATGACCGACACCTCCCATGCCCCCACCATCGGCTTCGTCAGCCTGGGCTGCCCCAAGGCCCTGACCGACTCCGAGCTCATCCTCACCCAGCTGCGCGCCGAGGGCTACGAGACCAGCAAGACCTTCGCCGGCGCCGACCTGGTCATCGTCAACACCTGCGGCTTCATCGACGACGCGGTGAAGGAAAGCCTGGACACCATCGGCGAAGCCCTGGCCGAGAACGGCCGCGTCATCGTCACCGGCTGCCTGGGTGCCAAGGCCGGGCAGGGTGGCGACAACCTCGTGAAAAGCGTGCACCCCAAGGTGCTGGCCGTCACCGGCCCGCATGCCACGCAGGAAGTGATGGACGCGGTGCACCTGCACGTGCCCAAGCCGCACGACCCCTTCGTGGACCTGGTGCCCGCCGCCCGAGAGGAATTCCGTGGGGTGGCCGGCATCAAGCTCACGCCGCGCCACTACGCCTACCTGAAGATCAGCGAAGGCTGCAACCACCGCTGCACCTTCTGCATCATCCCCAGCATGCGCGGCGACCTGGTCTCGCGCCCCATCGGCGACGTGCTGAACGACGCGCGCGCCCTGTTCGAATCGGGCGTGAAGGAACTGCTGGTGATCAGCCAGGACACC
>JANOBX010000006.1:0-6763 GCA_031411875.1 Burkholderiales bacterium | reverse complement strand
GGCCGCGCGCCCGTGTCGTAACATCCGGGCTGTGCCGCGGGTGTAGTTCAATGGTAGAACGGCAGCTTCCCAAGCTTCATACGAGGGTTCGATTCCCTTCACCCGCTCCACATCCCAGCCACGAGGGCCCTCCGAGGGCCCTTTTTGCTGGGCGGGTCGGCGCGCTGGAACCCGTTGTGCCGCCGCCTGCGCCTGCCAGGGGCGGGACTTCATGATGGGCGCGGCGGCTCGGTTCGCAGGCCGTCACCGGCCAGGGACAGCCTGACGCCGCGCAAGGCTTCGTCGAACAGCGCAAGTTCATCGGCAGTGGGCGGCCAGTCGTCTGGCTGGGTGGCCTTGACGTACGCCGCGACTGCTTTGGCCACCTCGTCGGCCACCACATTCGGTGAGCCCGCATCCCGCACGCCGGCATGCGCAGCTGGATCGTTCCCAGCGTCTGGGCCTGCTGCATCGGCTGGCTTGATGCTGTCGACCGTGGACGCGGGCTGCAGCCATAGGCGCCAGGCGGGGCCGAAGGCGTGGTGCAGCGCGCCCAGCGCCACCAGCCGGTGTTCGGCCAGCGCGGGGTGGGCGGCCCGCTGGGCCCGCCGTGTCTGCGACAGCGCGGCCCGGCCAGCCCGGGTCAGCTGCTGCCAGCGCTGTTGCAGCAGCTCTCGCAATGGCGGCTCGGGCAGTTCGGCCTGCTGCAGCATCGCCAGGTACCGCAGGCGGTTGCCGAAGCGCTTGATCAACCGGGGCGTGGACCGCCGGCGCGCCACCACCGGCAGCCAGATGCGCAGCGCATCGCTGAAGTCCTGCGTGTCCTCGACATGGCGTTGTGAATGGCGCACGCGATAGACCAGCACGGCGCCCGTGACGGCAACGAAGGCGAAGAACACCGCTGCCAGTGGCCAGTGGGACGGCGTGCTGTTGCTGCCGCGCAGGCTGCGCGCGTCCGACAGCCTTGGCGTGGGAGCGGGATCAGCCTTCCTGGCGGTGCGTCCCGCGTCGGTCGCCTGTGTTCCGGCCGCGGCATCTGCGCTGCTTTGCCTGCTTCGCTCCCCGCCCCCGCCTTCATCGCCGTCACCGGCAGTCGAGGGCGCGGCGCTCATCGCCGCTGGCTTCGGTGCCGGCGCACCGGCCGACAGGCCGCCGAAATCCGAACGGCCGACACCCACGCCCACGAAGACCACCGCCGCTGCCAGGACCACGGGCCAGAACACCAGCGCCTGCCTCAGCAATGCCCAGGTGTCCTGCCCGGTCGACTGCGACAGCAACTGTTCGGGCGGCAGGTCGGTGCGTTGTGGCACCGTGATTTCCAGGTTGATCAGTTTTTCAAGGTAGTCGCGCACATAGGCCCGGCGCCGCTCGCGTTCGGCACGTTCCTTCTGCTCGGCCGTGGCGTTGGCGGGCAGCGCGCTGTCGAGCTCGACCAGTTCCTTGGCAATCTTCTCGAAAGCCAGGGCCAAGGCTGCTTCGACGCGCGTGGTAGACATGCCGAAGACGACGAAGCAGCGGCCGGACGACACCAGGAAATTCACCGCCTCCATCACGCTCAGCACCGCTTCCGGCCGGCAGCGGTCCAGGTCGTCGATGACGATCACCAGCCGGTACGGCAACGCCTGTGTCACTTCGTCGAACTGCTCGGCATAACGTGCTCGAAAGCCGGTCTGCGCCGACGCGTCCTTCATCTTGAAGTTGGCGGCGGTGCGCGCCGCCAGCACGGAGGGATCGGCGCCGAAGGCCTTCAGCCCCTTCTGCAGCCCCACCACGCCGACCAGGATGGCCAACATCTGGCTGAAGAGTGCGCCGACCGCCGTGGCGTTCATTCCCGGGGGCGGCTTGTTCTTGGCCAGCGCGTCCAGCGTGGCTGGCAGCTGGCCGGCCCAGGTCACGAGATTCGTCCACTCTCCCGGTTCGGCGCGTGTCCTGACCAGGTAGCTGATCAGCACCGTCAGCGCCAGCAGAACCAGCAGCGAGAACACGAAGTGCTTCCGCGAACGCAGCCACAGCAGGCGCAACCTGAACAGCCAGCCATCGGGTGAACGCATCGACGGCAGGCCCTCGTTGCGAATGCCTGTCAGCAGGGCCGCGAGGATCTGTTCCTCGCTTTGATGGTGCCAGGCGTTGAACCACACCGGCCGGCTGCCATAACGTCGCAGGTCGGCGCACATCAGGGCCATCAGGCTGCTCTTGCCCGAACCCCAATCGCCAGAAATGGCGATCGTCAGCGGCGGCTCGGTGCGCGTGTTGCGCAGGAAGCGCGAGATGCCGCGTGCCAGCGGTGCGAACTGCAGGCGGTCGCGCGAAAAGTCCTCGGTCGGCGCGTCGGTCGTGCCCATGGCTTCGACGCCGCGTGCGCTGGCCAGCGGCCTCGGCCTGAACGCCTGCCAGACGGCTGCGCCGACCGCGACCAGCGCGAACCAGAACCAGGGCGCAGGCAGTCGCTCGGGGCGGGTGGGCCAGCGTTGACTCTCCCAGGAGTCGCCGAAATTCGTCGTCTTCAGCAGCGCCGGCGCGTAGCCGAAGGCCCAGCCGGTCTGGCCGCTGGCGTCCATGGCCAGTGTCGTGCGGGCCGAGGCGACGGTCTGCCTTGCAGGTTCCCACGAGTCGCCGTTGTCCTTGCTCGACAGGATCAACCCGCCTTCGCCGGCCACGAAGCTGCGGTCGCCCTTGGCAGGGATGTCCACCGTCAGCAGCGAGACCTCGGTGTTGCTGGCGGCCATGCGCCAGTTCAGACCGCTGTCCTTGCTGACGAAGATGGCACCGCCGTCGCCGACGATCAGCCCCCAGCGGCCCTCCTTGTCGAAGCGGATGTCGCGCAACGGGCGCTCATGGTCGTCTTTGCCCACCTTCAGACGCCGCGCGCGCCAGGTGGCGCCGGCGTCGACGGTCTCTGCGAGCCACCCGCGGCCGGCCACGGCCCAGCCGCGGCGGCCATCAGGCGACATGCGCACGCGATGGATGGGCGAGGTCAGCAGGAAGCTCGCCCCTGGGGTCTTCGTCTCGCCCTTTTCAGCGGGTCGCGCCACGGGTCGTTGCTGCCAGGTGATGCCGCCGTCGACGGAGTGCCAGAGTTCGCCGCCGTCGCCAGCAGCCCAGAGCAGGACGCTGCCGGGCGCCTCATGCACATGGACCGAGCGCAGCCGCTGTTTCGACACCGGAACCGGGGCCCGCCAACTGCGCCCGCCGTCAGCCGTCGCGATGACGTTGCCCGCCTGCGTCACGGCCCAGCCCCTGCGCTTGTCGGGCAGGAACGCCAGTCCGTGCAGGTTGTCCGTCACGCCCGTGTCTTGCGGCATCCAGAGCCCGCCACGGTCTGTCGACGTCATCAACAGGCCCTGGTGGCCTGCCAGCCAGATTTGGCTGCGATCCTCGCTGGCGTGCGATGCCAGCACCACGGCCGACGCGCCCTGCGTGCGCTTGGCCCATGTCCGCCCTTCGTCGTCGGTGCTCAGGATGACGCCATCCGCGCCCAGGGCCCAGCCGCGCTGGCCGGCTTCGTCCATCACGATGCGGCGCAGCGAAGTCTTCGCTTCGGCGGCGGCCTGGGTCCATTCGCTGCCGCCGTTGGTGCTGAGCCAGATCGAGCCGTCGGCCGCGGCCAGCCAGAGTCGCTCACCCCTGGCGTCCACGTGCAGGCTGCGGGGTTGCAGCGGCCGGGGCTCGGTGACCGCGGGCCGCGTCTCGGCGGGGCTGGTGTCTGCGGTCACGGCTGTGGCCGCGGCCGTGACCGACGCGGGCGCCTGCGTCAGGATCTTCTGCAATCGCCAGCTGCGGCCGCCGTCGGACGTGGCGAACAGGGCGCCACTGCGCGAGACGACCCAGCCGCGTTCCCCGTCTCCAGCGAAGCCCGGCAGCTCGAAGACCTCTGCGTCGACTGGAGCGGCGAGCTCACCCACGAACTCGGCCTGCTGCCAGGTCTTGCCGCCATCGACCGTCCAGTTGAGCACCCCGGCGCCGCTGGACCAGCCGCGCTGCCCCTTGCTGTCCAGGCGCAGCCCGTTGCGGTTGGCTTTTTCAGGGTTCAGGCGCACCTGCTGCCAGGTTCCGCCGTCGTCGCTGGAGCGAAACACGTGGCCACGGTTGCTGCCGACAAAGACCTGCTGCCGATTCGTTTCCAGGGACTGCACTGAATTCAGGGTGACCTGGCGCGACTGGCCTGCTTCGGTGTTGCCCAGCAGCGTGGCAGGCGGGATCTTTTTCCATGTCGTCCCGCCGTCCAGCGTGCGCAGCAGGGTGCTGCCCGCGCCCGCCACCCAGCCGCGCTGTCCCTGCGGGTCGAAGTGCACGCTGAACAGGTCGCTGTCGGTGCCGCTTTGCTGCGCCTCCCAGCTCTGTCCACCATTGCGGCTGATCAGGATGCTGCCTCCGCGGCCGACGACCCACAGAGTCTGGTCTTTGGCCTCGGGGTCCGTGGCCTGCACGTGCAGGGCCAGCATCGTGCCCGGCATGGCCGGAAGTCGCAGCAGGGCGTTCCTCTCGACCGGGTACCGCAGCCATTCGAGCCAGCTGTGTTCGCTCAACCGGCCGGGCAGGGGGTCGGGCTTCTGCGTCCAGGCCACCAGAACCGCCAGCACGAGGCCAAGCAGTGCGGCGACCGCCCAGCCAGGTCGCGCGATCAGGCCAGTGGGGCGATCGTCCGCGTCGTCGTCGCCATAGGCCTCTGCTGCTGAACGCATCCACCCCTCCTGTGGCAGGGCGCTTCCGACCCGGCCTGGTTATTTTTGGCTTCCAAGCGTGAACAAGTGTTGCACAGGGCGCACCTCGACCGGCCCTGGGCGAACTCCTTGGCTGACAGCCTGTCGCGGTGGCGTCACGACAGGCACCTAAGGTCAAAGCACGCGCGCCTGTCGGCGGCGAAACCCCCAATTTCAGGAGAGACCCGATGCACTTCGCCACCTTCCCGGTTGCCGGCATGCTGCTGGCAGCCACCGCCGCCCTCGTACCCGCCGCGCCGGCCCATGCCAACGGCACCTTGTTCGGCGCTTCGCCCATCGTCATCGGCCATCGCGGCGCTTCGGGCTACCGGCCAGAACACACGCTGGCGGCCTACGATCTGGCCATCTCGATGGGCGCGAACTTCATCGAGCCCGATCTCGTCATGACCAAGGACGGCGAACTGCTGGCCCGCCACGAGCCGATGCTGGCGCGCGTGAACCTTGACGCGGCCGGCAACATCGTCATCGGCGCCGATGGCCGGCCCGTCCTGAACCGCACCGACACCAGCACCAACGTCTGGGAACTGCCTCAGTACGCCAACCGCCTGACCGTCAAGACCCTGGACGGCGTGAAGGTGGGCGGCTGGTGGGCCGAGGACTTCACTGCCGCCGAGATCCGCAGCGACATCCGCGCCCAGGAACGGCTGCGCGACTTGCGCACTGGGAACAACGCCTTCAACAACCAGCTCACCATCCCGACGCTGCAGGAGGTGATCACGCTGGCGCAGACGCGCAGCGCCGAACTCGGCCGCCCGATCGGCATCTACCCCGAGACCAAGCACCCCACGTACTTCAAGAACTTCACCGACGCGAACAACCTGGTGCGCATGGAAGACCGGCTGGTGCAGATCCTGCACGCGAACTACGGCAACAACGCCAGCGCGCCGGTCTACATCCAGTCGTTCGAGGTCTCGAACATGCAGTATGTGGGCGGCCTCACCAACATCCGCGTGGTGCAGTTGCTGAACGCGGCGGGCCGGCCTTACGACTTCACCGTCAGCGGCGACCCGCGCACCTATGCCGACCTGGCCTCGGCGGCGGGGCTGGACTTCATCAACGACTACGCCCAGGGCGTCGGCGCCAACACCAACCTGATGATCCCGTTGACGGCCAACGGCACGCTGGGCGCTGAAACCGGCCTCGTGTCGGCCGCGCATGCCGCGGGCCTGGAGATCCACGGCTGGACCTTCCGCGCCGAGAACACCTTCCTGCCCAACGAATTCGATGTCGGGCCGAGCCCGGCGGGCATCGGCAACATGCAGGGCCAGGTGCAGACCTTCCTGGCGCTGGGCATGGACGGCTTCTTCACCGACCACCCCGACCTGGGCGTGGCCGCCGTCGTGCCCGAGCCTGCCACCTATGCCTTGATGCTGGGTGGCCTGGGTGTGCTGGTCTGGGCGCGTCGGCGCCGCCAGGCGGGCGCGACGCACTGAGATCGGCGCGCGCGCGCCGGCTTCGAGACCGGTGAAAAGTGGGCAAATGCACCGGTCTTGAGATGCTGCCGCCCGCCATAACCCACCGGTTCAGCGGCTCACGCCTTAAGCTCGCGGGCACTTGCTCGCCGGACATCGGCTCGGGGCCGGGAAGGCCCTGTTCATCGGTGCCGGCCCGATTCGGAGATCCCGCATGCTGTCCAAGGTCATCACCTGGTTCGCGAGCCTGACGGTCCTGATCGGGGCCTCTGGCATGCCCGCCTGGGCCCAGGCCCCGGCTGGCAGCGCCCGGGGCGACACCATTCGCCTCGGGCTGATCCTGCCGCTCACGGGCGGCTCTTCCGACATGGGCAACAGCGCGCGTGTCGGGGCGCAGGTGGCGGTGGACGAGATCAACCAGGTAGGCGGCTACCTCGGGCGCCCCCTGGAACTGGTGATCCGCGACGACAAGGCCGACCCCGACACCGGCCTGGCCCATGCCCAGGAACTGGTGCTGAAGGAAAAGGTGACGGCCACCATCGCCTTTTGCAACACCGGCGTGGCGATGAAGGCGCTGGACGTCTTTCAGAGCAACCAGCACCTGCTCATCGTGCCCTGCGCCACCGGCACCGCCATCACCGCCAAGTTCCC
>JANOBX010000005.1:0-3456 GCA_031411875.1 Burkholderiales bacterium | reverse complement strand
GTCGTCGAGAGCCTGATCCGGTCCAAGACGCCGTACGCCGACGCCGCCCGCGGCTGGCCGAACGCCGCCACCGGCTGGACCCTGGCCACCGACCGCACCCCGCACCCGCACCAGTCGGAGGCCGTCGAGGCCTGGATGCACGTGGGCCGCGCGCTGGCCATGTCGGGCGACCCGGCGGACCGGAATCTCGCGAAGTCCATCGCTGCGTTTGTGAGGGACATGCCATCGACGCTGGCTGCAGAGCCGCGGAGGCAGGCGCCCGAGGCCACGCCGCAGGTCAAACCCACCGACATCGGCCCGCAACGCTAGGCCGCCGGCAGAGCGGCTGGACAGGAACCACAGCCTCTAGACTGGATCCAGGAAAAAACGCATCAATCGAAAAGTTGCAAAACTTCGTTGTGCCGGTCGATTTTGCCGTTACTATTGCGGTATGGCGTTTGATGCAAGTATTGCAGTTCTGGCGGAAGTGGCCTCGTTGCAGGCCGGCTACCCCTTCCGCACGACAGTCGAAGAGGTCGCGGACGGCGATGTCCTGGTCGTGCAGATGAAGGATGTCGGGCCTGAGATCGGCGTGGACTGGGCGGGCGCGATTCGAACCCGCCTTGCCGGCCGCAAGCAGCCTGACTGGATCCAGGGTGGCGACATCCTCTTCGCCGCCAAGGGCGCCCGGTTCTACGCTGTCTGTGCTGGAGCGCCGCCAAGCCACGCCGTGTGCGTGCCGGCGTTCTTTCACCTCCGTGTCCACGCCGCAGCTCATGTCGACCCTCACTTCCTGGCCTGGCAGATCAACCAGTCCCCTTGCCAGCGTCAGCTGCTGCAGGCCGCCGAGGGCAGCAGCCAACTCAGCATTCGCCGGCCCGTGCTGGAGCAACTCGCGCTCTCCATTCCCGCGGTCGCAGAACAGCGTCGCATCGTCGCCCTGGCCGAACTGGCACAGCGGGAGCGCCGAGCGTTGCAGCGTCTCATCACCAACCGCGAACAGCAGCTCCAGGCGATCGCCGAAGACTTGAGCGTGCCCGCAACCCATACCCGCAAGCAGGACCAGCAATGAACGTCATCGTTGTGAACAAGACAAGCGTGAGCCAGGACGACATCAACGGCGCCGTCTGGGCCGCCTGCGACACGTTCCGCGGCACGGTGGACCCCAGCATCTACAAGGACTACGTCCTGACCATGCTGTTCCTGAAGTACGTGTCCGATGTCTGGCAAGACCACTACGACAACTACAAGCAGCAGTACGGCGACCACCCCGAGCTGATCGAGGAGATGCTCAAGAACGAGCGCTTCGTGCTGCCCGCCAGCGCCAGCTTCTACGCCCTGCATGCACTGCGGCACACGCCGGGCAACGGCGAGCGCATCGACAAGGCGCTGCATGCCATCGAAGAGGCCAACCTCGGCAAGCTGCGTGATGTCTTTCAGGACATCAGCTTCAACAGCAACAAGCTGGGCGATGAGCAGCAGAAGAACGACATCCTGCGCCACCTGCTGGAAGACTTCGCCAAGCCCGAGCTGAACCTGCGCGAGAGCCGCGTCGGCCAGCTCGACGTGATCGGCAACGCCTACGAGTTCCTGATCAAGAACTTTGCCTCCACCAGCGGCAAGAAGGCAGGTGAGTTCTACACGCCGCCCGAGGTGTCGACGCTGATGGCGCGGCTCATGGACCCGCAGCCCGGCGACGAGATCTGTGACCCCACCTGCGGCTCAGGCTCGCTGCTGATGAAGTGCGGTCGTCTGATCCGCCAGCGCACCGGCGCGCGCAAGTACGCGCTGTACGGGCAAGAGGCCATCGGCAGCACCTGGGCGCTGGCCAAGATGAACATGTTCCTGCACGGCGAGGACAACCACCGCATCGAGTGGGGCGACACCATCCGCAACCCCAAGTTGCTGGACGGCACGGCCAGCCTCAAGCACTTCGACATCGTGGTGGCCAACCCGCCCTTCAGTCTGGAGAAGTGGGGCTTCGAAGGCGCCGAGGCCGACAAGTTCAGCCGCTTCCGCCGCGGCCTGCCGCCGCGCACGAAGGGCGACTACGCCTTCATCCTGCATATGGTCGAGACCATGAAGCCCGGCACCGGCCGCATGGCCGTTGTAGTGCCGCATGGCGTGCTGTTCCGAGGCGCGGCCGAAGGGCGCATCCGCCAGAGGTTGATCGAGGAGAACCTGCTCGACGTGGTGATCGGTCTGCCCGAGAAGCTGTTTTACGGTACCGGCATCCCGGCCGCGGTGCTGGTGTTCCGCAAGCACAAGGCCGACGACAAGGTGCTGTTCATCGACGCCAGCCGCGACTTCGAGGCCGGCAAGAACCAGAACCTACTGCGCGAGGCCGACCTGCAGCGCATCCTGGACGCTGCCACAGCGCGCCAGCCCGTGGCGCGTTACGCCCACTTGGCCACGCCCGCCGAGATTGCCGAGAACGACTTCAACCTCAACATCCCGCGCTACGTCGACACCTTCGAGGAAGAGGCAGAGATCGACTTGATGGCCGTGCGCCGCGAGCGCGAGCAGCTCAAGGCCGAGCTGGCAGGGCTGGAACTGCAGATGGACGCCTACTTGAAGGAGCTGGGCTATGAATGACGGCCTGCCTGTCCAGCAGGCCGAGCGACAGCTTGCGAAGAAGGGAGCGAGCGATGCTGCCTGAAGGATGGCACCGCAGCACGCTGGGCGAGATCGCCCGCATCACCTCTGGCGGCACGCCGGATCGCTCTGAGCCGAGCTACTGGGGCGGTAGCGTGCCCTGGGTGACCACGGGCGAGATTCAGTTCAACACCATCACCGACACGGTCGAGAAGATCACCGAGGCGGGCCTGAAGAACTCGTCGGCCAAGCTCTTCCCGCCGGGCACGCTGCTGATGGCAATGTACGGGCAGGGCAAGACGCGTGGACAGGTGGCCAAGCTGGCCATTGAGGCCAGCACCAACCAGAACTCGGCAGCGATCCTCCTCAACGAAGGCCACGACCCCGACTTCTACTTCCAATTCCTGTCGTGGAAGTACGACGAGATCCGGGACTTTGGCCACTCAGGGGGCGTGTCGCACCTGAACGCTGGACTGTTGAAGTTGATCGGTGTGCCGGTAGCGCCGATCGATGAGCAGAGGAAGGTTGCTCGAATTCTCGGTTCTTGGGACGCTGCCATTGCAAAGGCTCAGCGGCTTCTGTGCGTAACGCACCGTCGGAATCGCTCGTTTATGAGCTCTCTTCTTTCTGGTAGGCGTCGGCTCGCGACGAAAGTTCGGGCTTGGAGCTACCGAGACTTCGACGAGGTCTTTGAGCGAGTGGCGCGGAAGAACGCAGTAGGCAATGAGAACGTGCTCACCATCTCAGGCGAACATGGCCTCATCAGTCAGCGTGAGTTCTTCAACAAGTCGGTTGCCAGCGCAGACCTGTCCGGCTACACGCTCTTGCATCGAGGCGAGTTTGCCTACAACAAGAGCTACTCCGCTGGCTATCCAATGGGCG
>JANOBX010000004.1:0-8375 GCA_031411875.1 Burkholderiales bacterium | reverse complement strand
TGCAACCACCGCTGCACCTTCTGCATCATCCCCAGCATGCGCGGCGACCTGGTCTCGCGCCCCATCGGCGACGTGCTGAACGACGCGCGCGCCCTGTTCGAATCGGGCGTGAAGGAACTGCTGGTGATCAGCCAGGACACCAGCGCCTACGGCGTGGACGTGAAGTACTGCACCGGCTTCTTCGACGGCCAGCCGGTGAAGACGCGCATGCTCGACCTGTGTATACGCCTGGGCGAACTGGCCGCGCCCTTTGGGGCCTGGGTGCGGCTGCACTACGTCTACCCCTACCCGCACGTGGACGAGTTGCTGCCGCTGATGGCCGAAGGCAAGGTGCTGCCGTATCTGGACGTGCCGTTCCAGCATGCCCACCCCGACGTGCTCAAGCGCATGAAACGCCCGGCCAGCGGCGAACGCAACCTGGAACGCCTGGCCGCCTGGCGCGCAGCCTGTCCGGAAATCGTGGTGCGCAGCACCTTCATCGCGGGTTTCCCGGGCGAGACCGAGGCCGAGTTCGAGACCCTGCTCGACTTCCTGCGCGAAGCCGAGATCGACCGCGCGGGCTGCTTTGCCTATTCGCCCGTGCAGGGCGCCACCGCCAACGACCTGCCGGGCATGCTGCCGGCGGAAGTGCGCGAAGAACGCCGCGCGCGCTTCATGGCCGTGGCCGAAGAGGTGTCCACGCGCAAGCTGCAGCGCCGCGTCGGCGCCACCATGCAGGTGCTGGTGGACCACGCGCCGGCGCTCGGCCGCAAGGGCGGCAGCGGCCGCAGCTACGCCGACGCGCCCGAGATCGACGGCACCGTGCGCCTGCTGCCGCCCGAAAAGGCCAGCAAGACGCTGAAGGTGGGTGAGTTCACGCGCGCCCGCATCATGGCCACCGACGGCCACGATCTGGTGGCCCTGCCGGTCTGACCGGCGCCCACCCCGGCTCGTCCGCACCGCCCCCGAAAGCGCCCATGGCCCGCGACCCCGTCACCGACCTCATCCACCACCCCTACCAGCCGCCCACAGGCTTCCAGGCGCCGCAGGTGGCGGTGCACAAGGCCAGCACCGTCATGTTCAGCGACGTGGCCGCCATGCGCGCACGCGACTGGCGCCACAAGACCGGCTACACCTACGGCCTGCACGGCACGCCCACCACCTTCACGCTGGAAGCGCGCATCGCGGCGCTGGAAGGCGCCGAACACTGCGCCCTGGTGCCCAGCGGGCTGGCGGCCATCGCCCTGGTGAACCAGGCGCTGCTGAGCCAGGGCGACGAACTTCTGCTCCCGGCCAACGTCTACGGCCCGAGCCGTGAACTGGCGTGCAACGAACTCGCGCGCTGGGGCATCACGCATCGCTTCTACGACCCGATGGACCCGGGCGCTCTGGCCGCGCTGCTGAGCAAGGACACGGGGCCGAAGACGAAGCTCATCTGGCTGGAAGCACCGGGTTCGGTGACGATGGAGTTCCCGGACCTGCCGGAACTCGCGCGCATCGCCCACGCGCACGGCGTGACGACGGCACTCGACAACACCTGGGGCGCGGGCCTGGCGTTCAATGGCTTCGAGCTCGGTGCCGACATCGTGATGCAGGCGCTGACGAAGTTCCCCAGCGGCGGTGGCGACGTGCTGATGGGCTCGGTCTGCACGCGCAGTGCGGCGCTGCACGAAAGCATCCACCTCACGCACATGCGCACCGGCCTGGGCGTGGCCGCGAACGATGCCGAACTGGTGCTGCGCTCGCTGTCCACCGTCGGCCTGCGCTATGCGGCGCAGGATGCGACCGGTCGTGCGCTGGCGCAGTGGCTGCAGGCCCGGCCCGAGGTCGTGCAGGTGCTGCACCCGGCGCTCGTTGGCTCGCCCGGGCACGGCCACTGGAAGGCGCACTGCACGCAGGCGGCGGGCTTGTTCTCGGTGTTGTTCGACGCGCGTTTCAGCGCTGCGCAGGTCGACGCCTTCGTCGACGGCCTCATGCTGTTCAAGATCGGCTTTTCCTGGGCCGGCCCGGTCAGCCTGGTGGTGCCCTACGACCTGAAGCAGTTGCGGCCGGGGCAGGCCTGGCAGGGGCACCTGGTGCGTTTCTCGACAGGCTTCGAAGCCGTGGCCGACCTGCAGGCCGATCTTGCGCAATCCCTGGACGCCGCCTTCGGCGCCTAGGCGCTCAGCTCTTGGACGAGACCTTGTGCCGCATCAGGCGGCCCTTCTCGCGGTTCCAGTCGCGTTCCTTCTCGGTGTTGCGCTTGTCGTGCTCGGCCTTGCCCTTGGCCAGCGCGATCTCGGCCTTCACCAGCCCGCCCTTGTAGTGCAGGTTCAGCGGCACCAGGGTGAAGCCCTTCTGTTCGACCTTGCCCACCAGGCGGCGGATCTGGTCCTTCTTCATTAGCAGCTTCTTGGTGCGGTCGGCCTGCGGCGTGATGTGCGTGGACGCGGCGCGCAGTGCGTTGATGCGGCAGCCGATGAGGAAGAGTTCACCGTCGCGGATGTGCACGTAGCCGTCGGTCAGCTGCACCTGGCCGGCGCGGATGGCCTTCACTTCCCAGCCTTCCAGCACCATGCCGGCCTCGAATTGTTCTTCGATGCTGTATTCGAAACGGGCTCGGCGGTTTTCTGCGATGTGGGCCATGGGCTGCTGGGTGGGCGAGGTGCAGGTGGGCACTCCTACAATCGACGCATTGTATGAAGCACGTGAAAAAGTCGGTCTTGCTGTGGTACTCGGCCAGCGAGATGTATGAGCTGGTGACCTCGGTCGAGCAATATCCACGGTTCCTGCCCTGGTGCGACAAGGCCGAGGTGCTGGAGCAGCACGACGACGGCATCACTGCGCGCCTGGGCCTGGCCTACATGGGGGTGAAGCATGCTTTCACCACCCGCAACCTGCACGTGCCGGGCGAATCGGTCACCGTCAAGCTCGTCGACGGGCCCTTCTCGCTGCTCGACGGCACCTGGCTGTTCAAGCCCATCGGCCGCGAGGACAGCCCGCAGCAGGCCTGCCGCATCGAATTCGACCTGCGCTATGCCTTTTCCAGCAAGGCGCTGGAGGTCGTGGTCAGCCCGGTGTTCGACAAGGTGGCGGCCACCTTCGTCGATTCCTTCGTGCGCCGTGCCGAGGCCGTCTACGGTGCGCGTTGAGGTGGTGTTCTGCCCGGCGCCAGGGCAAGTGGACGCGGTGGTGCTGCACCTGCCGGACGGTGCGGTGCTGGGCGACGCCCTGGCCGGCAGCGGCCTGCTGGCACGGCATGACCTTGTACTGGCCGACGTCAAGGCCGGCATCTGGTCGCGCCTGAAGCCGCACGACACTCCGCTGCGCGAGAACGACCGGGTCGAGGTCTACCGCCCGCTGACCGTCGACCCGAAGGAAGCGCGGCGCCTGCGCTACAAGCGCCAGCGCGCCGAACCGAAGGCAGTGCCGCCGGGCGCCGCGGCTAGCGGCATTCCGAAGTGATGACGTCGCGCGCGCGCTTGGTCTCTTCGGCGCGGCCCTTGTCGTCCAGCACTTCGCGCTCGCCCTTGTCGTTCACGCGCGCCATGCGCTGGCCGTTTTCCAGGGCCACCACCTGGGCACGGGCGCGACGGCAGTTGTCGGCGCGCTGCACGTTCTGCTTCTCGGCTTCGGCCTTCGCCTTCGCCGCCTTGTCGTCCTCGGCCGCTTTCTTGCGGGCCTCGAGCTCACGGTCGACCGGGGCTGCAGGCGTTGCCACCGTAGAAGCCGCCGCCGCACTGGCTGCAGGTGCGGGTGCCGGGCGGGCCGATGCCAGCCTGGCCGTCGGGCGGCTGAGGATGTCCTTGTCCTGCACCTCGCGCGGTGGCGGCAGGTCGCTGGCGGTGACGCGGCCGTCCTTGTCGCGCCAGGTCCACTGCGCCTGGGCGGCACTGCACAGCAAGGCAAGCCCCAGAAAGGCCGCAAAAACGGGTAGTCGACGAGCTGAGGCGGGCAGGGTTCTGCGCATCCCGTCAGTGTAGTGCCGGGGGGGTGGGGCGGTGCTGTGCAGTCGGTCACGCTGCCGCGCCAGGCAGCCGCCTACCTATAATCGTTTTTTGCGTCTGGAGCCTTTTTCATGCGCCTACTCGGCAAAGCGCTCACCTTCGACGATGTGTTGTTGGTGCCGGCCTATTCCCAGGTGTTGCCCCGCGACACCAATCTGTCGACTTCCTTCACCCGCCAGATCCGCCTGAACCTGCCCCTGGTTTCGGCCGCGATGGACACCGTCACCGAAGCCCGGCTGGCCATCGCCATCGCCCAGGAAGGCGGCATCGGCATCGTGCACAAGAACCTCACGCCGCGCCAGCAGGCCGCCGAGGTGGCCCGTGTGAAACGCTACGAATCGGGCCTGCTGCGCGACCCGATCACCGTGTCGCCCGGCACCGCGGTGCGCGAGGTGATGGCCTTGTCGAAGCAGCACGGCGTGTCGGGCTTCCCGGTGCTCGACGGCAAGACGGTGGTGGGCATCGTCACCAACCGCGACCTGCGCTTCGAGACCCGGCTGGACGTGCCCGTGCGTGAAGTCATGACGCCGCGCGAGCGCCTGGTGTGGGTCAACGAAAGCGCCACGCTCGACGAAGGCAAGGCCTTGATGCACCGCCACAAGCTCGAACGCGTGCTCGTCGTCAACGACGCGTTCGAGCTGCGCGGCCTGATGACAGTGAAGGACATCACCAAGCAGACCGACTTCCCCAACGCCGCGCGCGACAGCCAGGGCAAGCTGCGCGTGGGTGCGGCCGTGGGCGTGGGCGACGGCACCGAGGAACGCGTGGAACTGCTGGTGAAGGCCGGCGTGGATGCCCTGGTGGTCGACACCGCCCATGGCCACAGCGCCGGCGTCATCGATCGCGTGCGCTGGATCAAGCGCCATTATCCCGAGGTGCAGGTCATCGGCGGCAACATCGCCACCGGCGCCGCCGCGCTGGCCCTGGTGGAAGCCGGGGCCGACGCCGTGAAGGTGGGCATCGGCCCGGGCAGCATCTGCACCACGCGCATCGTGGCCGGCGTGGGCGTGCCGCAGATCATGGCCATCGACAGCGTCGCCACGGCCTTGCAGGGCAGCGGCGTGCCGCTCATCGCCGACGGCGGCATCCGCTACAGCGGCGACATTGCCAAGGCCATCGCAGCGGGCGCGGGCACGGTGATGATGGGCGGCATGTTTGCCGGCACCGAGGAAGCCCCGGGCGAGGTCATCCTGTACCAGGGCCGCAGCTACAAGAGCTACCGTGGCATGGGCAGCATCGGTGCCATGCGCGCCGGCAGTGCCGACCGCTACTTCCAGGAAGCCGACGAGACCAGCAACCCGAACGCCGACAAGCTGGTGCCCGAAGGCATCGAGGGCCGGGTGCCCTACAAGGGCACGATGGTCTCGATCGTCCACCAGATGGCCGGCGGCCTGCGCGCCTCGATGGGCTATTGCGGCTGCGCCACCATCGCGCAGATGCAGGCCCAGGCCGAGTTCGTCGAGATCACCACCGCCGGCATCCGCGAAAGCCACGTGCACGACGTCCAGATCACCAAGGAAGCGCCGAATTACCGCCTCGAGTAAGGCCGACATGCCCGCCGCCTCTCGGCCAGCGGCGATGCGTTTCATCATGCTGGTGGTGCTGATCGACATGCTGGCGATCGGCATCATCGTGCCGGTGCTGCCCGCCCTGGTCGGCAAGTTCACCACCGACCCGTCGGAGCAGACCTACTGGTACGGCGTGGTGACCTTCTCGTTCGCGCTGGCCAGCTTCTTCGGCGCGCCCATACTTGGGGCGTTGTCCGACCGCTTCGGCCGGCGGCCGGTGCTGCTGCTGGGCTTCTGCGGGCTGGCGGTGAACTTCTTCGCCACGGCCTTTGCCACCTCGCTGTGGATGCTGATCGCGTCGCGCGTCATCGGCGGCGGCATGCAGGCCAATGCGGCGGTGGCCAACGCCTATGTCGCCGACATCTCGGCGCCCGAGGAACGTGCCAAGCGCTTCGGCATGCTGGGCGCGATGTTCGGCATCGGCTTCATCCTGGGGCCGGTGGTGGGCGGGCTGCTGGGCGGCATCGACCTGCACTGGCCCTTCATCGCTGCCGGGGTGCTGGCATTGATGAACCTGGTCTACGGCTACTTTGTGCTGCCCGAGTCGCTGCCGCCTGAAAAGCGCCGCGGCTTCGCCTGGAGTCGCGCCAACCCGGTGGCGGCGCTGAAGCAGCTGTCGGCGCTGAAGGACACCGCGCCCCTGGTGTGGGTGCTGGCCTTCGTGGGCCTGGCGCAGTTCACGCTGTACACCACCTGGGTCCTCTACACCACCTTCAAGTTCGGCTGGGGCCCCACCGAGAACGGCTGGTCGCTGTTTGCAGTGGGTGTGGTGTCGGCGCTGGTGCAGGGCGTGCTGCTCGGCCGCCTGCTCAAGCGCTTCACGCCGCAGCGCCTGGCGGTGCTGGGCCTGGTGTCGTCGACCCTGGCCTATGCGCTGTGGGGCCTGGCCAGCAGCGGCTGGATGATGTACGCGGTGATTGCCGCCAACATTCTGGGAAACACCGTGGCCGCCAGCCTGCAGAGCCTGATCTCCGGCGCCGCCGATGCCAAGCACCAGGGCCAGACCATGGGCTCGATCAGTTCGCTGAACAGCCTGATGGCGGTGATCGCACCGGCCATCGGCGCGCCCCTGCTGGGCCTGGTGTCGCACTACCCGGCCGGCGGCTGGCGCATCGGCGCGCCCTTCTTCGCCTGCGCGCTGCTGCAGGCCGTTGCGCTGGGCCTGGCCTGGTCGCACTTCCGCAGGATGCGGCAGGCTGCGCCTGCCGACGCCACCGCCACCTGATCTCTCCCCGGGGCTGCCATGCACGACAAGATCCTCATCCTCGACTTCGGTTCGCAGGTCACCCAGTTGATCGCCCGGCGCGTGCGCGAGGCGCATGTCTACTGCGAGATCCACCCCAACGACGTCGGCGACGACTTCGTGCGCAGCTTCGCGCCCAAGGCCATCATCCTCAGCGGCAGCCACGCCAGCACCTATGAAGAACACGAGCTGCGCGCGCCGCAGGCGGTGTGGGACCTGGGCGTGCCGGTGCTGGGCATCTGCTACGGCATGTTCACGATGGCGGTGCAGCAGGGCGGGCAGGTCGAGGCCAGCAGCCACCGCGAATTCGGCTACGCCGAGGTGCGCGCGCACGGACATACGCAGTTGCTCGACGGCATCGAGGACTTCGCCACGGCCGAAGGCCACGGCATGCTGAAGGTCTGGATGAGCCACGGCGACAAGGTGACCGCATTGCCGCCGGGCTTCAAGCTGATGGCCAGCACGCCCAGCTGCCCCATCGCCGGCATGGCCGACGAGGCGCGCCGCTACTACGGCGTGCAGTTCCACCCCGAAGTGACGCATACCGTGCAGGGCCGGGCTTTGCTCGAGCGTTTCGTGCTGGGCATTGCTGGCGCCAGGCCCGACTGGGTGATGCGCGACCACATCTCAGACGCGGTGGCGAAGATCCGCGAACAGGTGGGCGACGAGGAAGTCATCCTGGGCCTGAGCGGCGGCGTCGACAGCAGCGTGGCTGCGGCGCTGATCCACCGCGCCATCGGCGAGCAGCTCACCTGCGTGTTCGTCGACCACGGCCTGCTGCGCCTGAACGAAGGCGACATGGTGATGGACATGTTCGTGGGCCAGCTGCACGCCAAGGTCATCCGCGTCGACGCCAGCGCGCTGTTCCTGGGCAAGCTGGCGGGCGTGACCGACCCCGAGGCCAAGCGCAAGATCATTGGCAGCGAATTCGTCACCGTGTTCAAGCAGGAAGCGGCGAAGCTCACGCAGGCCGGTGCGCGGGGCGCGAAGTGGCTGGCCCAGGGCACGATCTACCCCGACGTGATCGAAAGCGGCGGGGCCAAGACCAAGAAGGCGGTCACCATCAAGAGCCACCACAACGTCGGCGGCTTGCCCGAGCAGCTGGGCCTGAAGCTGCTGGAGCCGCTGCGCGACCTGTTCAAGGACGAGGTGCGCGAACTCGGCGTAGCCCTGGGCCTGCCTCCAGCGATGGTGTATCGCCACCCTTTCCCCGGCCCCGGCCTGGGCGTGCGCATCCTGGGCGAGGTGAAACAGGAATACGCCGACCTGCTGCGCCGCGCCGACGCCATCTTCATCGAGGAACTGCGCAGCTTCATCGACCCGGCCAGCGGCAAGAGCTGGTACGACCTGACCAGCCAGGCCTTCGCCGTCTTCCTGCCCGTCAAGAGCGTGGGCGTGATGGGCGACGGCCGCACCTACGACTACGTGGTCGCGCTGCGCGCGGTGCAGACCAGCGACTTCATGACGGCCGACTGGGCCGAGCTGCCGTATGCGCTGCTCAAACGCGTGAGCAGCCGCATCATCAACGAGGTGCGCGGCATCAACCGCGTCACCTACGACGTGAGCAGCAAGCCGCCCGCGACGATCGAGTGGGAATGA
>JANOBX010000003.1:0-50244 GCA_031411875.1 Burkholderiales bacterium | reverse complement strand
GATCGGCGTGATGCTGGCCCTGCTGTTCTGGGGCAGCACGCTCAACGTCTTCAGCATGATCGGCCTGGTGATGCTGATGGGCCTGGTGACGAAGAACGCCATCCTGCTGGTGGACTTCGCCAACCATGCGCGCAAGGCCGGTGCGAGCGTGCCCGAGGCTTTGCTGGCCGCCGGCATGACGCGCATGCGGCCGATCGTGATGACCACCATGGCCATGGTCTTCGGCATGCTGCCGCTGGCGCTGGCCCTGAACGACGGCGGCGAGATCCAGGCGCCGATGGGCCGGGCCATCATCGGCGGCGTCATCACCAGCACCCTGCTCACGCTGGTGGTGGTGCCGGTGCTCTACAGCTATCTGGCGCGCAAGACGAAAGCGCAGCCTGCCGCCGCGGGGCTGCAGCCGGGCGGCTCGGCCGGGCCCCTGCCCATGCCGGCCGACCGCGACTGAATGCCGCGCCCTGCCGGCTTCAGGGCGCGGAGGCAGCCTGGTGTTCGGCCACCGCCCGCGTGATCTCGGCGCCGAACAGGAACACCTGCGCCGAGCCGTAGACCCACACCAGCACCACCACCAGCGAGCCCGCGGCGCCGAAGCCGCTGCCGATGGCGGCGGTGCCGATGTACCAGCCGATGGCCCAGCGCCCCAGCGCGAAGAGTGCGGCCGTGACCAGGGCCCCCAGCCACACGTGCCGCCAGGGCACGTGCACGCTCGGCAGGAAGCGGAACATCATCGCGAACAGCGCGACCGACAGGCCGGTCGACAGCACCAGGTGCAGCACGACGAGTGCAGTTTCCCAGCCCGGCGCCTGACCCTGCCACCACTGCCCCAGCGCGGCGAGCACCGCGCCGGCGAGCAACGACACGATGAGCAGGAAGCCGGTGGCCAGGATCAGCCCGAAGGCCAGCAGCCGCGCGCGCAGCAGTGACCACCAGGGCGCCCGTGTCGGCCGCTTCGACAGCGCGCGGGCGTCGCGCCACACTTCGTCGAGCGAGCCCTGCAGCTCGGCAAAGACCGTGGTGGCGCCGAGGATGAGCAGCCCCAGGCCGAGCAGCCCGCCCACCAGACCCTGGCGGTTCAGCTGCACACTGGCCAGCAGCTCCTGCACCGCCGCCGCACCGGCATTCCCCAGCAGGCCGGCAAGCTGGCGGAAGATCTCGCCCCGTGCAGCTTCCTCGCCGAAAGCGGCGCCCGCCACGGCGATGGCGATCAGCAGCATGGGCGCCAGCGAAAACAGCGTGTAGTAGGCCAGGGCGGCGCCGCGCGTGGGCGTCTGGTGGTCGAAGAAGCCGACCGTGGCGTTGCGCAGCACGGCGAACAAGGCCTGGATCGAGATTCGTGGCGGCGGACGAGCGTGAGGCAGGGCGGTCATCGCCTGACGCTAGCCAAGCCGGGCAGCAGGTGCCATCGGCCGGTGCGAAGCCGCGCTGTAGGACGTTGCCGCGGCGAAGCCCGGCGGGCTAGGCTGCCGGCAGGCTGATGTCGAAACAGCTGCCCTGACCGGGTGTGCTGCGCACGGCCACGCTGCCGCCCATGCGGTGCAGGAGCGGCCGCATCAGCGCCAGCCCCAGCCCCACGCTGTCGGGGACGGCGCCAGGCCAGCGTCCCAGGCGGTGGAAGGGTTCGAACAAATGCTCCAGTTGTTCCGCAGACAGGCCGGGGCCCGTGTCGTGAACGCTGATCGTCCAGCCGGTGACCGGTGACGCTGCCGACGGCTCGGCCCGCACCGACACCTCGACCTTGCCGCCGGGTTGGTTGTGGCGCACCGCGTGGTGCAGCACCTGGGCCAGCACCTGCTGCAGCCGGTTCGCGTCGGCGCTGACGCGGGCGCTCGGGGGCGCGGCGGCGGCCTGCAGCTGCACGCCACCCAGCGTGGCTGTAACCGCCACCTCGTGCAGGGCCGACTGCAGCGCACCGTCCAGCGCCACCGGCTCCAGGTTCAGGCTCAGGCGGCCGGACTCCAGGCTGGCGAGGTCGAGCGCGTCGTCGACCATGCGCAGCAGCAGCCAGCCGGCTTGTTCGATGTGCTGGACATAGCGCCGTTGCTCGTCGGCCGGCACCGCCGTGGCCGGGTTGGACAGCAGCTGGGCAAACCCCAGCACGGCGTTCAAGGGCGTGCGCAGCTCGTGGCTCATGCGCGACAGGAATTTGGTCTTCGCGGCGCTGGCGGCTTCGGCGCGGTCGCGTTCGACGCGCAGGCGCTCGGCCTCGCGGCGGTCGGTCATGTCGATGAGCGTGCCGACGGCCCGCTGCGGCTCGCCGCCGGGCCCGCGCTGCACCACCCGTCCGCGCGACAGCACCCAGCGCCAACGGCCATCGGCGGCGCGCAGCCTGAATTCGTGCTCGTACTGCGTTGTCTCGCCGCGCAGATGCCGGCCCAGGGCGTGCAGCATGGGGGGCAGGTCCTCGGGGTGCACGCGCTCGCGCCAGGTCGAGGTCGGGTCGGGGGCGTCCTCGTGGCCATAGCCCAGCATCTGCTTCCACTGCGGGGAGTAGCGCACCCGATGCGCCGGCACGTCCAGGTCCCAGACGCCGAATCCCGCGCTCTGCAGGGCCAGGCCCCAACGTTGTTCCAGCGCTTCGAGCTCGTGCTGCATGGTCCGGGGTTCGCAGTGGCGTTGCTGGCGCTGCGCTCAGCGCCCGCCGGACCGGGCCGGCGGGCAGGCCAGGGTCCAGACGATGACCGTGCTGCCGTCTTCTTCCACCACGGGGCGCTCCGGGACGAAGCCGAGCCTGTGCGCCAGGGCGGCGGAAGCGGCGTTGTCGGGCTCGATGCAGGCGCGAATGCAGCGGATGCGGCCGCTGGCAAAGGCCCGGTGGCACAGTGCGGCCACCGCCTGCGCGCCCAGGCCCTGGCGTCGGTGATCGGGGCCGATGGCATACCCGATCTCGACCCACCCGTCCTGTGCGGCGTCCTTGAAGCCGCAGCTGCCGATGATCCGGTCGTCCTGGACGATGTAGAAGATGGCCCCGGCCAGCTCGTCGGCTTCGCCGCGCGTGGCGGCTGCCTGCTGCAGGGCCAGGGCGCGCACGGCGACGAAGGCAGGTGGCAGCGCATCGCGGGCGTGCCGTCGCTCCAGGCCTGTCGGCACCTGCCCACGGGCCAGCGCGCGCAGGTCCGCCGGCGCGATGCTTTGCAGGCCGGCTTCGGCCACGGTGCCGGGCTCAGCCATCCAAGAGCGTCGCGTTCCAGGCATGCACCACCTGGCGCTGTTCACCCAGGCCGCTGATGCCCAGGCTCATGATGTCGCCGGGCTTCAGAAACACCGGCTGCGGTTTGGCGCCCAGGCCCACGCCGGGCGGGGTGCCGGTGGTGATGAGGTCGCCGGGGTACAGCGTCATGAAGCGGCTGACGTAGGCCACGAGGCTGGCCACGCCGAAGATCATGGTGCGGGTGCTGCCCTGCTGCCAGCGGCGGCCGTTGACGTCCAGCCACAGGCTCAGGCCCTGGGGGTCGGGCACCTCGTCGGTGGTGACCAGCCAGGGGCCGACCGGGCCGAAGGTGTCGCAGCCCTTGCCCTTGTCCCAGGTGCCGCCGCGTTCGAGCTGGTATTCGCGTTCCGACAGGTCGTTGACGACGCAGTAGCCGGCCACGTGCTGCAGCGCGTCGGCCTCGGCGACGTAGCTCGCCTTGCTGCCGATGACGATGCCGAGCTCGACCTCCCAGTCGCTCTTGGTGCTGCCCTGCGGCAGCACCACGGCGTCGTGGGCACCCACCATGCAACTGGTGGGTTTGCTGAAGAGCACGGGTTCGGCGGGCACCGGCAGGCCTGCTTCTGCGGCATGGTCGGCGTAGTTCAGGCCCACCGCCACGAACTTTCCGCAGCCGGCGTAAGGCAGCCCGATGCGGCCCGGCTGGGGCACGACGGGCAGCTCGGCCACGTCGAGCGCGCGCAGGCGCGCCAGGCTGGCGGGCGTGAGGCTCTCGGCGCGCAGGTCGGCGATTACGCCCGACAGGTCGCGGACCTGGCCCTCGGCGTCGAGCAGGGCAGGGCGTTCATGGCCCTTGGGGCCGTGGCGGAGCAGTTTCATGGTGGCGCAAAGGTCACAGTCGATGGAAGGTGGGCGATTCTGGCAGGCCGAGTGCCGACAATTGGTGTTGGCTGGCGAACCCTGGACTCCTCATGACCCACCTCATCAAGACCGTCCTGTACACGGACACCGACGGCCGCGCGAGGTTCCGCGAAGAACCCGTGGCGTTGAGCGAAGGCAAGCCGCAGGCCCTGCTGTCGCCGCTGGCGCCCAGCAGCGGCTGGCAGCTGCGCATGAGCCCGGTGGGCTTTCTCAGCCAGTTCCACTGCACCGGCGAGCCGCAGTGGGTGTTCATCCTGCAGGGGCAGATGGAGATCGGCCTGCAGGACGGCAGCTCACGGGTGTTCGGCCCCGGCCAGCACTTCTATTCGGCCGATTCCTTGCCGACGGGCGCGAGCTTCGACGAGCAGGTGCATGGCCACTGGAGCCGGCAGATCGGCCCGCAGCCGCTGGTCACGCTGTTCCTGCGGGCCTGAGCACCGGTCCGAGCCTGTCAGGGCTCACGTTGGGGCTCGGTCGGCTGGTCCAGGCGCGGTGAGGTGGGTGCCGGCTCGCGCAGCCGCTGCAGCAGGCTCTGGCGCGTGCTGTGCAAGGGCTGCTGCCCGTCGGCCTGCGACGGCAGCCACGTGCTGGCTGAGGCGCCATCGTCCTGTCCCGCGCCAGACCGCCGGACACGCCGCACCGCGGCCACCAGCCACGCCGACAGCGTCAGGATGCCCAGCACCAGGATCAGCAGGGCCGCGGCCGTGCTCGTGCGCCGGGTCTGCTGTGCGGCGTGGCGCTGGACCTGGGCCTGCTGCGCCTCGTCGCGGGCGGAGGCCAGCGTCTGCACCGCCGCAGGCCAGGTCGGCGGCACCGCCTGCATGGCGCTTCGAACCGGCAGCAGCGCCTGCTGCAGGCGCAGGGCCTCGGGCGTGCTCCCCAAGGCGACGGTCACGTTGTCGATGACCTGCAGCGTCTGCTCGACGAGCAGGCGGTGGCCGCTGTCGCTCTCGCCCACGCTGCAGCGCTGATCGACGACCTGCTGCACCAGGCGCAGCCAGTCGCCTCGCATCGCGCCGACCTCGCTCTGCGCGCCGAGATGGTCCGTGCCGTGCAGGCGGTGCGCCAGCATCGCCAGGCGGCCATCGACCTGGGCCTGGTCCTGACGGCGGCGCGCCTCGGCTTGTCGCTGGCCGCTCAACCACTTTGCCGCGCTGGCGCGGTGGTCGACCAGGGCACGCTGCAGGTCCACGGCCAGCAAGGCCGGCTCCAGCTGATCCTGGGCGGCACGCGCCCACTGCAGTTCCAGGCCCTGGTAGCGCAGCAGCTGGATCAGCGGCAGGGTGCACAGCGCCATGCCCACCACTCCCAGGGCGGCGATCTTGTGGCGCAGCTTCAGGCGCTGCAGCAGGTTCATGGCGGGCAAGGTGGCCGGGTTTGCAAAGGTGGCGACAGGGGCAGCCCGCAGCCCCGTAGGACCGGTTATCGGCGGCGCCGTGTCTTCATTGAGGCCAGGCTCAGCACTCGACGATGTTCACGGCAAGGCCGCCGCGCGCCGTTTCCTTGTACTTCGTCATCATGTCGGCGCCTGTCTCGCGCATGGTCTTGATGACCTTGTCCAGGCTGACGAAGTGCGTGCCGTCGCCACGCAGCGCCATGCGTGCAGCGTTGATGGCCTTGACGCTGGCGATGGCGTTGCGTTCGATGCAGGGAATCTGCACCAGGCCGCCTACCGGATCGCAGGTCAGCCCGAGGTGGTGTTCCATGCCGATCTCGGCGGCGTTTTCCACCTGTTCAGGGCTGCCGCCCATCACCGCGCACAGCGCGGCCGCGGCCATGCTGCAGGCCACGCCCACTTCGCCCTGGCAGCCGACCTCGGCGCCGCTGATGCTGGCGTTTTCCTTGTAAAGGATACCGATGGCTGCGGCCGTGAGCAGGAAGTCGACCACGCCCTTGTCGGTGGCACCGGGCACGAAGCGCGTGTAGTAGTGCAGGACCGCGGGCACGATGCCGGCCGCACCGTTGGTGGGCGCGGTGACGACGCGGCCGCCCGCCGCGTTTTCCTCGTTCACGGCCAGGGCGTACAGGTTCACCCAGTCCAGCACCTGCAGCGGGTCGCTCAGAGCCTGCTCGGGGTTGGCGATGAGCTGTTCGCGCAGCGCCTTGGCGCGTCGCTTCACCTGGAAGCCGCCGGGCAGCACGCCGTCGGTGGCGCAGCCGCGCTGCACGCAGTCCTGCATCACGCGCCAGATCTTCAGCAGCCCGGCGTCGATCTCGGCGTCGCTGCGCCCGCCCTTGCCCAGGACGCGTTCGTTCACACGCATCACCCCAGCGATCCCGCCTGAAACTTCGCGACAGCGCAGCAGCAGTTCGTCGCCGCTGCGAAAGGGCAGGGGCAGGGCCGTGGTGTCGGGGGCGATGACCTTCTGCCGCGCGCCGTCGGCCGCCACCTCGTCGCTGACGACGAAGCCGCCACCCACCGAGTAGTAGCTGCGCGTGACGAGCTTCGTCCCCGCCGCGTCGTAGGCCGTGAAGCGCATGCCGTTGGCGTGGAACGGCAGCGTCTCGCGGCGGTGGAACTTCAGGTCGTCCTTCTCGTTGAAGGCCACCTCGTGCCGTCCCAGCAGCGCAATTCGTCGGCCATTGCACATCTCGGCCAGCAGGGCCGGCACGGCGTCGACGTCGACGCTGTCGGGTTCATGCCCGGCCAGGCCCAAGAGCACCGCCTTGTCGCTGCCGTGGCCCTTGCCGGTGGCGCCCAGGCTGCCGTAGAGCTGGCTGTGCACGCGCGCCGTGGCGCCCAGCAGTCCGTCGTGTGCCAGGCGCGCCACGAACAGGCGCGCCGCTCGCATCGGGCCCACGGTGTGGCTGCTGCTCGGCCCGATGCCGATCTTGAAGAGGTCGAAGACGGAAACTGCCATGGCGCGCTTCTCGAGATGCTGGGCCCGGCCGATTGTGGCGCCGGCCCGCGACCTCAGGCGCCGTGGCCGCGGATGTAGGTCTCGAGAAAGCCGATCTGCTCGCCCATGCGCCGCACCATGTCCTTGACGACGTCGCCGATGGAGATCACGCCGACCAGCCGGCCGCCTTCGAGCACGGGCAGGTGGCGAAAGCCGCGCTCGGCCATCAGGCCCATGCAGGCCTCGAGCGGGTCGCCGGGTTTCACGGTCATGGGGTTGGCCGTCATCACGTCGCGCACGGGCGTCTGGTCCGGGCTTCTGCCCGCCAGCAGCACCTTGATGGCGCAGTCGCCCTGGGTGATGATGCCCACGAGCGCGCCGTCGTCGACCACCAGCACGGCGCGTACGCGGTTCTCGCGCATCTGCTGCAGCGCCTTGACGACGGTTTCATCGGAACGCACGGAAATGAGCCGTGCGGGCTTGGACTGGATGCATTGCTGAACGGTCGGCATGTTCGAATTTCGGGCGACGCTGGCGTCGCAGGGCCACGGGGCGGAGGGTGAGGGCGCTGCGGGGCGCGTCCTGCCGTTCAGCGCGGCCCCGAGATCGCGGCCAGAAGCCCTGGCCGCGATGGGGATATCCTAGCCTGCACGCGGCAAGCCTGCAGGCCGCCCACCCGATGCCCCGGCCGCGCCGTGCCCGGGCGGCGCTCAGGCGTAGTCGCTGAGCGGGGGGCAGCTGCAGCTGAGGTTGCGGTCGCCCCAGACGTTGTCGACGCGGCCCACCGGCGCCCAGTACTTCTGGCGCCGCAAGGCTGGCAGCGGGTAGGCGGCCTCCTCGCGGGTGTAGGGGTGGGACCAGTCGGCCACCAGCAGCGAAGGCGCGGTGTGCGGCGCGTTCTTCAGCGGGTTGTCGTCCTGCGGCCAGCCGCCTTGGTCCGGACCGGCCTCGACGCGCGCGATCTCGGCGCGGATGGCGATCATCGCCTCGATGAAACGGTCCAGCTCGGCCAGCGGTTCGCTTTCGGTCGGCTCGATCATCAGCGTGCCGGCCACCGGGAAGCTCAGCGTCGGTGCGTGGAAGCCGTAGTCGATCAGGCGCTTGGCGACGTCTTCGGCGCCCACGCCCGTGGTCTTGGCCAGCGGGCGGATGTCGATGATGCATTCGTGCGCCACGCCGCCGCCCTGCAGGCCTTCGATGTCGCCGCTGTAAAGCACCGGGTAGTGCGGCGACAGCCTCGCGGCAATGTAGTTGGCGCTGAGGATGGCGACCTCGGTGGCGTCGCGCAGGCCGTCGGCACCCATCATGCGGCAGTACATCCAGCTGATCGGCAGCACCGCGGCATTGCCCAGCGGTGCGGCGCTCACCGCGCCGACGCTGTGCTCGCCACCGATGCCGGCGGTGCGGTGCGCCGGCAGGAAAGGCATCAGGTCTTCGACCACGGCCACCGGCCCCACGCCCGGGCCGCCGCCGCCGTGCGGGATGCAGAAGGTCTTGTGCAGGTTCAGGTGGCTCACGTCGCCGCCGAATTCACCCGGCGCGGCCACGCCCACCAGCGCGTTCATGTTCGCGCCGTCCACATACACGCGGCCGCCATGCTGGTGCACCAGGGCGCAGAGTTCCTTCACGCGCACCTCGAACACGCCGTGCGTGCTGGGGTAGGTGATCATCACTGCGGCCAGGTCGGCGCTGTGCTTTTCGCACTTCGCCTGCAGGTCGTCGATGTCGACGTTGCCCATCGCGTCGCACTTCGCCACCACCACCGTCATGCCGGCCATCTGCGCGCTGGCGGGGTTGGTGCCGTGCGCGCTTTCGGGAATGAGGCAGATGTGGCGGTGGCCTTCGCCGCGGCTGCGGTGGTAGGCCTGAATCACCAGCAGGCCGGCGTACTCGCCCTGGCTGCCGGCGTTGGGCTGCAGGCTGACGCCCGCATAGCCGGTGGCCTGGCTGAGCCAGGCGCAGAGCTCGTCGTTCATCTGCCAGTAGCCGGCCAGCTGTTCGCGCGGGGCGAAGGGGTGCACGTTCGCAAACTCGGGCCAGGTGATGGGGATCATCTCGCTGGTGGCGTTGAGCTTCATGGTGCAGCTGCCCAGCGGGATCATGCTGCGGTCCAGCGCCAGGTCCTTGTCGCTCAAGGACCGGATGTAGCGCAGCATCTGCGTTTCGCTGTGGTGGCGGTTGAACACCGGGTGCGTGAGGAAGGCGCTGGTGCGGCGCAAGGCGGTGGGGATCTGCGGCTCGATGCCTTTCTCGAAGCCGTCGAATTCCGGCAGGGCCTGGCCGGGGGTGGCGAACACACGCCACAGCGCCTGCACGTCTTCACGCGTGGTGGTCTCGTCCAGCGTCATGCCGAGGTAGGCGTCGCCCCATTCGCGGTAGCGGCGGATGTTCATGCCCGCGGCCAGCGCGCGGTCGACGAATTCACCGGTGCGCGCGTCGGTCTTCAGCGTCACGGTGTCGAAGGCAGAATCGCCATGCGGGTGGAAGCCCAGGTCCTTCAGGCCGGCGGCCAGGACGGCGGTGTAGCTGGCCACGCGCTGGGCGATGCGCTTCAGGCCCGCCGGACCGTGGTAGACCGCATACATGCTGGCGATCACCGCCAGCAGCACCTGCGCGGTGCAGATGTTGCTGGTGGCCTTCTCGCGGCGGATGTGCTGTTCACGCGTCTGCAGCGCCAGCCGGTAGGCCGGTGCGCCATGGCTGTCGATGCTGACGCCCACCAGGCGCCCGGGCAGGCTGCGCTTCCATTCGTCGCGGCAGGCCATGTAGGCGGCGTGCGGGCCGCCGGCGCCCATGGGCACGCCGAAGCGCTGGGTGTTGCCCACCACGATGTCGGCACCCCATTCGCCGGGCGGGGCCAGCAGGGTCAGGGCCAGCAGGTCGGCGCAGACGATGAAGGCGGCGCCGGCTGCGTGCACGCGCAAGACGTCGGCGCGCCAGTCGGTGATGCCGCCATGGGTGCTGGGGTAGCCCACGACGACGGCGAAGAAGTCGCCGCTGCCGACCAGGGTTTCCCATTCGCCGTGCGAATTCGCCAGCTTCACCTGCAGGCCCAGCGGCGCGGCGCGTGTCTGGATGACTTCGATGGTCTGCGGGTGGCAGTCGCCGGCGACGATGAGGGTGTCGCTCTTGCTCTTCACGCTGCGCTTGGCCAGGGTCATGGCTTCGGCGGCGGCGGTGGCCTCGTCGAGCATGCTGGCGTTGGCCATGGCCATGCCGGTGAGCTCGCAGACCATGGTCTGGAAGTTCACCAGGGCTTCCATGCGGCCCTGGCTGATTTCGGCCTGGTAGGGCGTGTAGGCGGTGTACCAGGCCGGGTTCTCGAGAATGTTGCGCAGGATGACGCCCGGCGTGTGCGTGCCGTGGTAGCCCTGGCCGATGAAGTTCTTCAGCACCTGGTTGCGGCTGGCGATGGCCTTCATCTCGGCCAGGGCCTGGGCTTCGGTCACCGGCGCCGGCAGCTGCATCGGCTTGCTGCGCGCAATGGCGCGCGGCACGATGGCGTCGATGAGCGCACGGCGCGTGAAGTTCGGCAAGGTGGGCGCGATCGTGCGCAGCATGTGCTGCTCGTCGGCTTCGTGCGGCCCGATGTGGCGGGCGCTGAACTCGGTGGCGTTTTCCAGCTCGCCGAGCGGCTTCAGGGCGGACATCAACATGGCAGGCTTTCCGGTCGGGTCGGGTGGGTTTACAGCGTCTTCAGCAGGGAGTCGTAGGCCGGCGGGTCCATCAGCGCGTCGAAGTCGCCACGGCTGGCGAGCTTCATCCTGAAGAACCAGCCGGCGCCCTGCGGGTCGGTGTTGGCCAGGGCCGGGTCGGCGCGCAGGGCTTCGTTGACTTCGGTCACTTCGCCGGTGATGGGCATGTAGACATCGGCCGCGGCCTTGACCGATTCGACGACGCCGGCCACTTCGCCGGCGGTGTAGCTGCGGCCGACTTCGGGCAGGTCGACGAAAACGACGTCACCCAGCGCGTCCTGCGCGTGCAGGGTGATGCCGACGGTGGCGACGTCGCCCCCTGCATCGGCGTTCGCCAGGGTGATCCATTCGTGGTCGGCGGTGAACTTGGTGGTCATCTCGAGGGCTTTCGAAAAAGTGTCGGCTTTCAGCCGCGGTGGTAGCGATGGGGGTGGAAAGGCATGGGCACCACGTGCATGGGCAGGCGCTTGCCGCGCACCTCGGCATACACCAGGGTCTGCGGTGCGGTGTGGGCCAGCGGCAGGTAGGCCATGGCCACGGGCTGGTTGACGCTGGGGCCGAGCGTGCCGCTGGTGACGGTGCCCAGCGGCGCGCCGGCGGCGTCGACGATGGCGCAGCCTTCACGCACCGGCACACGTTCCTGGCCGAGCAGGCCCACGCGCTTGCGCGCAGCCGAACCCGAGAGGTGGCGTTCCACCACCGGAGCGCCCAGGTAACCGCCTTCGCGCGCACCGCCGGGGCGGCGCACCTTCTGGATGGCCCAGCTCAGGCCGGCTTCGATGGGGCTGGTCTGCTCGTTCAGGTCGTGGCCATAAAGGCACAGGCCGGCTTCCAGGCGCAGCGTGTCGCGTGCGCCCAGGCCGGCGGGCTGCACTTCGGGTTGCGCGAGCAGGGCTTCGGCGAGAGCCATCGCGCCCGTCGCCAGCACGCTGATCTCGAAGCCGTCTTCACCGGTGTAGCCAGAACGCGTGACGAAGCAGCTCTGGCCGGCCAGTTCGAACACTCCGCCGGTCATGAAGACCAGGGCCGCGACACCGGCGTTCAGCCGCGACAGAGCCGTCACCGCCTGCGGGCCCTGCAGCGCCAGCAACGCCCGTTCGGGCATGGTCTGGACGCGGCAGCGCCGGCCGATGCGGGCTTGCAGATGGCGGATGTCGGCGTCCTTGCAGCCGGCATTGACGACGAGAAACAGGTCGCCGAAGCCCGCGACGGCGTCGGCCAGGGTGGGCCGGGTGATCATCAGATCGTCCATCAGCCCGCCGGCGGTGTTGGTGAAGAACGCATAACGTTGCTTGCCCGCGCCCAGGCCGATGACGTCGACGGGCACCAGGGTTTCCAGCGCTTCCGCGGCTTCCAGGCCCATCAGGCGCAGCTGGCCCATGTGCGAGACGTCGAACAGCGCCGCGGCCTCGCGGCAATGCTTGTGTTCGGCCATCAGGCCGCTGGGGTACTGCACCGGCATGGCGTAGCCGGCAAAGGGCACCATGCGTGCGCCCAGGCGCAGGTGCAGTTCGTGCAGGGGGGTGTGCTGGAGCGGGGCGGCGGGGGCGGTGTCGGACAAGGCGGATTCCTTCGAGGGCGGCTTGGCCATCCATCACGGGTGTGATGGATGGGGCCCTCGCTGTCCGCTTTACCTGAGAGATTCGGCACGCGCGCACCCGCTGCGCAGGTCGCCCGGCCTTGCCCCTTCGGTGGGCTGCTTCACCCGGTGTCGGCCCGGGTGGGCAGCCTCTCTCCAGTGAGGAAGGAAGTCAGTCCTTTTGCCTGAGCGTTCGGGTGCGTTGCTTGAACGCCCCTGCGCCTTCGGCGGCCTTGCAAGATCCAAGGCTCTCTCCTGACGCGCCGGAGTCTAGCAGCGGCGTGCCGCACCCGGCGGCAATATGTTGCAGTGCAAGATGTGGTTTTTGGGTTTCAAGGCTGCGACCAGCAGCCGCTCGACCACATGGACGACCTCGCCCCCGCGTTTGCCGCGCTGATGCAGCGCCACCGCTCCATCCGCCAGTACAAGTCCGATGTTCCGGTCGACAGCGCCTTCGTCGACGAGGTGCTGATGCAGGCCCTGGCGGGCAGTTCTTCCAGCGGGAACCTGAACATGGTGTCGGTGGTGAAGAGCTTCGACCCGGCACGGCGGGCCCGCCTGTGCGAACTGCATCTGGGCCAGCCGATGGTGCTGCAGGCGCCCCTGGTGCTGACCTTCTGCGCCGACAGCCAGCGCACCCGCGAGTGGCTGGGCCAGCGCCAGGCGCGGTTGGGCTTCGGCGACTTCCTGGCCTGGCACGTGGCCAGTTTCGACGCCGTGATCCTGGCGCAGACCACGGCGCTGGCGCTGGAAAGCCACGGCCTGGGCATCTGCTACATGGGCACCACGCTGCAGAGCATGGCGGCGATTGCCGAGCTGCTGGAACTGCCCGGCTACTGCCTGCCCGTGACCAGCCTGGTGGTGGGCTGGCCCGACGAAGCGCCCGCCCAGCGCGACCGCCTGCCGGGCCGCGCCTGGATCCACGAAGAACGCTACAGCCCGTCCACCCCCGCCAGCATCGACCGCGACTTCGGCGAACGGGAACGCCGCGGCTGGGACCGCTACCGGTCCATGGGCCCGGAGATGGCCGCGCAGATGGACGCACACGGCATCACCTCGCTGGCACAGTTCTACACCAGCAAGCTCAAGTACGACCCGGACCGCCAGGCCTTCACGTCCGAGGCCCTGGCCGCGTTGCTGCGACAGCGCGGGTTCCTGGGCTGAAGCGGGCGCTGTGCACAATCAGGCCATGGCTGACGACATCCCCACGCTGCGTCGCATCCTGCGCGACAACCACACCATCGCCATCGTCGGCCTGTCGGCCGAATGGCACCGGCCGAGCTTCTTCGTGGCCAAGTACCTGCAGAGCCACGGCTACCGCATCGTCCCGGTGAACCCCAAGTACCCCGAGATCCTGGGCGAGACCAGCTACGCCCGGCTCGAGGACATCCCGTTCCCGGTGGACATGGTCGACGTCTTCCGCAAGCCCGCCGACGTGCTGCCCATTGCGCAAAGCGCGGTGGCCATCGGGGCCAAGTGCCTGTGGCAGCAGCTGGGCGTGGCGAACGCCGAGGCCGACGCGCTGACGCGTGCCGCGGGAATGGATTCGGTGATGGACCGCTGCCCGAAGATCGAGCACGCCCGCCTTTTCGGCGGCTTGAACTGGGTGGGTGTGGACACGCAGGTGATCAGCGCTCGTCGGCCGCGGTAGCGGTCGTTGCGGCTGGGGTTTTTCCCATGCCCGTTGCTGCCTTTCGCTTTCGCGTGCCAGCTTGGTCCCTCACCAAAGGCGGGCCGGGGCTGGCTGTGGCGCTTAGCTTCGGCGGTCTCCGCTGGCGCTCCGACTGCCCTGCGGTGCTCGGTCCCGCGGCCCCGAAATCCACAAGCTCGCGGAACTCACTTCGTTCGCTGCGCTCGCTGCGTTCAATCACCCGCGATGAGTCAGATGTGGAGTCGCGCTTCGCGCGAGGGCCGCGGGCCCTGTGCTCCTCGGCGCCCCAGATGCGCGCCACAGCCAGCCCCAGCCCACCTTTGCAACCACCGTGTCTTCACTCTGCCGTGGCGCGCCCATACGGTGGCGGGGCCACCCGGCTCGCCCAGCCCAAGGGACCAAGTCGGAGTGCAACGTCCGCTCAGGGCCGACACGGCGTGTGCGCTGCGGGGCCAAGCCGACGCTGCTTCAGGCCCGGGCGGTCTGCCCTGCAAGCCTCTAACCGAGGCCCGTGCCCACCTCGAACCGCGTCACCTTGCGCGGCCGCAGGAACACCCGGCTGCCCCGCTCCAGCTTCAGCCGGTCGCGCAGCGCGGTGTAGTCGCTGCGCAGCAGTTCCACGTCGAGATAACCGCCGTCTTCGCCGTTGACGTTGTCGCGCTTGAATTCGATGCGGGTGTGCGGGCCCACCGTCAGCGTCTGCGACAGCGTCACGGGCCAGGCCTCGGGCGTGGCTTCGGCCAGGATCTCGAGTTCGTGCGGCCGCACGTACACCGTGTCGCCCGGCACCGTGCCGCCGCCCGGCGTGTGGCTGGTGCGGCCGTGGAACAGGTTCACGTCGCCCAGGAACTGCAGCACGAAGGGGCTGGCGGGGTGGTCGTAGACCTGGTCGGGCGTGCCCACCTGCTCGATCCGGCCTTCGTTCATCACGACGATGCGGTCGGCCACTTCCATGGCCTCTTCCTGGTCGTGGGTGACGAACACGCTGGTGACATGCACTTCGTCGTGCAGGCGGCGCAGCCAGCGGCGCAGTTCCTTGCGCACCTTGGCGTCCAGTGCGCCGAAGGGCTCGTCGAGCAGCAGCACCTTGGGCTCGACCGCCAGCGCCCGGGCGAGTGCGATGCGCTGGCGCTGGCCGCCGCTCAGCTGGTGCGGGTAGCGGTCGGCCAGCCAGTCCAGCTGCACCAGCTTCAGCAGCTGCATGACCTTCTTCTTGATCTCGGCCTCGCTCGGGCGCGTGGCCTTCGGGCGCACCCGCAGGCCGAAAGCCACGTTCTCGAAGATCGACATGTGGCCGAACAGCGCGTAATGCTGGAACACGAAGCCGACGTTGCGGTCGCGCACGTCGGTGTCGGTGGCGTCCTCACCGTGGAACAGCACGCTGCCCTCGTCGGGCACTTCCAGCCCGGCCATGATGCGCAGCAGGCTGGTCTTGCCCGAACCCGAAGGGCCGAGCAGCGCCACCAGCTCCCCGGCCGGGATGTCCAGGTTCAGGTTGTCGCAGACGACCGTGGGGCCGAAGGACTTGCGCAGGTTCCTGACTTCGATGCTCATGACGTGCTCTTTCTGATCGGTCGTCGCTTCAGACTGCGTCCTGGCCGCGCATCTGGTGCTTCACGCGTTGCTCCACCACGTACTTGAGCAGCAGCGTCAGCAGCGCCAGCAAGGCCAGCAGCGAGGCCACGGCAAAGGCCGCGGCGAACTGGTATTCGTTGTAGACGATCTCGATGTGCAGCGGCATGGTGTTGGTCTGCCCGCGGATGTGGCCGCTGACCACGCTGACGGCACCGAACTCGCCCATGGCCCGGGCGTTGCACAGGATCACGCCATAGAGCAGTGCCCACTTCACGTTCGGCAGCGTCACGCGCATGAACATCTGCCAGCCGTTGGCGCCCAGCACACGTGCGGCTTCTTCCTGTTCGATGCCCTGGGCCTGCATCAGCGGGATGAGTTCACGTGCGACGAAAGGGAAGGTCACGAACACGGTGGCCAGCACGATGCCCGGCACGGCGAAGATGATCTTCAGGTCGTTGTCGATGAACCAGCTGCCGAACCAGCCCTGAAGGCCGAACACCAGCACGTAGATCAGGCCGGCGATGACCGGGCTGACCGAGAACGGCAGGTCGATCAGGGTCAGCAGCAGGTTCTTGCCGTGGAATTCGAACTTCGCGATGGCCCAGGCCGCGGCCACGCCGAACACCAGGTTCAGCGGCACGCTGATGGCGGCGGCGATCAGCGTCAGCTGGATGGCCGACACGGCATCGGGCTCGGTGATGGCCGCCAGGTAGACGTCCCAGCCTTTCTTGAAGGCCTCGTAGAACACGGTGGCCAGCGGCACGAACAGGAACAGCGTCATGAAGGCCAGGGCCGTGCCGATGAGCACGACGCGGACCCAGGGCTTCTCGGCCGTGGCCGCGCGGATGCGGCGGGGCGCGGCGCTCGCCGCAGCTGGGCTGGGTTTGGGGGTGGGCAGGACGGCGTTCATGCCAGGCCCCCCTGGCGCTTGCGCGCCCAGCTCTGCAGCAGGTTGATGACCAGCAGCATGGCGAATGCCGCCACCAGCATCACCACCGCAATCGCGGTCGCACCAGCGTAGTCGTACTGCTCGAGCTTGGTGATGATCAGCAGCGGCGTGATCTCGCTCACCATGGGCATGTTGCCGGCGATGAAGATGACGCTGCCGTATTCACCCAGGGCGCGTGCGAAAGCCAGCGCGAAGCCGGTCAGCAGCGCCGGCATCACGATGGGGAAGATCACCTTGCTGAAGGTCTGCCAGCGGCTGGCGCCCAGGGTGGCGGCGGCTTCCTCCAGCTCGCGGTTCACGTCTTCCAGCACCGGCTGCACCGTGCGCACCACGAAGGGCAGGCCGATGAACACCAGCGCCACCCACACGCCCACGGGCGTGAAGCTCACCTTGAAGGGCAGGAACTGCCCGATCAGGCCGTTCTGTGCGTAGATGGCGGTCAGTGCGATTCCGGCCACGGCGGTGGGCAGCGCAAACGGCAGGTCGACCAAGGCGTCGATGAGACGCTTGAACGGGAAGGTGTAGCGCACCAGCACCCAGGCGATGACGAGGCCGAACACCGCATTCAGCGCGGCGGCCAGGAAGCTGGCGCCGAAGGTCAGCCGGTAGCTGGCCATCACGCGCGGCGTGGTGGTGGCATCCAGGAACTGCTGCCAGGTCAGCGTGAAGGTCTTCAGGAAAGCCGCCGACAGCGGAATCAGCACGATCAGGCTGATGTAGAGCAGCGCGAAGCCCAGCGCCAGGTCGAAACCGGGCAGCACGCTGTGGCGCTTGAGCAGCGTCTTGCGCAGGAACATGACGCCGCTGCCTCAGCGGGCTTTGGCCACAGAGATGATCTGGTCGTACAGCGCACCGTCGTTGAAGTGGTCCTTCTGCGCCTTGGTCCATCCGCCGAAGACTTCGTCGACGGTGAAGCTGTCCACCTTCGGGAAGGCCTTGGTGTACTTCGCCAGCACCTTGGCGTTGCGCGGGCGCAGGTTGTGCCGGGCCGCGATGTCCTGGCCTTCGTCGCTGTAAAGGTATTGCAGGTAGGCCTCGGCCTGCTTGCGCGTGCCGCGCTTGTCGACCACCTTGTCGACCACGCTCACCGGGTTTTCGGCCAGGATGGTGCGCGAGGGGTAGACGACGCTGAAGTGATCGCCGAATTCGCGCTGGATCAGCGGCACTTCGCTTTCGAAGGTGACCAGTGCGTCGCCCAGGTTGCGCTGGGCGAAGGTGGTGGTGGCGCCGCGGCCACCGCCGTCGAGCACGGGCACGTTGGCGAAGATGCGGGTTACCAGGGCCTTCGCGGCGTCGGGGCTGACACCGCCCTTCACGGCCGCACCCCAGGCCGCCAGGTAGGTGTAGCGGCCGTTGCCGCTGGTCTTGGGGTTGGGAATGATCACCTGCAGCCCGGCACGGCCCAGGTCGGTCCATTCACGGATGTTCTTCGGGTTGCCCTTTCGCACCAGGATGACGCTGACGCTGACCGTGGGCGAGGCGTTGTTCGGCATCCGCTGTGCCCAGTTGCCCGGCACCAGGCCGCCGCGGGTGTGCAGCACGTCGATGTCGTTGTGCTGGTTCATCGTGATGACGTCGGCTTCCAGCCCGTCGGCCACGCTGCGCGCCTGGCGGCTGCTGCCGCCGTGGCTTTGCTTGAGCTCCAGCACTTCGCCAGTGGTCTTCTTCCAGTGCGTCGCGAAGGCGGCGTTGTAGTCCTTGTAGAACTCGCGGCTGACGTCGTAGCTGACGTTCAGCAGGCTGGTGGCCGCCTGGGCCGGGACACCCAGGCCTGCCAGGGCCACGGCGGGCACGATCCAAACGAGTTGGCGACGGGACAGGGGCACGGGAACTCTCCGGGAGCACAGCAGGGTTGACGACTGTAAGCAGCCTCCTGCTCAACGCCAACGAAGCAAATCGCCCATGCAAAGGCGGAAAGCGCATATGGCGGGGCCGCGGACTTGCCGGGTTACCTCCGGGTGAAGATCTGGTCGAACACGCCGCCGTCGTTGAAGTGCTTCGCCTGGGCCGGCGTCCATCCGCCGAAGACCTCGTCGATGGTGAACAGCCTGACACCCAGGTTGAAGGTGCTGGCGTACCGCGCGGCCACCTTCGGGTCGCGTGGCCGGTAGTAGTTCTGGGCCGCGATGTCCTGGCCTTCCGGGGTGTACAGGTATTCCAGGTAGGCCTGGGCCGCGGCGCGTGTGCCCTTGCGGTCGACGTTCCTGTCGACGACGGCCACCGGCGGCTCGGCCAGGATCGACAGCGAAGGCACGACGATGTCGAATCTCGTCGGCCCCAGTTCCTTCACGGCCAGGAAGGCCTCGTTCTCCCAGCTGATGAAGACGTCGCCGACACCGCGCTCGGTGAAGGTGGTGAGCGAGCCGCGGGCGCCGCTGTCGAGCACCGGCACGTTGGCGAACAGGTCGGCCACGAACTTGCGGGCCTTGCTCTCGTCGTTGCCGTTCTTCTTCAACGCGTAGCCCCAGGCGGCCAGGTAATTCCAGCGGGCGCCGCCGCTGGTCTTGGGGTTGGGGGTGATCACGGCCACGCCGGGCTTGACCAGGTCGTCCCAGTCCTTGATGCCCTTGGGGTTGCCCTTGCGCACCAGGAAGACGATGGTGCTGGTGTAGGGGCTGGCGTTGTTCGGCAGGCGCTTTTGCCAGTCGGCGGGAATCAGCTTGGCGCGGCTGTGCAGTTCGTCGATGTCGTAGGCCAGGGCCAGGGTCACGACATCGGCGTCGAGCCCGTCGATCACCGAACGCGCCTGCTTGCCCGAGCCGCCATGGCTTTGCCTGATGGTGAGGATCTCGCCGGTCTTCTTCTGCCAGTGCGCGGCGAAGGCCTTGTTGAAGTCGACGTAGAGCTCGCGTGTGGGGTCGTAGCTGACGTTGAGCAGGCTGACCTGCTTCTGCGCCCAGGCGGCAGGAGCCAGAAGAACGGCGGCGAGCAGGGCGGCGATGGCGAAACTTCGGCGAGGTGTGCGCATGTGGGTTCCAGCGTGCAAGGCAGTTCAGACGAGGGTCATGCTAAGGAAAGCCTTCGCGCAGCCCCAACGAAGCTTTTCGACGCTGCATATGCGTTTCTTGGCCAAGGCCGCTGCCAGCGAATAGCATGCACCCATGCCCGACCACCGCTTCCGCCCCGAGACCCTGGCCATCCACGCCGGCCAGATCCCCGACGCCGCCACCGGCGCGCGTGCCCTGCCCATCTACCAGACGACCAGCTTCGTCTTCGACAGCGCCGACCACGCCGCCAGCCTGTTCAACCTGCAGACCTTCGGCAACGTCTATTCACGCCTGAGCAACCCCACGGTGGCAGCGCTGGAAGAACGCGTGGCGGCGCTGGAAGGCGGCCGCGCAGCAGTGGCTTCGGCCAGCGGCATGGCCGCCGAGGCCACGGCGCTGATGACCATCCTGCAGGCCGGCGACCACGTGGTCGCGGCCGGCGCGCTCTACGGCGGCAGCGTGACGATGCTGGCCGTGAACCTGAAGAAGTTCGGCGTCGAGACCAGCTTCGTCGACGCCACCGACCCCGCCGCCTTCGCCGCCGCCATGCGCCCGAACACGCGCGCGGTGTTCGCCGAAAGCCTGGGCAACCCCAGCCTCGTGGTGCTGGACATCGCCGCCATCGCCGACGTGGCCCATGCCCACGGCGTGCCGCTGATCATCGACAACACCGTGCCCAGCCCCTTCCTGTGCAACCCGCTGGCACTGGGGGCCGACATCGTGGTGCACAGCGCCACCAAGTACCTGGGCGGCCACGGCACCACGCTGGGCGGCGTGCTCGTGGAAGGCGGGCGCTTTCCCTGGGACAACGGCAAGTTCCCGGGCATGACCGACCCCAGCCCGGGCTACCACGGCGTGAAGTTCTACGAGAACTTCGGCAACTTCGCCTTCACCATGCGCTGCCGCATGGAGACCCTGCGCGTCTACGGCGCGGCCTTGTCGCCGATGAGCGCCTGGCAGATCCTGCAGGGCGTGGAGACCTTGCCGCTGCGCATGGAAAGGCATTGCAGCAACGCCCAGCGCGTGGCCGAACACCTGCAGGCCCACCCCCGTGTGAACTGGGTCAGCTACCCCGGCCTGCCCAGCCACCCGCAGCACGGGCTGATGAAGCGGCAGATGCGTGGCGCCTCGGGCCTGCTGGCCTTCGGCGTCAAGGGGGGCGTTCAGGCCGGCGTGAAGTTCATCGAAAGCGCGCAGTTCATGAGCCACCTCGTGAACATCGGCGACACGCGCACGCTCATCAGCCACCCCGCCAGCACCACCCACCGCCAGCTCGACGCCGCGCAGCAGCTCGCCGCGGGCGTGAAGCCCGACATGGTGCGCATCTCGGTGGGGCTGGAACACATCGACGACATCCTCTGGGACATCGACCAGGCGCTGGCCCAGGTCGAACCTTGAACCCTCGGAGCCCACCATGACAAGCCGTCCGACCCCGACCCCGACCCCGACTCTACACCAGCTGCCCAAGCTGGCCGCGCTGTTCTGCGTGCCAGCCCTGGCCGCCGAAGGCATGTGGACCCTGGACAACCTGCCGCGCGCGCAGATGCAGCAGCGCTACGGCTTCGACCCCGACCCGGCCTTCGTCGACCGGCTGATGAGGGCCTCCGCACGCTTGGCGGGGGGCTGCTCGGCTTCTTTCGTCTCGCCCGACGGCCTGGTGATGACGAACCACCACTGCATCACACGCTGCATCGCGCAGCTGTCCTCGGCCAGCAACGACCGCATGAAGGACGGCTTCCTGGCGCGTGAACGCTCGCAGGAACTGCGCTGCCCCGAGGCCGAGGTCAACCGGCTGGAGCTCATCACCGACGTCACCGATCAGGTGCAGGCCGCCACCGCCGGCAAGCAGGGCACGGCCTTCCAGGCGGCCGAAGACGCCATGCGCGCCAGCCTCACCCGCAGCTGCCGCGGCGACGATGCCGAGAACACCCGCTGCGACCTCGTCACGCTGTACCGCGGTGGCCAGTACCAGCTCTACAAGTACCGCCGCTACAGCGACGTGCGCCTGGTCTGGGCGCCCGAACTGGCCAGCGCCTCGTTCGGAGGTGACCCCGACAACTTCAACTTCCCGCGCTGGTGCCTGGACGTGGCCATGCTGCGCGTCTACGAAAACGGCCGGCCGGCGCCGGTGCTGCACTGGTTCCGCTTCCAGCCCGCGGGCGCCCAGGCGGGCGAACTGGTGCTGGTCAGCGGCCACCCGGGCAGCACACGCCGCCAGTTCACCGCCGCCCAGCTGGAAACGCAACGCGACCTGCTGGCACTGGTGAACCTGCCCGGCCTCTCAGAGCTGCGCGGCGTGATGCTGCAGGCCGAACAGGGCGACGCCGAGTCGCGGCGCCTGGCCGGCATGGCCCTGCAGGGCATCGAGAACGGCCTGAAGGTCAGCATCGGCAGCTTGCAGGCCTTGATGGACCCGGCCCTTCTGGCCGGCAAGCGCGCCCATGAACAGGCGCTGCGCGATTTCGTCGAGGCCCGGCCGGCGCTGAAGGCCCGCGTGGGCAACCCCTGGGCCGACATCGAACGCGCGCAAGCCGCGCGCCGGGAACTCGAGACGCTGCACGCGCACATCGAGCAAGGCCGGGCCTTCAGCGGCGAACTGTTCGGCCTGGCGCGCACGCTGGTGCGGGCGGCCGCAGAACGCCCCAAGCCCAATGGTGAACGCCTGCGCGAGTTCCAGGACAACGCCTTGCCGCAGATCGAACAACGCTTGCGCGCCCAGAGTCCTTTTTATCCTGAGTTCGAACAGCTGCGCCTGGGCTGGTCCTTGAACCGCCTGCGTTCGCTGCAGGGCCCCGACGACCCCTGGGTGAAGCAGGTGCTGGGTTCGCAATCACCTGAAGAAAAGGCGCGGGCGCTGGTGAAGGGCAGCCGGCTGGCCGACCCGGCAGAACGCCTGCGCCTGTGGAACGGCGGCGCGGCCGCCATCGCCCAGTCCGACGACGCCATGATCGTGCTGGCGCGCAGCCTGGACGCCGAGGCACGCGCACTGCGCCGCCGCTTCGAAGCCGAAGTGCAGGCGGTGGAAAACGAGGCCGCGCAGCGCATTGCCGCAGCCGAATTTGCGCGCAGCGGCAAGGGCACCTACCCCGACGCCACCTTCTCGCTGCGGTTGTCGTATGGCGAGGTCTCGGCCGCGCTCGAACGTGGCCGCGTCGTGGCGCCATTCACCGACTTCGGCGGCAAGCTCGCGCGCGCCACGGGCTCGGCGCCGTTCGCGCTGCCGCCTTCCTGGCTGGCGGTACAGCCGCGGCTGAACCCGGCACAGCGGCTGAACTTCTCGGCCTCGCTGGACATCATCGGCGGCAACTCCGGCAGCCCCATCCTGAACCGGCGCGGCGAAGTCGTGGGCCTGGTGTTCGACGGCAACCTCGCATCGCTGGGCGGCGCTTTCGGCTACGACGAACGTGTCAACCGCGCCATCGGCGTACACGCCGGCGCCATCGTCGAGGCGCTGAAGACGGTCTACCAGGCCGACGCACTGCTCGCCGAACTGCTGCCGAAGTCCTGAACACGTTCCGAGCCTTGCAGCGGCGGCGTCCCATGCAGCGATGAGCACGGCCGAGGCCCTGCCGATTCGCCGTTTCGACGAGCTGCCCGGCCCGCCGGGCGTGCCGGTGTTCGGCAACCTGCTGCAGATCGACAGCAGCCGCATGCATCTGCAGCTGGAGGCCTGGCGCGCGCGCTACGGCCCGGTCTACCGGCTGAAGCTGGCGCACCGCCGGCTGGTGGTGGTGTCCGACCACGACGTGATTGCCGCTGCACTGCGCGACCGGCCCGACGGCTTCAGGCGCAGCACCCGGCTGGAACAGGTCTGGACCGCGATGGGCCTGCCTGGCGGCGTGTTCGGCGCCAATGGCGACACCTGGCGCCGCCAGCGCCGCATGGTGATGGCCAGCTTCGATCCGGCGCACGTGCGGCGCTACTACCCGGCGATGCAGGGCGTGGCCAGGCACCTGGCCGGCCGCTGGCAAGCGGCGGCGGCCACGGGCGAGCCGGTCGAGCTGCTGCCCGAGCTGATGCGCTATACCGTCGACACCATCGCCGGCCTGGCCTTCGGTGCCGAGGTCAACACGCTCGAAGGCGATGACGATGTCATCCAGGTTCACCTGAACCGCCTGTTCCCCGCCGTGTTCTCGCGCATGTTCAAGCCCGTGCCCACCTGGCGCTGGTGGCCGGGCCCCGAAGACCGTGCCGTGGCGCGCAGCGTGACGGCCGTGAAGGCCGCGGTCGAGGACTTCGTGGCCCAGGCCCGTGGCCGGCTGGCGGCCGAGCCCGGTTTGCGCACGCAGCCGCGCAACCTGCTGGAAGCCATGCTCGTGGCCGCCGACGAACCCGACAGCGGCATCGACGACGCCCAGGTGGCGGGCAATGTGCTGACCATGCTGCTGGCGGGCGAAGACACCACCGCCAGCACCCTGGCCTGGCTGCTGCACCTGCTGTGGCGGCACCCTGAGGCGCTGGCCCGGGCGGCGACCGAAATGCGCGGCTGCTGCAGCTGGCCGCCGACGCTGGACGAACTGGCCAGGCTCGACTTCGTCGAAGCCTGCATCCACGAAACCATGCGCCTGAAGCCGGTGGCGCCGCAGAACGGCCTGGAGGCACTGCGCTCCGGCACGGTGGCGGGCGTGCACATCGACCCCGGCATGATCGTGATCGCGCTGATGCGCTGGGATGCGGTGAGCGACGCGCTGATGCCCGACGCCGCCAGCTTCCTGCCCCAGCGCTGGCTGGCCGACGAGCAGCCAGGCGGCCCCGGTCTGCAGGCCCAGGGTGCGAGGCGGGTGTCCATGCCCTTCGGCGCGGGTCCGCGCATCTGCCCCGGGCGCTACCTGGCGATGCTGGAAATGAAGCTGGCCGTGGCCACGCTGCTGCTGCACTTCGACCTGGCCGGGGTGGACACGCCCGATGGCCAGGCCCCGCGTGAACTGCTGCATCTGGCCATGGCACCGGTGGGCCTGTCGATGCGCCTGCGTCGCCGCGCGGCCTGACAAGCGGTCCCCCGGCGCCGTTCGAGAACCCCACCCTCACCTGGAGAAACCTGCGATGAGCATCTACGACCAGCACCTGGACAAGAACGCCGCCAACTTTGCCGCGCTGTCGCCGGTGAGCTTCGTCGAGCGCAGCGCCGAGGTCTTTGCAGACCTGCCGGCCGTGGTGCACGGCGCGCGCCGCTACACCTGGGCGCAGACGCGCGAGCGCAGTGCCCGCCTGGCTGCGGCACTGCGTGCGGCGGGCGTGGGCCGCGGCACGACGGTCAGCGTGATGCTGCCCAACACGCCGGAGATGGTGGAGGCGCACTATGCCGTGCCGGCCCTGGGCGCGGTGCTCAACACCCTGAACACGCGCCTGGACGCGCCCTTGCTGGCCTGGCAGATGAACCATTGCGAAGCCAGCGTGCTGATCACCGACCGCGAGTTCGCGCCGGTGACGGCGCGGGCGCTGGAGCTGCTGCGCAGCGAGCATGGCCGCGAGCTTCTCGTCGTCGACGTCTGCGACAGCGAATACACCGGGCTGGGCGAGCGCGTGGGCAGTCTGGAGTACGAAGCCTGGCTGGCCGCACAGGCGCCGCTGCCCAGGCTGGAAGGCCCGCAGGACGAGTGGGACGCCATCGCCATCAGCTACACCAGCGGCACCACCGGCGACCCCAAGGGCGTGGTCACCCACCACCGCGGCGCCTACCTGAACGCGGTGTGCAATGCGGTCACCTGGAACATGCCGCACTTTCCGAAGTACCTGTGGACCTTGCCGATGTTTCACTGCAACGGCTGGTGCTTCCCCTGGACCGTGGCCATGCTGGGCGGCACGCAGGTGTGCCTGCGCCGGGTCGAGGCCGCGGCCATCCTGCAGGCCATGCGGGAACACGGCGTCGACCACTACTGCGCGGCGCCCATCGTGCACAGCCTGATCATCAACGCGCCGGCCGAGCTGCGCAGCGGCATCACCCAGCAGGTGCGCGGCATGGTGGCCGGTGCCGCGCCCCCGGCCTCGATGATCGAGGGCATGGCGAAGATCGGCTTCGACATCACGCATGTCTACGGGCTGACCGAGGTCTACGGCCCCGCCAGCGTGGCCGTGAAGCGCGACAGCTGGGCGGGCGAGACCTTGAGCGAGCAGACCCGCCTGAACGGCCGCCAGGGCGTGCGCTACGCGCTGCAGGACGGCATGACCGTGATGGACCCGCAGACCCTGGCCGAGCTGCCCGCCGACGGCCAGACCATGGGCGAGATCATGTTCCGCGGCAACATCGTGATGAAGGGCTACCTGAAGAACCCGGCGGCCAGCGACAAGGCCTTCGAAGGCGGCTGGTTCCACACCGGCGACCTGGCGGTGCTGGAGCCCGACCGCTACGTGAAGATCAAGGACCGCAGCAAGGACATCATCATCAGCGGCGGCGAGAACATCAGCAGCATCGAGGTCGAGGACGCGCTCTACCGCCACCCCGCGGTGCTGGCCTGCGCGGTGGTGGCGCGGCCCGACGCGAAGTGGGGTGAAACCCCGGTGGCCTATGTCGAGACCCGGCCTGGCAGCGAGGTCACCGCTGCCGAACTGGTGGCGCACTGCAAGACGCTGCTGGCCGGCTACAAGGTGCCGCGCGAGGTGCGCTTCGAGCCGATTCCCAAGACCAGCACCGGCAAGATCCAGAAGTTCGAATTGCGCCAGCGGGCGCAGAAACCTTCAGAGACCGGCGGCGTCTGACGCGGGCGAAGCCGCCGATGCACTCGTCGCCGCCTGGGGCGCGTCGCGTGCCACCCTGCCGTCGACCAGCTCGATGATGCGGTCGCATCGCGCGGCCAGGCGCGGGTCGTGGGTGACGACCAGGAACGAGGTGCCGTCCTGCAGGTGCATGCGCCGCAGCAGCGCGAAGGCGGCGTCGGCCGCGGCCGTGTCCAGGTTGCCGGTGGGTTCGTCGGCCAGCACCAGGGCCGGCTGAAGCACCAGCGCGCGCGCAATCGCCACACGCTGCTGCATGCCGCCGCTCAGTTCCTGCGGCTTGCGGTCCATGGCTGCGGCCAGGCCCACGCTGTCGAGCAGGTGGCGGCCACGTTCGCGCACCGCCGGGCTGACGCGGCCGTCGCGCGCCAGCGCGGGCAGGGTCACGTTCTCCAGCGCCGTGAAGGCCGGCAGCAGGTGGTGGAACTGGAACACGAAGCCCAGGGTCTCGCGGCGCATGCGAGTAAGGCCGTCGTCGTCCAGGTCCTGCACCGGCGTGCCGGCCAGGGTGTAGGTGCCGGCGCTGGGCCGCTCCAGCAGCCCCAGCAGGTTCAGCAGGGTGCTTTTGCCGGAACCCGACGGGCCGATCAGCGCCGCGAACTCGCCGCGGGCCAGGTCGAGGTCGATGCCGTGCAGCACCTCGGCCTCGGTGGGCAGGCCGGCGTTGTAGGTCTTGCGGATGCTCCGCAGCGTGACCAGGGGCGTGCCGGCCTGCGCTTGGGTGCCAACCGTCGTCATGTGCGGATGGCCTGGGCCGGGTCCATGCGGGAGGCCCGGCGCGCTGGTGCCACGGCGGCCAGCACACCGGCCACCGCGGCGATGACGGCAATCTGCACGGCCATCGCTGGCTGCAGCGTGATGTCGAACAACGGCCCGCCGTCGGCCCCCCGCACGAAGCGCGTGAACGCCGACACCAGCGCCACCGCCAGCCCCACGCCGGCCACGCTGCCCAGCCCGCCCACCAGCGCGCCCTGCAGCAGGAAGATGCGCAGCACCTGCCCGCGCGTGGCGCCCATCGCGCGCAGGATGCCGATCTCGCGCTGCTTTTGCACCACCGACACCACCAGCACGCTGGCGATGCCCAGTACCACCACCACCATCACCACGGCGCGGATGATGGTGGTGCTGACGCTCTGCGCATTCAGCGCCGAGACCAGCTGGCCGTTGGTGTCCTGCCAGCTTTCCACCTTGTCGGGCAGCTGCTGCGCCAGCTGCCGGGCCAGCGCCTGCGCGGCCCAGACGTCGTTCAGCGTCACGTCGATCTGGGTGGCGCCGCCGGGCAGGTCGAAGAGGGTCTGCCCGGTGCGCAGCGGCACCAGCAGCGTGCGGCGGTTGAGTTCGCGCACCCCCAGGTCGACCAGGCCGGTCAGGCGCAGCACTTCGCTGCGTGTGCCCGTGGACAGCGTGATGCGGTCGCCCACGCGCACACCCAGGTCGGCGGCGAGCGTGACGCCGACGATGGCCTCGCTCGGTGCCAGCCGCAGCGTGCCGGCCACCAGCTTGTCGCGCAGGCCCACGACACGTTCGTAGCGCGCGATGTCGACGCCGGCCACCGTGACGGCGCGCGTGGCCTCGCCGCGCTGCGCCAGGCCCGAGCCGGCCACCAGCGGCGAGACCGCGGCCACGCCCGCCTGCTGCTCCAGGCTGGCCACCACCAGGGGCCAGTTCGAGAGGCTGCGCAGGCGCTGGGCCCGCGGCTGCAGGTCGCTGAAAGGCAGCTCGCCCGCGGCGCGCGGCAGCACCGGCGTCACCCGTTCGTCCAGCGGTGTCAGCACCACGTGGGCCTGGGCGCCCAGGGTCTTGTTCAGCGTGTTCTGCTGCAGGCCCACGACCAGCGCCGAGATGTACGCCACCACCGCCACCCCTGCGGCCACGCCGACGATGATGAGCAGGCTCTGGAAGCGGCCTTCGCGCAGGAAGCGCACGGCCACGGTGAATTCGAAACCGATGCCACGCATGCCGTGTTGGCCCGGGCGCGGCTCAGGGCGCCGGGCGCACGTCGACGCGTGCGCCGGGGGCCAGCTGCGGTGCCAGCAGCAGTGTGTCGCCGGCGGCCAGGCCCTGGGTCACCTCGGCCCGGTCCAGCGTGCGCAGGCCCAGCGTGACGCGCCGCTCCTGGGCGCGGCCGTCCTGCAGCACCAGCACGCTGGCGCTGCCGTCGGGCAGGCTCGGGCGCATGGCGTTGAGCGGCAGCACCAGGGCCGCGCTGCGTTCGCCGGTGATGGCCTCCACCGACAGCGTCATGTCTTCGCGCAGGAAGGCCGGCGCCGCGCCCGATGGCGTGAAGATGACCTCGACCGCACCGCGGGCCGGGTCGACGCCGGGGGCGATGCGCGCAAGCACGGCGTCGAAAGGCTGGGCGGGGTAGGCGTCGGCCAGCACGCGCGCGGCCTGGCCCACTCGCAGCTGGCCCAGGAACCTTTCGTCGACCTGGGCCACCAGTTCGGTGGGGCCGCTGACCGCCAGCGTCAGCAACACCCGGCCAGGCTGCACGATCTGCCCGGGTTCCACCGTGCGCGCGATCACGCGGCCGGCCGCGGGCGAGCGCAACGTCGCCTGGCCCAGGCGCGCAGCGGCGGCCTGCACCGCGGCCTGGGCGGATTGGCGCTGCGCTTCGATGCCGGCGAGTTCGGGGCCGTCGGCGCGGTTGGCCTGTGCCTGGGCTCGGGCGGCGTCGCCCTGGGCCCGGGCCACGGCCAGGTTGCGCTGGACTTCGTCGAGCCGGGCGCTGCTGACGAAGCCCTGGGCGACGAGTTCGCGGGTGCGCGCCAGGTCTCGCTCGGCCGCGGCCAGCGTGGCCTCCGCCTGCAGCAGCGCCGCGTCGGCGCCAGGGCGGGCCACGGCGCGCTGGCTGTCGCTGCGCGCCTGTGCCTGGCGCAGCGTGGCCTGCGCCTGGGCCAGCGCGGCCGTCAGTTCATCGGCTTCGAGCTGGACGAGCACGGCGCCGGCCTCGACGGCCAGGCCTTCGCGCGCCGGCACGCTGGACACGCGGCCTGTCAGGGTGCTGCCCACTTCCACCCGCGCCGGGGTGAGCACGCGGGCGCTGAACTGCAGCGTGCGCTGCAGCGGCTGTTCGCGCAGCACCAGGCCGTCCACGGCCACCGGCCGGGCCTGCCAGAAGAACCAGGCGGCTGCCACGGCCGCCAGCAACAGGGCGGCGATCAACGGACGGCGCCAGCTGCGTTGTAGGCGCGGGGGCGGTGGCGGGGCAGGCGCTGGGGCCTTGGAGGACGCAGGAGCTTCGGCAGGCAAGTGAGGGCGGGCCGCAGGGCGGCCGTGACGGGTACCTCGGGATCATCGCACCCGCGCCTGTGCCGCAGCTTGCACAATGTCAAGGCCGACCGGAGAACCGATGACCACCGAACCCCTGGTGCTGTCCAGCACCGACGCCCGCGGCGTCGTCACCCTCACGCTCAACCGCCCACTGGCCTTCAATGCGCTCAGCGAAGCGATGCTGGAAGCCCTGCAGGGGGCGCTGGACAGTGCGTCCCGCGATGAGAGCGCCCGCGTGCTGGTGCTCGCCGCGAATGGCCGCGCCTTCTGCGCCGGCCACGACCTGAAGGAAATGCGCGCCGAACCGGCCCAGGCGATGTACGAACGCCTGTTTGCGCAATGCGGCCGGATGATGCTGTCGCTGCAGCGGCTGCCGGTGCCGGTGGTGGCGCGGGTGCAGGGCATCGCCACGGCCGCCGGCTGCCAGCTGGTGGCGATGTGCGACCTGGCCGTGGCGTCCAGCGAAGCCCGCTTCGCCGTCAGCGGCGTGAACCTGGGCTTGTTCTGCAGCACGCCGAGCGTGGCGCTGTCGCGCAACCTGCCGCGCAAGGCGGCGTTCGAGATGCTGGTGACGGGCGACTTCATCAGTGCCGAGCAGGCGCTGGCGCTGGGCCTGGTGAACCGCGTGGCGCCGCCGGCCGACCTGGACGCCGCGCTGGCCCTGCTCGTCGACCGCATCGCGGCCAAGCCTCGCGTGGCCCTGGCCATGGGCAAGGCCCTCTTCTACCGGCAGCTGGAAACCGGCATCGAGGCGGCCTATGCCGACGCTGCCCACACCATGGCCTGCAACATGATGGACGCCAACGCGCTGGAGGGCGTGCAGGCCTTCATCGACAAGCGGCCGCCGCAGTGGCCGGGCTGAGCGCCTTGCCACCGCCTGCCGCCGAAGCACAGCCCGGCTTCTTCGCGCGGCGTTGGCGCGGTCGGCTCGCGCTGCGCGCCTTGCTGTGGCCCGAGATGCTGGGCTGGGGCACGGCCGTCAACCTCGCCTTCAGCGGCGCGGCGCTGGCGCTGCTGGCCGCGGGCGTGGGGGCGGGGTGGGCCGTGTCGCTGCACTTCGCACCCCTGCCGTGGAACCTGTTCCTCGTGGCCTGCGTCTGGCGGCATCCCCAGGCCGGCTCGGGCAGCCGCGGTCTGGGCCTGGCCTGGCTGACCTTGATGCTGGTGCTTTAGCGCTCTGACCCGCCTGTTCGCGGCTGCCGCGAAACGGCGCCATCGCCTAGCATCGTGCGATGAACGAACACCCCCCTCTCGACGCCCGCATTCCCGGCCGCCGGCTGCTGCAAAGCCCCGGCCCCACGCCCATTCCAGACGCCGTGCTGCACGCGCTGATGGGCCAGCCCATGGACATGGGCGACCCGCGGGTGGACGCCACCATTGCCGCCTGCGAAGCCGGCCTGAAGCGGCTGCTGCACACCCGCGATGGCGACGTCTTCTTCTTCATCAGCAACGGTCACGGCGCCTGGGAAGCGGCCATCGAGAACCTCGTGCCCCCGGGCGGTACGGTGCTGGTGGCCGGCACCGGGCACTTCAGCGAAAGCTGGGCGGTGCAGACCGAGGCGCTGGGCCGGCGCGTGCTGCGCACGCCCTGGATCGAAGGGCTGGCGATCGAGCCGCAGGCGGTGGCCCAGGCGCTGCGCGACGACCCGCAGCACGACATCGCGGCGGTCTTCGTCGTGCACACCGACACCAGCAGCGGCATCACCAGCGACCTGGCCGCCATCGGCGCAGCCATGCGCGCCACCGGCCACCCGGCGCTGTTCGTCGCCGACGTCGTGGCCTCGCTCGGTGCCGAGCCCTTCGACATGGACGCGCTCGGCGTGGACATGGCGGTGGGGGCCTCGCAGAAGGGTCTGATGTGCCCGCCCGGCCTGGGCTTCGTCGCCACCAGTGCCCGCGCCTTCGCCGCCGCCCAGGCCAACCCCGCGCCGCGTTACTACTGGGACATCGTGGCGCGCAAGAGCGAGCTGTCCTACCGCAAGTTCTGCGGCACGCCGCCACAGAACCTGCTGGCCGCGCTGCGCGTGGCCCTGGGCCTGCTGCAGCAGGAAGGCCTGCCGCAGGTGCTGGCGCGCCACCGGCTGCTGGCCGGCCTGGTGCACGCGGCGGTGGAAGGCTGGGCCGAGGCCGGTGCGCTGGGATTCTTCGCGCAGCAGCCGGCGCGGCGTTCGAATGCGGTGACGACCGTCACCGTGCCGAGCGGCGTGGACGTGAACGCGCTGCGCGCGCTGGCACGAGAGCACTGCCAGGTCGCCTTTGCCGGTACGCTGGGTCCGCTGCAGGGCCGGGGCTTCCGCATCGGGCACCTGGGCGACCAGAACCCCGCGGCCATGCTGGGCGCCATCGCCGGCATCGAAGCCGCGCTGCGTGCCCAGGGCGTGGCGGTGGGCGACGGCACGGGCGCTGCCGTCCGCCGCCTGGCCGCGCTCAGCTGAGGGGTGCCGCGCGTGCCGCCGCGGCTGGAGCGCTGCGCGCGCCGTAGGTCAGGCGGGCCCACAGGCTTTCCATCGGCCCGCGCTTGTGCGTTCTCAGCCACCACAGGCTGAAGGGCACCTGCACGCAGAAGAACAGCGCCACCGACAAGGCCAGCCCGGCCGCGGGCCCGACCTTGGCCCACAGGCCGAAGCCCCAGCCGTAGAAGAGCGTGGTGCAGATGAGGGTCTGCATCAGGTAGTTGGTCAGCGGCATGCGGCCGGCCACCTCGAAAGGCTTGAACAGGCCGCGCCAGCTCGGCAGTTGGAACAGCTGAACGATGAGCAGCACGTAGAAGATCATCACCATGGGCCGCGACACGTTGTAGCAAAGCCCGGCGAAGGTCTTGATCAGGCTGGGGCCGGGGGTGCGGTTCATGTCGAAGATCCAGGTGGCCAGCGACGACAGCGCCAGCCCGGCGATCAGCATCACCCAGGTCAGCCGGCGGATCTGCGGCATCAGCTCGGGGATGCGCCGGGCCCAGCCGCGGCGCCCGGCCAGCACCCCCAGCAGCATCGTCAGCGTCATCGACACGTACCAGCCGAAGGTGCCCCACAGCGCGTACAGATCGCCGTATTCGAAGGCCATGATGCGGCTGTTCTCGCGCACCGTGCTCAGGAAGCTGCCGGTGCCGTAGGCGAGGTCGCCGCTGACCGCGAAACCCTTCATCAGGGCCACGCGTGCGGCCACGAAGTCGGGCGTGACGAAGGCCACGCGCAACAGGCTGGCCAGCAAGGGGTAGACGATGCAGCCCGCCATCACCCACATCAAGGTGCGGTCGCTGGCGTGGCGCAGGCCGAACAGCAGCACGATGCCGAGCACCGCGTAGACGTGCAGCACGTCGCCCATCCAGAACACGCAGGCGTGCACCACGCCGATGAGCAGCAGCACGAACAGGCGGCGCAGGTAGATCCTGTCGGCCTGCAGCGGGCTGGCCTGCTGCATGCGCGCGAACTGGATCGTGAAGCCCAGCCCGAAGAGCACGCTGAAGAGGCTGTTGAACTTGCCCGAGAACAGCGCGTCGCGCACGAGCTCGGCGCGCTGGTCGAGCAGGCTCGGCCAGTAGCGCGAGCCGTCGGCCTCGTGCCAGCCGCTATAGCTGAACCCGGGCATGTTCATGATGAGGATGCCCATCAGCGCAAAGCCGCGCAGCACGTCCAGGACGGGCAGACGTTCGGCGTCGGGCAGCGGCTGTGGTTGGCTCATGGTGTGGACGCCCTCGGAAAACAGGTCGCCGCATCATGCGCGCGGGTGCCGCCTCCGGGCATCCCACGAATCAGGCACGCCACCGTGTCCGGTGGCGGGGGGTTTCAGCGTCCGGAGGTGGCGTGAACGACCGGCACCGGGCGCAGTGCCCCGTTGCGGCTGGCCGCGGCCAGCGGCACGACACGGGCACCGGCCGGCAGGGTGGCGGGCGCCGGCTGCGCAGCGCCCAGCAGGCCGGCCTCGGCCCAGGCGCGCTGCAGCACGCGCGGCGGCGCCACTTCCTCGGGTGTCAGCAGCAGACCCAGGCGACGCAGGCCGCGGCCCAGCTCGGGCCGGCCGCACCACACCACCACGGGCACGGCCAGCAGCAGCGGCAGCGTCATGGGTGCCAGCCACAGGGCCATGCCCGGGCTGGCAATGTAGGCCGCCACCAGCGCCAGTCCGGCCAGCAGCGACAGCACGCCCAGGGCGCGGCCGGCGTCGGTCCAGGCCAGGCGTTCGGCCTGCCGCGGCGGCGACTTCCACTGCAGGTTCAGGCCGGTCAGCGCACCCACCACGAACACGGTGTGCGCCGCCATGCGCAGCGGTGCCTGCAGCGCCGACAGCAGCGCTTCGAGCAGCGCGCTCAGCACCAGACCCGAAATGCCGCCGTAGAGATGCTGCTGGCCCTGCTGGATGACCAGGGCCACGCCCAGCGCACGCGGCAGCAGCAGCATGCCGAGGGTGGCCGCCCACAGGCCGGCGATGGCCGAGGACAGCAGCGGGTTGGCGGCCTGCAGCGCATGGCCGCCTTCCAGCCACAGGCCCACGCCGACGCCGACGAAGGCCAGCCACAACGGTGCCGACAGGTAGCTCATCGCGCCGGTGCCGAGCATCGCGCGGTGGACGCGGTGCAGGCCGGGTTCGGCGATCAGGCGGGCGTTCTGCAGGTTGCCCTGGCACCAGCGGCGGTCGCGCTGCAGTTCGGCCAGCAGGTGCGGCGGTTGCTGTTCATAGCTGCCCGGCAGGTCGGGCACGAGCCAGACCTGCCAGCCGGCGCGGCGCATCAGCGCGGCTTCGACGAAGTCGTGCGAGAGGATGTCGCCAGACAGCCCGCCCCGCCCCTGCACCGGCGCCAGTGCGCAGTGCTGCATGAAGGGCTCGATGCGGATGATGGCGTTGTGGCCCCAGTAATGCGACTCGCCCAGCTGCCAGTACTGCATGCCGGCGCCGAACAGGCGGCCGGTGACGCGCCCGGCGAACTGCTGGGCGCGGGCGTGCACTGTGTCCAGCCCGCAGGCCACCGGTGCCGACTGGATGATGCCGGCCTGCGGCTGCGATTCCATGAGCCGCACCAGGCCCAGGATGGATTCCCCGCTCATCACGCTGTCGGCGTCGAGCACGACCATGTAGCGGTGCTTGCGGCCCCAGCGGCGGCAGAAGTCAGCGACGTTGCCGGCCTTGCGGTGTGTGCGGCGCAGGCGCCAGCGGTAATGCACGCGCAGGCCGACGGCGTCGAAGCGTTCGCGCAGCGCCGCCCAGGCCTGGCGCTCGGCGATGCGCGTGGGCACGTCGGAGGTGTCGGACAGCACGTAGATCTCGGTCAGGCGCGCACCGCCGGCGGCCACCAGCGATTCCGCCGTTGCCGTGAGGCCGGCGAAGACCGTCGGCACGTGTTCGTTGCAGATGGGCATGATCACCGCGGTGCGCGCCTCGGCAGCGATGGCCTGACCGGCCACCCGCGCGTGGCTGAGCCCGCGCACGTCGCCCTTGCGCAGCACGCGGTAACCCATCAGCGCCGTGACGAAGCCGGCCGCCACCCAGGCGAAGAGCAGCGTGAACAAGACCACCTGGGCGATGCGTGCCAATCCCGGCGTGTTGAGCGGCTGCGTCACCACCAGCAGCGTGGCCGCCAGCAGCGCCGACAGCAGCACCAGCACGAGCAACGCATTGCGGCGTTGCTGCGCCGCCTGTTGCCAGGGCTGCAGCGGTCCGTGGGTTGCGGTGCTGTCGAAGGCTGCGGGCGCGGCCCCGCCGCCCAGCACCTCGCGCACGCTGGCCAGGAAGCCACGCCAGGGGCGTGGCGTCATGCTCCCGCGCAGGAGTGGCGGCGCCGCGCCGTGGGTGTAGCGGCGCAGGGCGGCGTGGTTCAGTCGCTGGGGCATCGGGGGGGTGGTCATGGGCTTGGATCGGGGTGAGGACGTCATGGCTGCTCCTGCGGAATCAAGGCGGTCCAGGTCTCGGTCAGGGCGCCGCCGGCATGGCGCAGATAGGCGCGCAGTTCGATGGGTTGTGTGGGGTCGGTGCGCAGCACGCGCAGGTGCATGCGCCAGCCGCCCAGCGGGTGCGGGTAGGCGCGGGCTTCGAGCACGCGTGCCACCTCGCGCCCGGCCACGGGCGGCGCGGTGACGACGGCGTCGACCGTGGCGCCGGGCGGCAGGGCGCGCAACGCCGGGCCGTCGAAGTCCAGCTGCCACTGCATCTCGCCGGCAGGCGGCGCGGGCTTCTTCGCGTCGAGCCAGCCGAAGCCGCGGCGCGACTGCACGGTGTGGCCGGCGGGTGGCGCCGTGGGCTGGTCGCCCTGCCAGTGCAGCCGCCACGACAGGTCCAGCGCCTGGCCGGGGGCGGGCAGGGTGGCGGGCACCCAGTAGGCGGCGATGTTGTCGTGGGTCTCGTCGGGCGTGGGCAGCAGCAGCAGCTCGACCCGGCCCGGGCCCCAGTCGGAAAGCGGTTCGACCCAGGCGCTGGGGCGACGGTCGTAGCGGGCCTCGGTGTCTTCGTAGGCCACGAACCGGCGCTCGCGCTGCAGCAGGCCGAAACCGCGCAGGCGCTGCATGCCGAAGCTGCTGGCCAGCGGGCGCATGGGGTTGAACAGCGGGCGCCACAGCCATTCCTCGGCCGAACCGCCGCTGGGCACGCCCGCGACCAGCAGGCCGTCGGAGTCGTGGACCTGCGGCCGGAAGTCGCTGGTGCGCGGCTGGTTCTCGCCGTGCTGGAACATGCTGGTCAGCGGGGCGATGCCCAGCGTCTGGATGGCGGTGGCGCCTGCGCGCGTGAACAGCCTGGCCTGCACGTCCATCTGCGTGGCCTCGCCCGGGCGCAGCACGAAGCGGTAGGCGCCGGTGGCACGAGGCGAGTCGAGCAGGGCGTGAATGGTCAGGGTGTCGGCAGCTGCCGCAGGGCGCTCGATCCAGAACGCCTTGAAACGCGGAAACTCCTCGGAAGCCCCGGCCGGTGCACCCACCGTGTCGATGGCCAGACCGCGGGCCGACAGGCCGTACTGCTGGCCGCGGCCCAGCGCGCGGAAATAGCTGGCGCCGAGGAAGACGACCAGTTCGTCCTTGTGGGCCGGGGTGTTCAGCGCATGGTGGACGCGGAAGCCGGCATAGCCCAGCTCGCCGAAGCCGCTGGCGTCGAGCGCCTGCCGGCCGTAGTTCCAGGCGCTGGCGTCGTAGCGCAGCGCCCGCGCCTGGCCTTGGTGGATTTCGTGCAGGGCCACCGGTACGCGGTTGCCGCCGCCCAGATGGAAGAACTGGAGTTCGAAAGGCAGGCCTTCGGCGCGCCAGATGGCGCGCTCGGGGCGGTAGCGGATGTCGCGCAGGGCGTCGTAGTCAAGTGACGACAAGGCGGCGGGCAGGCGTTCGTCCGGGGCCTTGTAGGGCTGGGCGGCCTCCTGGCGGGCGATCTCGGCCACGTCGTCGAAACCGAAGGCGGATGCCGGGCTGGCGCCCAGGAACAGGCCGCTGGCCAAGGCGAAAAGAAGGGTGGCGAAGAAACGGCGTTGCATGCCCGGGGAGTCGTCCACGAGCGCACAAAGCGGCGCTCTCGGGGAGATCTAAGGCAAACCCCGGGCCACGCTGCGAAAATCAAATTAAATCAATGACTTAACTGCCAGACCCTGCGTCGATCGGGCGGCAAAAACCGTCAAAGCGTCGCCGTTTGGCGACAGCCGCTGCGGGTATTTCCTTCAGCGCGAGGCCCATCCCCAGGTAAACCCGGGGTGTCCGCGTCCGTCGCTATTCAGCGACAGGCTCGTCGCCAGCCGCGACCTCGCCACCCTCCGCGCGGAAACGGCCGGGCGTGAGCCCGTGTTTCTGCAGCAGCCGGTAGAACTCGGTGCGGTTGCGCTCGGCCAGGCGGGCGGCGTCGGCGACATTGCCGTCGCTCAGCTTCAGCAGGCCCACGAGATAGTCGCGCTCGAAGCGCCGGCGGGCCTCGGAATAGCTCAGCACTTCGAGGCTGGGCACGCGCAGCGCGCGCTGCACCAGGGCCAGCGGCACGATGGGCGTGGTCACCAGTGCGCACACCTGCTCGACGACGTTGTGCAGCTGACGCACATTGCCGGGCCAGGCGGCCGTGGCCAGCAGACGCAAGGCCTCGGGCGCGAAGGCGTTGACGCGCTTGCCCTGACGCGCCGCCAGGGTCGCCAGGAAGTGCTGGGCCAGCAGCGGGATGTCCTCGCGCCGCTCGGCCAGCGTGGGCAGCGTGAGGGTGACGACGTTCAGACGGTAGAACAAGTCTTCGCGGAAGCTGCCGTCGGCGAGCAGGGCGTCCAGGTCGCGGTGCGTGGCCGAGAGCACGCGCACGTCGATCGGCACCGGCTGGCTCGCCCCCACCGGCCGCACCGAACGTTCCTGCAGCACACGCAGCAGCTTGACCTGCAGCGCCGGCGGCATGTCGCCGATCTCGTCGAGAAACAGGGTGCCGCCGTCGGCCACCTGGAACAGGCCGCGGTGGTTCTGCAGCGCGCCGGTGAAGGCGCCCTTGACGTGGCCGAAAAGCTCGCTTTCCAGCAGCGCTTCGGGAATGGCGCTGCAGTTCACCGCCACGAAGGGTTTGGCGGCGCGCGGGCTGGCCTGGTGGATGGCCTGGGCCAAGACTTCCTTGCCGGTGCCGCTTTCGCCGCGGATGAGCACGCTGGCGCCGCTTTTTGCGACCAGCAGGGCTTCGGCCAGCAGCTCTTCCATCCGCGCGCTGCGGCTGACGATGGCCGCGCGCCAGGCCGCCGGGGCCTGGCTGTTGCTGGCCGGCACCGGGGAAAGCGCCAGCGCGCGCGCCACCAGGTCGAGCAGGGCCTTGCCGTCGAAAGGCTTGGTAAGGTAGCTGAAGACGCCGCGGGCGGTGGCGTCCACGGCGTCGGGGATGCTGCCGTGGGCGGTGAGCAGGATCACCGGCAGCGAGGGGTGGCGTTCGCGGATGCGCTCGAACAGCGCCAGCCCGTCGTCGCCGGGCAGCTGCACGTCGCTGATGACGAGCTGCGGCCGTTCCTGCACCAGCTGGGCCATGGCGGCTTCGGCCGAGTCGGCGCTGGTGACGCGGTAGCCGGCGGCGGCCAGCCGCATGCCGAGCAGGCGCAGCAGGTCGGCATCGTCGTCGACGAGCAGGACATGGGCCGTGGGCACCGGGGCAGAAACGGGTCCACCTGCGCCCGAGGCGTTCATCGTGGCGTGGCGCCGGGGTTCGCCGGTGGCGCTGCCGGGCGCGTCGTCAGGCTGCGCTCGATGGCGCGCAGGGCCTCGATCTGGCTCGTGAGCTGGTCCAGCCTGCGCTGCTGCTCGCGCATCTGCTGACCCTGGCGATCCAGCTGTTCCTCCAGCCGGCGCTGTTCGATCAGGCGGGCATGCAGCAGCCTGGCAAGTTTCTGCAGGGGACCGGCCGTGCCGGCCTTGGCCACGGGTTCGATCAAGGCCAGGGCCCGGGCCAGATCGCCGTTCTGGCGCGTCTGGGCCAGCACCAGCGCCAGTTCGATCCTCGAGACGGCTTCGGTGGGCTCACCCAGCCTGGTCATTTCGCGGCCCAGGTCGGCTGGCGCCAGTTCGCGCAGGCGCTCGTGAAAGGCCAGCACGCGGCGGGTAGCGGCGTCGGCCTCGATCTGGACGGGGTCTGCGGCGGGCACGGCCTGGGGGGGTGGTGCAGGCGCCGGCTCCGGCGCCGGTGCGGGTGCTGCTGCAGGCGCCGGAACCGGTGCAGGCTGAGGCTGCGGCACCGGGGCCGGCGGCAGCGTGGTGCAGGCGGCCAGCCAGAGCGCGGCTGCGCCGCCGGCCAGCCGGCCGAGGGGTGCCCACGGCGAGGGGTCAATCGGGAAAGACATGCGGAAGTTCAATGCGAAAGCGTGCTCCAGGTCCTGAATCATGGGGCAAGGCGGCTGCCGTGTTGGCGGGCATGCAGGTGATGCGTCCGCCATGGGCCGCCACGGTCTCGGCCACGATGGACAGGCCGATGCCCGTGCCGGCCAGGCCCTTGCCACCGGGATCGACCGGCTGGACCTGGCCACGGAAGAACGGTTCGAAGATCCTGGCCCGCTCGGCTTCGGGCACCCCCGGGCCTTCGTCGGCCACGTCGATGGCCAGGCCGTCGCCCTCGCGGGCCAGGGTCACGACGATGGCGCCGCCCTGGGGGCTGAACCGGATGGCGTTGGACAGCAGGTTCGACAGGGCCGTGCCCAGCAGTTCGGCGTCGACCTCGGCCACCATCGCCGCGTCCGGCGGCAGTCGCTGCAGGGCCACTTCCAGCCCGCGTGCGCGCCATTGCAGCTGCTGTTCGTCGACCAGGCGCTGCACCAGGGCCATCAGGTCGGCAGGCCGGCGGACCACGCGCTGCGCGGCGAAGGCGGCGGCGTTGAAGCGCAGCAGGTCCTCGATGCGCCGCTGCAGCGTGGCGGTGTTGTCGGCCAGGATGTGCGCCACCTCCTGCTGGTTCGGCGACAGCGGACCGGTGACGCCGTCGTTGAGCAGGGCCACGCCCTCGCGCAGCGCGGCCAGTGGCGTCTTGAGCTCGTGCGAGACATGGCGCAGGAAGCGCGCCTTGTCGGCGTCGGCCTCGGCCAGGCGCTGACGCAGCGCGTCGAGCCGGCGGCCGATCTGGCGCACGTCGGAAGGGCCCTGGATGTCGATGCGCTCGTCGAGCCGGTTTTCGCCCAGCCCGACGATGGCCTGTTCCACGCGCCGCAGCGGCCGCGCCAGGCCGATGGCCAGCGCCAGCGCCAGCACCAGCGCGACGGCGATCGCGCCGGCCACCTGTCGCCCCCAGGCCTTGCGGCCCTGGTCCAGCTCGGATTGCAGGGCGTCGTTGCGGGCCTCGGCCAGGCGGCGCACCTGTTCGGCCATCTGATCGACGAGGGTGTCGAGTTCACGGAAGTCCTGGGAAACCTGGGCGTCGCGCGCAAACGCGGCTGCGCTGCTGCCGTCGAGGCTGCCGCCGATGTCGTCGACCTGGGCCCGCCAGCGCCGGCCCAAGGCGGCCGGCACCTCGGCACGTTCCAGCGCGCGCACCTGCGCGGCGGCGTCGCCGGCGGCGCGTTCGAAAGTCTGGCGCAAGGCCCGGTCGCCCAGCACCAGATACTGGCGCGCGGCGCGCTCCATCGTCACGCGGTGCTCGCCCAGGCGCTCGACATGTGCCCGCAGCTGCACGGCGTCGCGCGCGCCTTCCTGGCTGCGGTCGAGCAGGCCCTGCAGCGTGAACAGGCCCCGCAACGACACCGCCGCCAGCAGCAGCGCCACCAGCAGGAAGGCCACCAGCAGCAGCTGGCGAAAAGAGGGGCGCGGCAGGACGTTGAGCAAATGCGGCTGCGGGTGTGCGGCTACATGCCGGCGTAGTTCGGCCCGCCGCCGCCTTCCGGGGTGACCCAGACGATGTTCTGGGTGGGGTCCTTGATGTCGCAGGTCTTGCAGTGCACGCAGTTCTGGGCGTTGATGACGAGCTCGTCGGCGCCGTTCTTCTGCACGTATTCGTAGACTGCGGCGGGGCAATAGCGGGCCTCGGGGCCGGCGTAGCGTGCCAGGTTCACCGCCACCGGCACGCGCGCGTCCTTCAGCGTCAGATGCGCGGGCTGGTTCTCTTCATGGTTGGTGTTGCTGATGAACACGCTGCTCAGCCGGTCGAAGGTGAGCTGGCCGTCGGGCTTGGGGTAGACGATGCGTTCCACCTGCGCGGCGGCATGCAGCCGGGCGTGGTCCGGCGTGCGGCGGTGCAGGGTCCAGGGCGGACTTTTCACGCCCAGCTTGGGCAGCAGCCATTGCTCGATGCCGGTCATCAGCGTGCCGACGGTGTTGCCCTGCTTGAACCACTGCTTGAAGTTGCGCGTGGCGTTCAGTTCGTCGAACAGCCAGCTCTTCTGGAAGGCGTCCGGGTAGGCTGCCAACTCGTCGTGGGCGCGGCCGGCCTGCAGTGCCGGGGCGATGGCCTCGGCCACGAGCATGCCGGTCTTGATGGCGGCGTGGCTGCCCTTGATGCGCGCGGCATTCAGCGTGCCGGCTTCGCAACCCACCAGCGCGCCGCCCGGGAACACCAGTTTCGGCAGGCTGAGCAGGCCGCCGGCGGTGATGGCCCGAGCGCCGTAGCCGATGCGCTTGCCGCCCTCGATGTGGGCGCGGATGGCCGGGTGCGTCTTCCAGCGCTGCATTTCCTCGAAGGGACTCAGCCAGGGGTTCTGGTAGTCCAGACCGGTGACGAAGCCCAGCGTGACCTTGTTGCCTTCCAGGTGATAGAGAAAACCGCCGCCGTAGGTGCTTTCGTCCAGCGGCCAGCCGGCGCTGTGCACCACGAGCCCGGGCCGGGCCTTGTCGGCCGGCACCTCCCAGAGCTCCTTCACGCCGAGGGCGTAGCTCTGCGGGTCGCGGTCTTCGTCGAGCGCGAATTTCGCGATCAGCTGGCGGCCCAGGTGCCCGCGCGAGCCTTCGGCGAACACGGTGTACTTCGCCCTCAGTTCCATGCCGAGCTGAAAGCCTTCATGGGGCTGGCCGTCCTTGCCCACGCCCAGGTTGCCGGTGGCCACGCCGCGAACCTGGCCGGCGTCGTCGTAGAGCACCTCGGCAGCGGTGAAGCCAGGGAAGATCTCCACACCCAGGGCCTCGGCCTGTTCGCCCATCCACTTGGTCACCGCGCCCAGGCTGATGACGAAGTTGCCGTGGTTGTGCAGACAGTCGGGAATCAGCCAGGCCGGCGTGCGGCTGGCGTGCCCGGCGCCCAGGAACAGGACCTCGTCGCCGGTGACCGGCTGATTCAGCGGTGCGCCGCGCTCCTTCCAGTCGGGCATGAGCTCGGTCAGGGCGCGCGGGTCCATCACCGCGCCGCTCAAGGTGTGGGCGCCGGGCTCGCTGCCTTTTTCCAGCACGACGACGTTGATGGCGGGGTCGAGCTGCTTCAGGCGAATGGCGGTGGCCAGGCCTGCGGGGCCGCCACCGACAACGACGACGTCGTAGTCCATGGCTTCGCGGGGGCCGTGCTGGGCCAGGATCTCGGCAGGTGTCATGGGCAAGGGGTGGGACGGAGGGTCGCGGGGAGCTGCCGGCGGCCCGCGGCGGGGCGCCGCAGACGGGGCAGCAACAGCGCTCGATTCTAGATTCGCACCCCCCCGGCACCTGGGTGTCAGGCCCTAAATGCCATGCTTGAGGCGAGGCCGGCAAAGGTCAAGGCCACCGAGCCGGCCAGATGCAGGCCGATCGTGGCCGCTGCCCAGCCCATGCGGCCCTGCTGCAGCGCGTGCACGACTTCGGCGGAAAAGGTGGAGAAGGTGGTGAGCCCGCCGAGGAACCCCGTGATGACGAACAAGCGCCATTCCGGCGGCAGTTCTTGGTGCAGGCTGAACAACCCGACCGCCAGGCCGACCAGGTAGCCACCCAGCAGATTGGCCACCAGCGTGCCCAGGGGCAACGCCGGGAAGACTGCGTTCAGCCCGAGACCCAGGCCCCAGCGCAGCAGGGCGCCCAAGGCGGCACCCAGGCTGATGGCGACGACGGCGAGCATCGGCGGATTATCAGCATGCGGTCAGCCCCAGGCGCTGGCTCTCGCGGAACACCGGCTGGGCTTCGTCGCCCTCGGCCGCGACCGCTCGCGAGCGGCCCTGTCGCTTGGCTTCGTACAAGGCCTGGTCGGCGCGGCGCAAGGCGTCGGGCAGGGCCTCATCGGGCGTGACCTGCACCACGCCGAAGCTGAGCGTGATGGTGGGCAGCAGGTTGGCGCCAGCCCTTTTCTGAACCTCGTGAACGATGCGCGAGGCCACCGCCATCGCGTGGTGGAGGTTGGCGCGGCGCAGCAGCAGCACGAATTCGTCGCCGCCATGTCGCCCGGCGACGTCCTGCGAGCGCAGATGCTCGAGCACGCTGCCCGACACCAGGCACAAGGCGCGGTCGCCTGCCGCATGGCCGAGGTGGTCGTTGATGTGCTTGAAGTGGTCGATGTCGAAGATGAGCAGCACGGCGCTGCCCTCGGGGTCGGTGCGCAAGGCGCGGTTGGCCAGGTCCTGGAAGTGGCGACGGTTGGGCACCTGGGTCAGCGGGTCCAAATTGGCCAGCACGCGCAGGCGCTTGCGCGAGGCGCGCAACTGGCGCTCGGTGCGCTCGTAGAGCAGGGTCAGCACGACGAAGGCCATGACGACCGCCGCGAGCCCGGCTGCAAGCGCCTGTGCCCCGAGCCAGGCCGAGGCGTCGCCGGTGGGCAGGACGGCAAGCGCCGGCGCCAGCCCCGCCAGCGCCGTGGCCGCGCCCAGTGCCTGCAGCGGTGTGCCGTCCCGGCCGCCATCCCCCATGAACACCAGGCCCGCCACGTAGAGATGCAGGCCCGCGGTGGCGCCTGCAGCGGCCCAGGAGAGCGCGGCGGTGTCGTGCCAGACGGCGGCCAGGGTGTGAACGAACGCGGCCGCGATGAGCCCTCCCCAGTCGCGCGCGCTGTCGGCAGGCAGGCCCTGGCGGCCGTTGAATCGGCGCAGGCCGGCCAGCAGCATGATCGGCCATTGCAGCAACAGGAGCTGCACCAGCCAGCCGACCCCGGCCCCGCCCGCCGAGCCCGGCGGCCACAGCGCCGCCAGCGTGGTGCCACCGGTGGCCAGCCACAGCGCACCCAGCCACCACCACAAGCCTCGATGTTGCGGGTGGCGCACTGCGGCCCCGCTGAGCGCCAGAGCCGAGATCAGCATCAGCACCGCCGCGGCGAGCAAGGCGTCCAGAGTCAGCGGGACGGCGGGAAATCCAAAGCCGGTTTGCATATTGGCGGGAATTGTGCGCAGCCTGAGCCGTTTAGACCATCGTCAATGCTGCCCTCTGTGCAACGGCGTGCAACAGCGCAGGGCCTCGGGCGCCGCGTGAGCAACAGCCTTTGGTTACCATTCCGCGTGCTGGGGATATCCGAGCCGAACAAGGAGAAAAGCGTGGGCATGGACGTGGTGGACTATGAGATCAAGGGCGCAGAAATGCAGTTCGTCGAGGTCGAACTCGACCCTGGCGAGGCGGCGGTCGGCGAAGCCGGCAGCATGTTCTTCATGGACCCGGCCATCACCATGGACACGGTCTTCGGCGACGGCCGGCAGAACGCCGGCGGCGGCCTGTTCGGCAAGCTGCTGGGGGCCGGCAAACGGCTGGTGACCGGCGAGTCGCTGTTCACCACCGTCTACACGAACGCCGGCGCCGCCAAGGCCCGCATCGCCTTCGGCGCGCCCTACCCAGGCAAGATCCTGCCGATGGACCTGCGCCAGCTGGGCGGACTGCTCATCTGCCAGAAGGATGCCTTCCTGTGTGCGGCGCGCGGCGTTTCTCTCGGCATCGCGCTGCAGCAGAAGCTGGGCGTGGGCTTCTTCGGGGGTGAAGGCTTCATCATGCAGAAGCTCGAAGGCGATGGGCTGGCCTTCGTTCATGCCGGCGGCACCGTGGTGCGACGCGAGCTGCGCGCCGGCGAGACCCTGCTGGTCGACACCGGCTGCGTCGTCGCCTACACCGGCACGGTGAACTTCGAGATCCAGTACGTCGGCAAGATCAAGACGGCCCTGTTCGGCGGCGAGGGCCTGTTCTTCGCGAAGCTCAGCGGCCCGGGCACCATCTGGCTGCAGAGCCTGCCGTTCTCGCGGCTGGCTTCGCGGGTGTTCGCAGCAGCCCCGCAGAACGGCGGCTCGCGCGAGCAGGGCGGCATGCTGGGCGGCCTGGCTGGTGGCGGTCTGCTGGGCGGCGTGTTCGGCGGCGGCGACGACGAGTGACCACGCGTCGCCGATTGCTCGCGCTGCCGCTGCTCGGAGCGCTGCCTGCCGCGCGGGGCCAGCCCGTCCCGCCGGTCCCGCCGACACGGCCGACACGGCCGATCTTCGTGCTGAATTCCCAGGACGCCGACATCAGCCTCATCGACCCGGACACCTTCGGCGTGCTGCGCCGCATCCCCACCGGCAAGGAACCCCACCACCTTTACCTCACGCCCGATGAGCGCAGCGTCATCGTGGCCAACGCCGGCAGCAATTCGCTGACCTTCTTCGACCCGGCCACGGGCGCGGTGCAGCGCACGCTGACCGACATCCTCGATCCCTACCACCTGCGCTTCAGCCCCGACATGCGCTGGTTCGTCACCGCCGCCAACCGGCTCGACCACGTCGACATCTATCGCTGGCAGCCTGCCGAGGCGATGCCGCTGAAGCTGGTCAAGCGCCTGTCTGCGCCGAAGACACCCAGCCACCTCTCCATCGACAGCCGCAGCACCGTGGTCTATGCCTCGCTGCAGGACAGCGACGAGCTGCTGGCCATCGACCTGGCCACCCAGACGCCTCGCTGGAAGGTGCCGGTGGGACGCATGCCGGCAGACATCTTCCTCACCGCCGACGACCGCACCTTGTTGGTGGCATTGACCGGTGACCGCTTCGTCGAGGCCTGGGACGTGAGTGGCTCAGCGCCCAAGCTGGCACGCCGTCTGGAAACCGGTGCCGGAGCCCATGCGTTCCGTGCCCGAGGCGACGGACGGCATGTGTTCGTCAGCAACCGCGTGGCCAACACCATCAGCCAGATCGACACGCGCACCATGAGCGTGGTGTCGCAGCTGCCTGCGCCGGGCGGCCCGGACTGCATGGAAGTGACGCGGGACGGGCGCACCCTGCTCGTGACCTCGCGCTGGGCGCGCAAGCTCGCTTTCATCGACATCGAAGCCCGCCAGGTGACGCGCCAGGTGGCGGTGGGGCGCTCGCCCCACGGCGTGTGGACGCTCGACCATGCGCCGCGGCAGTGAACCTGGATTGAAGGCCGGGCTGGCGGCGGCCACCTGGCTTGCTGCTTGCGGTGCTGCTTGCGGCGCTGCTGGGGCCGTGTCCGCACCGGCAGCGCCGGTCTGCGAGCGCCCGGTCTACCTCACCTTCGACACCGGCCACATGGCGGTGGCGCCCCTGGTGGCGGAAATCCTGAAGCGGCACGACGTGCGCGTCACCTTCTTCCTGGCCAACGAGCGCACGAAGACCGGCGGCGCCAGCCTCGACGACAGCTGGGCGCCCTGGTGGCAGGCGCGGGCGGCCGAGGGCCACGCCTTCGGCTCCCACACCTGGGACCACGACGTGTGGCAGGCCGACGTCGCCGGTGGCCTGCGCCTGCGGCCCACCGCCGGAGCGCAGGCCCAGCAAGCGCGTGTGCTCGACGCCGCAGGTTATTGCGCTGAACTCGCGCGCCCGGCGCAACGTTTTGGCGCCATCACCGGCCAGCCGATGGGTGCCATCTTTCGTGCGCCGGGTGGCAAGACCTCGCCGGCGCTGCTGAAGGCGGCACAGGCTTGCGGCTGGACGCATGTCGGCTGGTCGGCCGCCGGTTTCCTGGGCGATGAGCTGCCCAGCGACAAGTACCCCAACGCGCAGCTGCTGCAGCGTGCACTGCGCGACGTGCGCGAAGGCGATGTGCTGCTGGCCCACCTGGGCATCTGGTCGCGCCAGGACGCATGGGCACCGGCGGTGCTGGAACCGCTGGTCACCGGCCTGAAGGCGCGCGGGCTGTGCTTCGCCACCCTGCGCGAACACCCGCAGTTCGGCGCTGCGGCGCGCCGACCCGTGCTGCCGTGAACGGGCTGACCGACCTGTTCGGCCAGGTGCAGCAGTGGCTGTTCGAAGCCGCCGTGCAGCCCCTGGTGTTCGCCCTGGGCTGGGGCAACCTGCTCGAGGACGCCTTCGTGGCCACCGGCTGGCTGCTGGTGGGGCTGCTGCAGATCGGCGTGATGCTGACGCTGTGGCGCGCGCTCGAGCGCTGGCGCCCAGCCGAAGCCGTGGTCGACCGCGCCGCGGTGCGCACCGACATGCTCTACACCTTCATCCACCGCCTGGGCCTGTTCCGCGTGGGCTTGTTCTTCGCCGTGCAGCCGCTGTGGGACGGCCTCGTCGGGCAGCTGCGGGTGGCTGGCCTGCCGGCCTGGTCGGTGGACACCCTCTGGCCGGGCGTGACCGACCTGGCCTGGGTCAGCTTCTTGGTGTACCTGCTGCTGTTCGACCTGATCGACTACGCCATCCACCGCAGCCAGCACACCTTCGGCTGGTGGTGGAATCTGCACGCCCTGCACCACAGCCAGCGCCAGATGACGATGTGGACCGACAGCCGCAACCACCTTCTCGACGACCTGCTGCGCGACGGCATCTTCGTGCTGGCCGGCCTGCTGCTGGGCGTGCCACCGGCGCAGTTCGTGGCCCTGGTGGCCTGCAAGAAGCTCCTGGAAAGCCTGGCCCATGCCAACGTGCGCCTGTCGTTCGGGCCGGTGCTGGGGCGGTTGCTGGTGAGCCCGCAATTCCACCGAGTGCATCACGCCATCGGCATCGGCCACGAATCGGTGGGGGCAGGGAGCCTGGGCGGCTGCAACTACGCCGTGCTGTTCCCGGTGTGGGACCTGCTGTTTCGCAGTGCCCGCTGGGACGACGCCTACCCGGCCACCGGCATCCGCGACCAGCTCCAGGGCCGCGACTACGGCCGAGGCTTCTGGGCCCAGCAATGGCTGGGGCTGAAGCGGCTCGCGGGGCGGTGAGAGCGGTTTTCGACGCACTCGCCCGGGCTGCGGGCTACTGCCTGCACCCGCGCCTGATGCTCTGGTCCCTGGGCCCGCTGCTGCTGGGCGGCACGGCCCTGGCGCTGCTGGGCTGGCTGTACTGGGAAGCGGCGGTCGACGGCACGCGCGCCGTGCTCGACGGCTGGTCGCTGCTGCAGGCGCTGCTGGGCTGGCTGGACCGCATGGGGCTGCAGGGCCTGCGCAGCGTGCTGGCACCCCTGATCGTGGTGGCGCTGATGGTGCCGCTGGTGGTGCTGGTCACGCTGCTGCTGGTGGCCCTGCTGATGACGCCGGCCATCGTGCGCCGGGTCGTGGCGCGGCGTTTTCCGCAGCTCGAGGCGCGCCATGGCGCGGGCTGGTTGCACTGCCTGGGCCGAACGCTCGCCGCCGCGAGCCTGGCCCTGGTGGTGGTGGTGCTCAGCGTGCCGCTGTGGCTGGTGCCACCGCTGGTGCTGGTGCTGCCGCCGCTGGTGTGGGGCTGGCTGACGCAGCGCGTGCTGGCTTTCGACGTGCTGGCCCGGCATGCCAGCGCCGAAGAGCGCCGCATGCTGCTGCAGCGCCACCGCCTGCCCCTGCTGGCCATGGGCGTGGTGTGCGGCTTCATCGCCGCCACCCCGTCGCTGATCTGGGCGCTGGGCGCGATGGCGCTGGTGCTGGCACCGTTGCTCGCGCTGGTGTCGCTGTGGCTCTACACCCTGGTCTTCGCCTTCGCCGCCGCCTGGTTCGCGCACTTCCTGCTGGCTGAACTGCAGGGTCTGCGCAACTCGGTTCCAATGACGCAGAAGGACGACGTGATCGAAGTCGCCCGCTCCCTGCCTGCACCCTCCTGAGACGGACCCATGGACATCGGCCTCATCATCGTCGGCGACGAAATCCTCTCCGGCAAGCGCCAGGACAAGCACCTGGCGAAATGCATCGAGCTGCTGGCCGCGCGCGGGCTGATGCTGTCCTGGGCACGCTACGTCGGCGACGACCGGCCGCGCATCACCCGCGCCGTGGCCGACGCACTGGGCGGCGGCGACCTGGTGTTTTCATGCGGCGGCATCGGTGCCACCCCCGATGACCACACCCGCCAGTGCGCCGCCGAGGCCGCTGGTCTGCCGCTGGAGCTGCATCCGATGGCGCGCGACCTCATCCTGGAACGCATGCGCGATGTTGCCGCCGAACAGGGCCTGGCCTTCGAGCCCGACCGCGCCGACAACCTGCACCGGCTGAACATGGGCGTGTTTCCGGCCGGTGCCCAGATCGTGCCCAACCCGTACAACAAGATCCCGGGCTTCAGCCTCGGGCATGTGCACTTCGTGCCGGGTTTCCCGGTGATGGCCTGGCCGATGATCGAATGGTTGCTGGACACCCGTTACGCCTACCTGCACGGCGGAGCGCGGCAGGTCGAGCGTTCGGTCATCGTCTACGGTGCCATGGAAGCCAGCCTGACGCCGCTGATGGAGGCCATCGAAGCGCGGTTCACGGGCGTGAAGGTCTTCAGCCTGCCCAGCGTCGACCACCCCCAACACGGCCGGCACATCGAACTGGGTGTGAAGTCCGCCGACGATCCTTTGCACGCTTTTGCAGCACTGCGTGAAGGACTTCTCGCCCATGGGGCCCGTCTGGGTCCGGAAATGGTGCGGTAGCAGGGCGGTCCCCGGCCAAGTTGGTGCTTTTTGTGGCACCAAAGATGTGCATGGCCGGCGGCCGCCCCGGCCGATGATGGGCATGCTTTCTGCTAGATTCCCGGGCGCCGATCGCTGCCCTGGTTCCAGGGCTTCCGCCGGTCCGTCAGAAACAATCAACCCGAAACCCGCGCCCCCGCTAGGAGAGTTCTGCATGGCAAAAACTGTTGCCGACGTGATGAAGTTGGTGAAGGAAAGCGAAGCCAAATTCGTCGACTTCCGCTTCACCGACACCCGCGGCAAGGAACAGCACGTCACCGTGCCTGTTTCGCACTTCGATGAAGACAAGTTCATCTCCGGCCATGCCTTCGATGGCTCGTCGATCGCCGGCTGGAAGGGCATCGAGGCGTCGGACATGCTGCTGATGCCGGACCCGAACACCGCCAACGTCGACCCCTTCTTCGAAGAGCCGACCATCATCCTCAGCTGCGACGTGGTCGACCCCGCCGACGGCAAGCCCTACGAGCGCGATCCGCGTTCGCTGGCCAAGCGCGCCGAGGCCTACATGAAGAGCAGCGGCCTCGGCGACGCCGCCTACTTCGGCCCCGAGCCCGAGTTCTTCGTCTTCGACAGCGTGCGCTGGTCCAACGACATGTCGGGCTGCTTCAGCAAGATCGAAAGCGAAGAAGCGGCCTGGAACACCGGCAAGGAATACGAGCACGGCAATAGCGGCTTCCGGCCTTCGGTGAAGGGCGGCTACTTCCCCGTGCCCCCGGTCGACAGCGGGCAAGACCTTCGTTCCGAGATGTGCCTCATCCTGGAAAGCCTGGGCATCCCGGTCGAGGTGCACCACCACGAGGTGGCCAACGCCGGCCAGATGGAGATCGGCACCAA
>JANOBX010000002.1:0-23272 GCA_031411875.1 Burkholderiales bacterium | reverse complement strand
CCATCGCGGCGCCGCTCATGCAGCCGCCGTTTCGAGCGTGGCCTGCAGGCTGATCTCGGCGACCGACGCCAGCGCCTTCGACACCGGACAGTCGCGCTTTGCCGCCAGGGCGATCTCCTGGAACCTGGCTTCGTCGATACCTGGCACCGCGGCCTTGAGCGTTAGCGCGATCCGGTCGATCACGAAGCCGTCGCCTTCCTTCGCCAGGCGAACGCGGGCCTGCGTGTCGACTTTGCTGGTGGCGAAGCCGGCCTTGTCGCAGGCGAAGGAGAAAGCCATCGTGAAGCAGGCCGCATGGGCAGCGGCCAGGATCTCCTCCGGGTTCGTGCCCCGGCGGTCGTCCTCGAACCGACTGGCAGAGCCGTAGGGGTAGCGTTCGAGGGCGCCGGTCTCGGTGCTGATCTGACCCTTGCCCTCCTTGCCCGGGCCTTCCCAATGCACGCTGGCGGTCTTCTCGATCATGGTGGAGCCTTTCAAAGATTGCACCGAAGTGAGGTGGGCCAGTTGAATCGGTTCGAGAGACCCTGGTCAAATTTCGCTGCCGACGGCACTTGTTGCCATCGGAGAGCAAGCGGTGCCGCACTGCGGGATGTCCTACATGCCTGGTCCGCCCGCGGATCTCACCTTTGACGCCTCACGTTGAAGTTCATGGTGGCTGCCAACGACCTTGGGTCTGTTCTTCCGGTGTCTGCGGCTTGCGGCCAGCGGCCTGACTGCACAGTGCGTGGTCATGCCCCGTCAGGCGTCGTGGGCTCGGAAATGTCGCGCACGGCCTGGTCGATATGCCCGGGCTGGCGCCGGGCCATGTCGGCGATCGAGACGATGCCCACCAATTCCCCCGACAGGTTCACCACCGGAAGGCGCCGCACCTGCGCATAGCCCATGGTCTGCATCACCGCCTCGGTGTCCTGGTCTTCGGTGCAGAACTCCAGGTTCTTGGTCATCACTTCAGCCACGCTGGCGGTGTCCGGCAGCATCCCGGCGGCCACGCCGCGCACCGCGATGTCGCGGTCGGTCACCATGCCCAGCAGCGTCGTACCCTGGCACACGGGCAGCGCGCCCAGGTCTTGCTCCAGCATCATCTGCGCGGCCTCGCGCAGCGTCGCCTCGGGGGCGATCATCTGGACTTCGGTGGACATGATCTCGTTGACGATGGGCATGGCAGTGACTCCGATGTGAACTGGTGAAGGGGCGGGCCGTTCGTCGACGGACCACCACCGTTTTAGACCGCTTTCGCCCTGCAGTCTGTTCGTCTGCGAACCCTGGCGCAAATGTCATCGGTAGCACCGCGCGCGCGATGGTGTCGAACTGTTTGCGCAGGTGTCGTTGACTGCGCTCACTACTTCAGCGGCGGTACCTCTTTGCCTTGGTCAGGCGCTGACATGCCCTGTAAATCCACCCACGCGTCGTAGTCCGAAACGCTGACACCGCCGACGTCCAGAGCCGCCTGCCTCACATCAATGCCCTGGGCATGGGCATGTCGGGCGATCTTTGCGGCGCGGTCGTATCCGATGTGTGGCACCAGCGCCGTCACACCTATCAGCGAGTGCTCCATCATGACCTGCACACGCTTGGCATCCACCTCGATGCCTTCGATGCAGTGACTTTGGAAGCTTGTCATGGCATCGGCCAGAAGACGCAGACTGTCGAGCAGATCACAGGCGATCAGCGGCTTGTAGACGTTGAGTTCAAACTGCCCCTGGCTCGCTGCGATGCCGATCGCGACGTCGTGGCCCATCACCTGGGCGCAGACCATCGACAGCGCCTCCACCTGCGTGGGGTTGACCTTGCCAGGCATCATGGAACTGCCAGGTTCATTGGCGGGCAGTCGCAACTCACCCAGGCCTGCACGCGGCCCGCTGCCCATCAGGCGAATGTCGTTGGCGATCTTGTTGAGCGCCACGGCGAGCGTTCTGAGCGCACCGTGCAGGCCCACCAGCGCTTCGTGTCCAGCCATCGCGGCAAACAGGTTGTCGGCCACGACGAAGGGCGCATTCAGACGAGCGGCCAACATCCTGGCGACACGAGCGCCGAATTCTGGATGGGTGTTGAGCCCTGTACCGACGGCGGTGCCACCGATGGCCAGCGCGTGGACATCAGGAAGCGCGCGCCGAATCGCCGCTTCGGCGAGCGCGAGCTGGGCCTCGTAGCCGCCGAACTCTTGACCGAAGGTGACTGGGGCGGCGTCCTGCAGATGGGTGCGACCGACCTTGAGCATGCGGGAGAACGCCTGGGCTTTGGCGCGAAGCGCGGCTCGCAAGCTCGCCAGCGAGGCCACGAGCGGACGGGCGGACAACACCGCAGCGATGTGCATGGCGGTGGGGAATACGTCGTTCGACGACTGCCCCAGGTTCACATCGTCGTTCGGGTGCACGCTCCGATCGGCACCAAGGCCCCCGCCCAGCGCCATGGAGGCGAGATTGGCGACGACCTCGTTGACGTTCATGTTGCTCTGCGTGCCCGAGCCGGTCTGCCACACCGACAAGGGGAACTGCTCCTCGAACTCGCCGGCTACGATGCGCGTCGCGGCCGTGACCATCGCCTCTGCCTTCGTGGCGTCCAGGAGACCGAGATCGAGGTTCACCTCGGCAGCGGCGCGCTTGATCTGCGCCAGCGCATGCACGATCGCCGATGGCATGCGCTGCTCGCCGATGGCGAAGAAGCGAAGGCTGCGTTCGGTCTGCGCACCCCACAGGGCATCACCTGGCACCTCGATCCGTCCGAAGGTATCCGTTTCCGTGCGGGGCGCGAGCATTACCGTCATGGCATGGTGGAGCATCCGATGGTGACCCTAAGAAGTGGGCCAGTCGAATCGATGGTCGCGTGAAAGCGCCACCTAGTCTGTTGCTCAACGCACAGACTTGAAGGCTCCATGCAACCAGGCTGTGGGTTGGCCGCTGGCTTGTCCCGGGCCGAGGCCGTGGACGCTCGCGACCTGCCGGCGTCGACCGAGACTCGAGCGACGATTCCAGCCACCGGCTGTGCGCAACCAACGCCAGGCCACGTCGGCTGGCGCTCGAAGATCTCCCCTAGGACCAATGTCAAAGTCTGTGGCGAAGTCTGTGGCGAAGTGGACCCTCATCGTGTGCGGCGCCGTGGCGCTGCTGGTGGTCGGCGCTTTGGCTGTGCCCGTGCAATTGTGGCGCACGGGTGAGGTGCCGCAGCCCGAGTTGCGGCACTCGCCAGCCTCGCAGGACGTTGCGAAAACCGTGCGCGTGTGGATCGACACCGATGCTGCCTGCGGCACGGGCAAGCGCCGCGACCCTGACGACTGCCTGGCTCTGCTTGCGCTGGCGAGCGCCAAACACGTCGACATTGCTGGCATCTCATCGGTGTTCGGCAATGCACCGGTCGCAGAAGCCGACCAGGTGGTGCGCACGCTGGTTCAGGAATTGGATACCTCCGCCGGGCGCCCTGTTTCAGCCTCATTGCCGGTATTCAAGGGTTGCGGTGCGCCGGCGCATAAGTGCCTGGAAGACGGTGGCAGCCTCGACGCCCAGGCCGCCCTGCGGCAGGCCTTGCAACGCGGCACCCTGGACGTGGTGGCCCTGGGACCCTTGAGCAATCTGGCGGCCTTGCTCGCCGGTGAACCCGCCTTGGCCCGTCGAGTCACCCGCGTCATTGCCGTCATGGGCCGCCGGCCTGGCCATCGCTTTCATCCCAGCGAGAACCGCGCCACCGGCGCCATGCTGTTCGGCCATGGGCCGATCTTTCGGGATCTCAATGCCGTGCTCGACCCGAAGGCCGTCTCGGTCGTCCTGGCTTCGGGCATCCCCATCGTGTTGGTTCCGTACACCGCGGCGCGCCAGGTGTCGCTGACCGGGGCCGATCTTGACCGCATCGTCCTGACTGGTCCTGCTGGGCGGTGGGTCGCCGAGCGCAGCCGCGCATGGCTCGAGTTCTGGCGCAGTGAAGCCGGTCTGGACGGCTTCTACCCCTTTGACTTGATGGCAGCCGCCTACGTGCGCGATCCCACGCACTTCCGATGCGCCCAAGTCACCGCGTGGGTGGGCGACGATGCACTGCTGCCTTGGTTCGGCGGCGGGCCGGCGCTGCTGGTGGCGCAGCAAACAGGGCCCTCTTCTGCGACGCCCACAGCGCAGGCGCTCTACTGCGATCAGGTGAATGTCCGGGTTGAAGAGCTCTTCCCGTAGCTCGCAACCGACTTTGAAGGAGTGGCCAAATGGCACAGATCTGGCATGGTGTTGCCGCTGTGGCCCACGCCGTGTGCGCTGAGACACAGACGGCGGTCCCCGGCCACCCTACAAATGGCGCTGCTTCTCAAAGTGAAAGTCATCGGCATGAACAAACCCGTCGTCTCCCCCGTGCCCGTCGCAAAGTCGCTGGCGGAACAGAAGTCCGATTTCACTGCCGAGGGCTCGCCACCACCTGGAAAGGTCGCGACGTCGACACCGGTCCGTTCATCTGATGCGGAAAAGGCCACTCCAAGGGCGCGACCTGTGCGCGCGACGATCACCCTGAAACGCATCGCGGCGCGATCGAACCCTTAGGCCAACGCAAGCGGCGTGAGCAGGCCAACAGACTGGCCATCGGACAGTTTGCGCGCCATCACGGTTGTCGCGCATCGAACGTCACTTCCGGGTACTGCCCCGACGGGCCATCGCGCAGACCGCCTACACGGCCTCGCAGTTCACGGTCAAAGAATGCCAGGCTGTAGTCGTTCACGATGTTGTGCGCCCGCCGGCCGTTGATGGGCCCGGCAAGGTTCAAGGCCTGCGCCAGGGGCGTCCAGTTCGGCACATCGGTGAAGTTGCTGTGAAACGTGCCGGGCACGCGCACAAAATATCCGGCACCCGATCCCGCTTCATACGCTGCACGCATGCTGGTCTGATGGGCCTCGATCTCGACCTCTGGCCAGCCGCCCGCACGCTGCCGCTCGAGCCGCATGCTCGCGGCGTCCCGGCTGATCCACATGCTGGGTTGCTTCAGCCCCGACCGGGCGACACCGGTGGACGCCGGGGCGTCCATCATCAGGCAGGCGCGCAGGCGAGGATCAACTCGGCAGGCCTCGCCGACAACGATGCCGCCCAGCGAAATCCCGAAAGCGCCGACGCGCTGGAGATCGAGCTTGCCCGCCAGGATGCCTGCCGGGTCGGCGTGGTTCAAGGCGGCCAACCGGTTCAGCGCAAAGGCCACATCCCTGACGAGATACGGAACGATGCCGTTCTCCGCCGCGTCCTTGCCGCCGGACTGCTGCAAGCCGCCAATCGGTGGATCGTCCAGTCCCGGCACGTAGCTTGGGCGCACGACGGGCTGCAACTGGGCGAGCGTCAAGCCGGCCACCTGACGACCGTCCGGAAACACCACGACGGCGGCGACGCCTGGTTGGTCGAGCGCGACGACAACGTAGCCGTGCGACACCAGATGTTCGACCTGGTAGGTGTTCATCTGGCGAAAGCCTGTCGCGCCTTCGAGGAAGAGCAGCACAGGAAAGGACGGCTGGTCGCCGGCCACCGGCGCAGACGGCATGGCGTTGGTCGTGACATAGCTGAAATGCCCGAAGACAAACGCGGGAAGCTCATGGATGCGGGCAAAGGCCGCCGTCACGGCCTGGGCGTCTGGCAGGTACGCGGCGCGGCGGGCTTCCGCGTTGGGAGTCGCCGGGTACCAGACCTGGACCATCAGTTCGCGACGCGCTTGAGCATCGGTGGTCAGAGCCTCCGAGCAGGTCGGATCGATCCAGTGATAGGTCTGCGTGCCAATCGCGTAGGGTCCGGTCGGTGGAGGGAAGCGAAACACCGGAACGCTCATCGGCAAGGCGAAGGACAGCACGAGCCACGGCACACCTAGTACGAGTGACGGCAGCATGAGGCGGCGCCTTTCGCCAGAGCCACCCGCCGTGCTGTTGTTCGCCAGCATCGAGAACCCGTAGAGCAGCAACGTCAGCGCATACGCCGGCAGCAGTTGCCAGCGCGGCCCCTCCACCAAGACCTGCGACGCGCCGACCAGCAAGGCGACGACGGCCGACAGGCGCGGCCAGCGTGTCCAGCGTCCATGCGGCACCGACACCATCAGCAGTGCCAGGGACAGCGCCACCAGCAGCAGGATCTCCAAGGCTCGCATCGCTCCGCCCGATCAGCTGTTGGAGAGTCGGGCCGAGGTCCCTGCGCCAAGGACGACGGCGCTGAGCAGACCACCTCTGCACGTGTCGAAGCGCCGCTTGTGCGCCGTCTCCAGGGGACTCAATGTCTTGCGTCGCGCGCCAGGCTGGCGTGCCCGGCACGGACACATGTCTGGGCAGTGATCACGACGGTTCAGTCTCGCAGAAACGACAGCAGCGCGTCGTTGAACACCTGCGCGTGCGATACGTTCAACCCATGTGGCGCACCCTTCACCTTCACCAGCTGGCTGTGGGCCACGGCGCGGTGGGTGCGCAGTCCCGAGCCTTCGAGCGGCACGATCGCGTCCGCCTCGCCGTGGATCACCAGCGTGGGCACGGTCACCTTCTTCAAATCTTCGCGGAAGTCGGTGGTGTCGAACGAGTCCACGCACGCCAGCGCCGCATGCTGCGCCGACTGTTCGCACAGAGCCGCCGCCTCGTTGCGCTGCGCCTCGGTGACCTGCAGCACGCCATCGGCCGAGAAGAAGTCCTTGGTGAAAAGCTCAAAGAATGTAGCGCGGTCCTCCTGGAGAGCCTTCTTCGTCTGTTGCGCCTTCTCGGGCGTGAGGGGGCCTTCAGGGTTGTCGGCTGTCTTCATCAGGTAGGGTGGCACTGCCGCGGCAAACACCACGCTGTGCAGGCGCGATTCGCCGTGCCGCCCGATGTAGCGCGCCACTTCGCCCCCACCCATCGAGAAACCCACCAGTGTCGCGTCCTGCAAGTCGCACTGGTCCATGACGCGCTGCAAGTCGTCGGCCAGGATGTCATAGCTGTAACCGGATTCCGGCTTGTCCGAGCGGCCGAAGCCCCTGCGGTCGTAGGTCACCACGCGATAGCCGGCTTGGCGAAGCACCGAGACCTGAGGGTCCCAGGCCTGCGCAGACAGTGGCCAGCCATGAATCAACACCACGGCTCGACCGCTGCCACCGCTGTCGTCAATGTGTAGGCGCACGGCGTCCGGTTGCACCGTATCGGTCCCGACCGAGCCTTCCGGGTTCGCTATGGCACCAGCGGCGGCACCGCCCAACGCACCGGCAGCGGCCCCCAGCGATGCGCCGACCAGTATGCCGACAGGGCCGGCCACCGCGACACCGATGGCAGCGCCCGTGGCCGCTCCAGCCACCATGCCGCCACCCATCAGCACAAACTTGCCTTCGCGCTCGGCTTCCTGGGGGTCGAGCCGAACCTGCGCCGCTGGGTTCGTGTCCTGCGACGGAACGCCGTGGCCGGGGACGGCCTGCTCGGCCAGATCGGGGTCAACAGGGACGGTGTCGGGTGGTGCAGTGGGAGATGGATTCATGGTTCTCGGCTGGTTAAGGTGTCAATGGAGCGAAGATGAGGCTGGTGTCTCAGTCCACGCTGGACCCTAGGTCCGTGATGGCCAGCCTGTCTGTGCGGCGGCGGACACTCATTGATTGGAGGGACGGCTGGCTGAGGGCCTTGCTCAACTCAAATGCCGCCCTCTCGGGGAGAGCCAGAGTTCGTTAACGAACAGACGCCAGCGTCGTGCGCACCGCATACTTCGCGACTTGCCTTCGGTCGGGTGTATTCAGAGGCATCCAACTGGCATGGCGCGCGCTTTGCCCCGCTCGACCTCTACGGCCACACGGTGCCCATGCCCATCAATCACATCTCTGACACAGCCCACTGGGTGGCGATGTACCGTGCGTTCGAGTCGGAGCGCGCCGACGCGCTGTTCGACGATCCTTATGCCAGGCGCATGGCAGGTGATGTGGGTGGCTCGATCGTTCGCGAGATGCCCCAGGGTGAATCGGTGGCCTGGGCAGTCATCGTGCGTACCGCGGTCATGGATGAAGTGATTCTGGACTGCGTCGAGAAGGGCTGCACCCAGGTGCTGAACCTGGGTGCCGGCCTGGACACGAGAGCCTTCAGGCTTCTGTTGCCACCCACGTTGCGCTGGATCGATGTCGACCTGCCAAACATGGTGGAGCACCGCCGTGCCTGCCTGAAACATCACAGGGCCCGGTGCGACCATGCGCATATCGCGGCTGACGTGAACGATGCGGCGGAGCTCGACGATATCCTGTGCGTGGCTCGCAATGGACAGCGCAAAGGAAAAGGCAATGGGCCGATGCTTGTCGTCAGCGAAGGCTTGCTGGTCTATCTGCAGGCAGCCCAAGTCAGCGCGTTGGCGGAGCGCTTGCACGCGGACGGGGCAGCTCGGTGGTGGCTCACGGATCTGGTCAGCCCCATGCTTCTCGGCATGGTGGGTGCGAGCTGGCCCAGCAACAAGGCGGCGGCCAGCGCGCCCTTTCAGTTTGCCCCACGCGACAGCGCCGGTTTCTTCGAACGGCTCGGCTGGCATGAGACGTCGTTTCGCTCCACCCTGGACGAGGCCGTCCGCTTGCAGCGCTCTCCACCGATGGCGCAGTGGTGGGGTGCCTTCGTCCCGCCATGGTGGCCGGGCTCCCGTGAGAACCTGCGGCGCATGTCGGGCGTTGCCCTCATGGAGGCCAGGGGTACGGCGGCGGGCCGATGAGCTCAGACGTCGCGCCGCCGAAAGTGCGGACCCGAGAGCGAGCTATTTCTCGCAGGCACGGCAGGCTGGTGAAGCCGAGGCGGCGCGGTTGCTGCCCAAACTGATGCAGAAGGTGGCGCTGACTGGCCTTGGTTAGATTCGGGTGGTTTGTGGTGGCCCGCTGTGCCACGTCCGACATGGTTCAACGTTGGCAGGCCTACGCGCCTGGGAAGTTGCGATTCCTGCTCGGACCGGGTGGGCGTAAGCAACATTCCTTGCGCCGACTGGGTCGAGTGACCGCTTCGCGGCATCAAGACTTCCGACTGCTGAGGCTGGTCAGGGTCGGAAAAGTGGGTTCGCGGCCTCAGAAACCGGTCGCTCAGACCCGGCCGGGCCGAGCGACAACTGGTGCCGGGACCGCGAACTGGCAGTCCCCGCCAAGCCCCGTCGCTGGCAACGATCAGCTTCGTCTCAAAGCGTCTCGGGTTGGCAACCTTCGCTCTTCCACACTGCGCTGCATCCGCGCCGGGCGTGAACGATGCCCATTCCGGTCAGGGTGGGCATTCGCTGGCCCAGCGTGCCGAACCATTCCTGTATAACGGTTCGGGATGGCTTCGCCATCATCGATCGCGCGATTCATGATGTTCGCGAAGAGTCCGTGAAAGCGAACATGCCCTTGAAGAAGACCCATTCCGTGCCGCTCACGCCGGGTGTCCACGCTGCGGACTACGTCACTGAGATTCGCCGCCAGGCTGCGTTGCTTCAGACCGGTGCATTGCAGAGTGCGATCTTCAACAGTGCGAACTTCTCCAGCATCGCCACTGACGCCAACGGCGTGATCCAGATCTTCAATGTCGGCGCGGCGCGGATGCTGGGTTATGACGCCGCCGACGTGATGAACAAGATCACGCCGGCCGACATCTCGGACCCGGCCGAACTGGTCGCCCGCACCAGGGCCCTGAGCGAAGAATTTGACGCACCCATCGCACCCGGGTTCGAAGCGCTGTCGTTCAAGGCCTCGCGCGGCATTGAAGACATCTACGAGTTGACCTACATCCGGAAGGACGGAAGCCGCCTGCCTGCCGTCGTCTCAGTTACTGCGTTGCGTGATGCAGAAGACGGCATCATCGGCTACCTGCTGATCGGTACTGACAACACCGCCCGCAAGCAGGCGGAGGAAGCTCTGGTGCAGGCTGGCGCGCTGCAAAACGCGATCTTCGGAAGCTCGAGTTTCTCGAGCATCGCGACCGACGCGCGGGGCATCATCCAAATCTTCAACGTCGGCGCCGAGCGAATGCTCGGCTATGTCGCAGGCGACGTCGTCAACCAGATGACGCCAGCGGACTTTTCCGACCCGGAGGAATTGGTCGCGCGCGCGCAGGCACTTGAACTGGAGCTCGGCGCGCCGATCGCTCCAGGTTTTGAGGCCCTGTCGTTCAAGGCCACCCGTGGCATCGAGGACATCTACGCGCTGACCTACATACGCAAGGATGGCAGTCGCCTGCCAGCCGTCGTCTCGGTGACCGCGTTGCGCGACACACGCAGCGCGATCATCGGTTACCTGCTGATCGGCACCGACAACACGGCGCGGAAGTTGCTCGCGGACGAACGCGCCCGCCATCTTGACCACCTGGAAGAACTGGTGGCCTCGCGCACCGCCGAGTTGTCTGAGTCGCGCGACGCGGCGCAGGCATCCACGCGCGCCAAGAGCATCTTCCTGGCCAATATGAGCCATGAGATCCGGACGCCGATGAACGCCATCCTAGGGCTGTCGCATCTGGCTCTGCAAACCGCGCTGGAAGAGAAGCCCCGGGGCTACGTCCAGAAAGTCCACGACGCCGCCGAGAACCTGCTCGGCATCATCAACGGCATCCTTGACTTTTCGAAGGCCGAGGCTGGCAGCATGCGGATTGAGCGGCAAGCTTTCGTCCTGGCCGACGTGCTTGATCGCGCGCTTGTGACCAGCGGCGTCGAGGCGCGGGCGAAGGGGCTTGCGATGGAACTTGAGGTTGACCCTGGCGTGCCCGAGGTGCTGCTGGGCGATGCCATGCGGCTGGGGCAGGTGTTGCTGAACTTGTGTGCGAACGCCATCCGTTTTACCGCCACCGGTCATGTCCGGCTGCTGGTCGACTTGGTGCATCAGGACCCGAACGACATCGAGTTGCAGTTCCGCGTCGCAGACACGGGCCAGGGCGTCGCCACCGACAAGCTGAAGCTGATCTTCGAGCAGTTCACCCAGGCTGACACCTCGACCACCCGTAGCCATGGAGGCAGCGGCCTGGGCCTGACGATTTCGCGCCAGCTGGTCGAACTGATGGGCGGGCAGTTGGAAGTCAGCAGTGAACTCGGCGTCGGCTCGACGTTCTGTTTCAACGCCTGCTTCGGCAATCCAGCCGCGCAGCCGGGCGATCTGAATCTGCCTGCGTCGGCGACCGCCAGCGCCGCGCCTGAAGCAGCCTTGCGCGGCGCGAAAATACTGCTGGCCGAAGACAACGAAGTCAATCAACTCATCGTTTGCGAGATCCTGAGAGGCGCTGGAGCTGAAGTTTGGGTCGCGCCTGACGGGCGACAGGCCGTGACGCTGATGGGCGCTCACCCCGATATCGACCTGGTGCTGATGGACTGCCACATGCCTGGGATGGACGGTTTCGCCGCAACGCGTGCCATCCGCGCAGACCCGCGATGGGCCCACGTACCCGTACTGGCCATGACGGCCAGTGTGTTTCCCGATGACCTGCTGGCTTGCCAGGCCGCAGGAATGGACGACCATGTCGAGAAGCCGTTCGTCGTAAGTCGATTGTTCGAAATCCTTGCCCATTGGCTACAGTGTGGCGCGAGGCGTGAGCGCTCGCAGCCTTTCTAGCGGCGTTCGCCGCCGACTGACAAAAGGCAATAGATTGGCCCGGAGGTGATGTCCGCTTCAACGATGGCTGATTTTGATCCTCAAGCGACGGCTGAGGGTCGGCCGCGCCAGGTCGCTTGCTCGAACTGCAGACTACCGCACGAATCGATGTCGATGAGACCCGCTCGACCTTGTCGACCCAACAAGCATCTGCAACATCCGATTTGCAGCGCCATGCACAGCCGCCGCGTTCATCACACCCATAGCAGACGCGAAGAGCTGAACCACGCATTGAAGCGGGGCACTTTCGAGCTGGCAACTTTCTTCCCTGAACTCGCTGCGCCCGTGGTGTCGGCCCCCGCGCCTGTGCCCATCGACGCACCGCGTGCTCCCGAGGTCCGTGCCGCCACAGCCTATGTGCCGACGTTCTCGGTCTTCGCTGAACAGTGGTTCGGCGAATTCAAGGTGGGCTGGCGCAAGACCTACGTAGTGACCGTGGGCGGCATCCTGGACCAGCACCTGATCCCGCGCTTCGGCCCGCATGCCGTATCTGCCGTGAGCCGGGCGCAGATCCTCGAATGCCGCTCGCACCTGTCATCCATGCGCGGGAGACGGCCAGGTACGAAGCTTTCGCCGGCGCGCATCAACACGGTCATGCTGATCCTGCGGCAGACCCTGCAGGAAACCGACAAGCTCAAAGCCCGCATTGCCGCCGCCCGCGCCAAGCACGCGCGACTGGCCGAAGCCCTGGTGACTCAGGCCGTAGCCTGCCCCGGCCGTGCCCAAACGCCTTCAGCCGCAGGTTCGTGCGAGGGTCATCGGGCACGGATGGGCACGCCGTGCCCATCCGTGCCCAAAACCGTGCTCACGGCGGCCCATAAAAAAAGGGCCTGGCACGGCCAAGCCCTTGATTTACTTCCCATATTCCGTGGTGGAGACGAGGAGGATCGAACTCCTGACCTTCGCATTGCGAACGCGACGCTCTCCCAGCTGAGCTACGCCCCCATCGTGCCGGAAAGTCTATCACCGCGAACCCGGCAAACCACGCGGACAACTCGCCCGCGGTGCCCGCTAACATCGCGCCGCCAGCAAGGAGACCGCATGAAACCGAACGCCGACCCGGCGTGGCTCGAAGGCCAGTACAACAACCGTGTTCGTGTCCCAGACCATGCGCGTGTGTTCGATCGGTGGGCCGAAGCCTCGGCACTGGTTCGACAGAATTCGCCGGCACACCTGGACGTGCGCTATGCCGAGGGCGAAGGCGGCACGCTCGATGTGTTTCCCGCCACGGGGCCGGTGCCTGCCGGCGGGGCACCCGTGCTGGTGTTCATCCACGGCGGCTACTGGCGTTCGCTGGACAAGTCGCAGCACTCTTTCGTCGCGCCTTCGTTCAACGCCGATGGCGCGCTGGTGCTGGTGCCGAACTATGCGCTGTGTCCGTCGGTCGGCATCGAACACATCTGCCTGCAGGTCGCCGCCGCGGTGGCCTGGGCCTTTCGCCATGCGTCTGCCCATGGCGGCGACCCCACACGCCTGGCGCTGGTCGGGCATTCGGCGGGCGGTCACCTGGCCAGCATGCTGCTGAGCTGCCGCTGGAAAGACGTGGGTGCCGATCTGCCGGCCCAGCCGCTGGCCGGCGCACTCAGCATCTCCGGCCTCTACGACCTGGAGCCTCTGCGTCACGTGGCCTCCGTGCAGGCCGACCTGCAGCTGACACCGGCCTCGGTCGGCCGGCTCAGCCCGGCGTTCTTTCCCCGGCCCAAGGGCGGACGCCTCTACGCCGCGGTGGGCGCCGAAGAGAGCGACGAATTCCTGCGCCAGAACCGTCTGATCCGTGACGTGTGGGGCCCGACCGCGGTGCCCGTGTGCGAGACCGTGCCCGGCAAGAACCACTTCACGGTGCTGGAAAGCCTGGTCGACCCCGCCGGCCGTCTGCACGACCTGAGCCTGCGCCTGCTCGGCTTGCGCTGAGTGGAAACCCGAGGCTATGCCGCTCATTGATTCGATGTAATGGCTTTGCAGACAAGGTCTTGCTAAGTTCGCGCCCACCCGAAAGCGACGGCGGCCGATGGGCCAAACCACATCAAGCGCACGAGGAACACCAAGATGGGCACTCTGAGGCAAACCCCTGTCCTGGAGCATGCGCCGCCAAAGCGGTGCACACCCGTTCGCACTCTGCGCTGATCGGGGGCCGACGATGCTCTCACCCGTCGTTGCGGGCCTGATGCGCCTGCCGGAATGGGGCCTGTCGACCTCTGCGTTGGTGGGTTGGGTCGAGGAAGCCCTGGCCATGGGCATCAGCAGCTTCGACCACGCCGACATCTATGGCGGCTACAGCGTCGAGGCGGCCTTCGGCGCTGCGCTGGCGTCGGCGCCGGGCCTGCGCCAGCGGCTTCAGATCGTCACCAAGTGCGGCATCAAGCTGATCAGCCCGGCCCGGCCAGGGCAGGCCATCAAGAGCTACGACAGCTCACGCGCGCATGTGCTGCATTCGGTGAACCAGTCCCTGCGCGCGCTGTGCACCGACCACATCGACCTGCTGCTGCTGCACCGGCCCGACTTGCTGATGGACCCGGACGAGCTGGCCGACACCTTTCGCGAGCTGAAGGCCGCGGGCAAGGTGCTGGCCTTCGGCGTGTCGAACCACCGCCCCGACCAGCTGGCGATGCTGCACCGCCGGTTTCCCCTGCTGGCGCAGCAGATCGAGTTCTCGCCCCTGCATCTGCAGCCGCTGGACGACGGCACGCTGGCGCAATGCCTGGACCTGGGGCTGCAGGCCATGGCGTGGTCGCCACTGGCCGGCGGGCGGCTGTTCAGCGGCGACGACGAACGCGGCCGGCGTGTGCTGCAGGTGCTGCAGGAGCTGGCCCGTCAGCACGACACCGTGCCGGCCACCGTGGCCCATGCCTGGCTCATGCGCCACCCGGCGCGGCCACGTCCGGTCACGGGTTCGGGCCGGCTGGCGGCTTTGCGCGAAGCCGTCTCGGCCATGACGCTGCAGCTCTCGGCCGAGGACTGGTACCGCGTCTGGCAGGCCAGCACCGGGCACGAGGTGGCTTAGCTCACGTCGCCATCGAGGTAGTACCAGCGCCCGCCTTCTCGAAGGAAGCGGCTCGTCTCCTGCATCCGGTGCGCGCGGCCACCGAGCTTGCTGCGCGCCACGAAGCTCACCGTGGCCGCATCCGTGCCCTGCGACTGGTGGCTGCGCACCTGCAGGCCCAGCCAGCGCAGGCCGGCTTCCACTGCGGGCAGGCTGGCGGGCCGGGTGCCCGGGTGCCAGGTGTCGAGCAGGTAGCCGTCCAGCCCCAGCACGTAGGCGCAGTAGCGCGAACGCATCAGCGCTTCGGCGCTGGGTGCCTGCAGGTGCAGGGGGCCGCCATGCCAGCGGCCGCAGCAGCGGCCGTAGGGCAGTGGGCTGCCGCAGGGGCAGGGGCTGTCGTCAGCGGCTGCGGGGTGGCTCATCGGGGCTTCGTGGCAGGCGGGCCCGCATTGTCGGCGGGCTCGCGCAGCAGGTCACGAAAGGCTCCGAACAGCCAGGAGCGCATGCCCAGCACCAGCGTGTAGGGGCGCTTGTCGGCCTCGGGCAGGCGCTGGTCGGCCAGGTGCTGCTGCGCGAAGTCCTGCGCCAGGCGTTGCAGGCGTTCGTTCAGCAACTGCGCCTGGGGCAGGGCGACGTGGCCGTGCACCAGCATCAGCAGTTCGCCCGGGCCGCCGAAGTCGCCGCTGAAGTAGTCGCCCACGGCGTGCTGGCGGAAGTAGTGCATGACCGGCCCGTCGGGCCGCCACCGGAAGGTCTTGTCGACCTTCAGGCGGTAGCGGTTCTGCGCGCGCAGTTCGATGAATCCCAGCTTGTCCAGCGCCAGCAGGCATGCCACGGCCTGCGGCTTGCTCAGCCGGTAGGTGATGGTGATCTGCTCCAGCGTCCATTGGCTCAGGCAGCAGATGGCGGCCAGCAGCAGCTTGGGGTCGGCCACCACGGCGCGCTCCTGTTCCAGCGTGAGCTCGCTGCGCGCGGGTGCGGCCATGGCCACCAGCCGCGCCAGTTCGGCGAAGTCCATCTTCAACACCGCCAGCACCTGGTCGATGCGGGTCAGGCTCAGGTCGCCCTTGGCGAAGATGCGCTTGACGCTGCTTTCGGCCAGGCCCAGTTCCCCGGCCAGCTGCGCGTAGGTGATGCCGGCGCGGCGCAGCTCGGCTTTCAATGCGCTGACCAGGGTTTGGCTGCTGCTCATGCCGGGGGATCTCCAAAAGGTATCGAAATACGATACCTGATGTCTGAACCGGCGCGACGTTCCTGGGGGTGATGGATACCGATTCCGAAGACCGGCACAGTGGCGACGTGTTCAACGAAACCACCCCCGTGATGCCCACCACCTCTGCCCACCACGCTGCTCCCCGCCTGGATACCCGCGCCTGGCGGCTGCAGGTCTGGGTGTCTTTCGCCGTCGCCGTGGGCTTGTGCACCACCGGCCTGTTCTGGCTGCCCGGTGCCGACCTGGACCGTGCCTTCATGGTGATGGGCTACATGTTCTGCCTCTCCATGGCGTTCACGCTGGCCAAGACCGTGCGCGACAACGAAACGCGCCGCGTGGACACGCCGATGTGGAGTGCGGTGGTCTGGGGTGGCTTCGGCCTGGCCATGGCCATGACCGGCTGGGGGCTGTGGCGCATGGAGATCAACCCGTCCTACAAGGCCTATCTGGGCGTGTGCTGGCTGTTCCTGATCTCCAGCGTGTTCACCCTGGCCAAGACGCTGCGCGACGCGCACGAAGCCGCGCTGGCGCAGCAGGCATCGCAAGAAGACTGAACGACGGCGCCCGACCGACTCATTCACCTCCAAGGAAACCCATGAAGAACCAACTCGTCCTTGCCGCACTCGCGCTGGCCCTGGCCAGCGCGGTGCCAGCCGCCCGCGCGCATGCCGGTGCGTCGGAGGCCAGCGCCTTGTCGATGCTGCCGATCGCGGTGTCGGTGGCAGCGCCGGCCGCACTGGGCGCCTCGGTGCTGGCGGGCGGCAGCATGCTCACCGTGGTGGCCGTCGAGACGGTGTCGGGTGCCACCGTGTGGGTGCTCGAGCGGGCCTCGGACGGGGCGCGCTTCAGCATCACGCTGGCGGGTGCGTCGGTGGCTGGCGTGTCGGTGGCTGCCGGCACCGCGGTGGTCGTCACGGCCTTCAGCGCAGGCTGGGTGCTGTCGGCCGCGGGCCAGGCCATCGCCTATCTCCCGAACGAGATCGGCAAGGCCCTGCTCTACAACGAACGAGTGACGCGATGAGCGCGCGCCTCGTCATCGCTGCGGCAGTGCTGGCCACCACCCGGGCGGCCCACGCCGGCCGCCACTGCGAAGCCACGGCGCCTTCCGTGCAGAGCGTGCAGCGCGCCATGGAACTGGCTGTGCGCACCGCCAGCACGCTGGACGCCAGCGGCGCCCAGGTGGTGGTGCTGGCCCGGGCCGGGCAGGACCTGGGCGAGTGGGGCCTGCGCTGGTCGCACCTGGGCTGGGCTTATCGTGAAGGGCAGGGCGACACCGCGCGCTGGCGCGTGGTGCACAAGCTCAACCAATGCGGCAGCGCGCGCGGCGATCTCTACCGCCAGGGACTGGGAGAATTCTTCATGGACGACCTGGTCCGCTTCGAGGCGGCCTACGCCGTGCCCACGCCGGCGGTGCAGGCCGCGTTGCTGCCGGTGCTGCGCAGCAACGCGCGTGTCGACCAGCTGCACCAGCCGGCCTACAACATGGTGGCCTACCCGTGGTCGCAGACCTACCAGCAGAGCAACCAGTGGGCGATCGAGACCCTGGCCATGGCCGTAGCACCCAACTCCGGGCCTTCGGCCGGCAACCGGCTGCGCGCCCAGGCCTGGCTGCAGCTCCAGAGCTACGAACCGACCACCCTGCGCATCTCACCCGTGAAGCGCCTGGGCGCCCGCATGACGGCCGCGCACATCGCCTTCGACGACCACCCCGACGCCAAGCGCTACAGCAGCCGCATCGAGACCGTCACCGTCGACAGCGTGTTCAGCTGGCTCGAACGCAGCGGCCTGGCCGGGCCGGTGCAGGTGCTGCGCTGATACGGCCCGCGCCATGAACATCAACCTCGAACTGCTGCGCCTGGCCACGCGCCAGGGCGTCCTGCAACCCGGGCAGGACCAGCGGCTGTGGGCCTTCCTGGTCGAACAGCAGGCTGGCGCTGCGGCCGCGGCGCCCGGCTTCAAGCCCGCGCACATCCTCTACTACCTGGGCGGCATGGTGGCCATCGGCGCGATGACGCTGTTCATGACCCTGGCCTGGGAACGGCTGGGCGGTACGGCGCTGTTCGGCATTGCGCTGGCCTATGCCTTCGCCGCGGCGCTGGGCGCCGAATGGCTGCTGAAGACGAAGCGCCTGCCGCTGCCGGCCGGCATCGTCGGCGCGCTGGCGGTGGCGATGGTGCCGCTGGCGGTGTACGGGCTGCAGCTGTGGCAGGGCTGGTGGGCTCCCGTCGAAGACGGCGCTCCCGTGGTCTACCGCAGCTACTTCACTCACGTGGGCTGGCGCTGGGTGTTCATGGAGGCCGCGGCGCTGGCGGCAGCGGTGCTGGCGCTGTGGCGCTGGCGGCTGCCGTTCACGGTGCTGCCGCTGGCCGTGACGCTGTGGTTCCTGAGCATGGACCTCGTGCCCCTGCTGCTGGACGGCGAACGTGCCGAGCTGTTCTCGGCAGAAGGGCGGCGCATCAGCCTGGCCTTCGGCCTGGTGATGCTGGCGGTGGCGCTGTGGGTGGACTTCCGCTCGCGGCGCGGGCCCGACTTCGCCTTCTGGCTCTACCTTTTCGGCACCCTGGCGTTCTGGGCTGCGCTGACGAGCCTGCGGTCAGAAGGTGAACTGGCCAGGCTGGGCTATGCGGCCGTCAACCTGCTGCTGATCGGGCTTGGAACGGCCTTGTCGCGCCGGGTGTTCGTGGTGTTTGGCGGCATCGGCCTGGCCTTCTACCTGGGGCACCTGTCGTACACCGTGTTTCGCGACAGCCTGATGTTCCCGCTGGCCCTGGCCGCCATCGGCCTGGGCGTCATGGCCGCCGGCGTGTGGTGGCAGCGGCACGAGGTGATGCTGGGTGTACGGCTGCGCGGCTGGCTGCCGCAGCCCTTGCGTGAAGTGGTGGAGGCCCGTGGCCATGACTGAAGGAAGGACACCGATGGACCGACTTGCAGACCGTGCCGCTGACCGACCGGCCCACCGCCCCGGCCCCAGCCGGCGCCATCTGCTGCAGGGCTGTTGCGGCGCCCTGGCGGTGGGCCTGTTCACCGGCCTGGTGGGCGGGCGGCCGGCGCAGGCCGCGGGCACGCTGCGCAACCCCTGCCTGGGCATGGCCGCCGCAGCCGGGCCGGGGCAGGCCCTCGTCGACGAGGCCTTCGCCGGCATCGACGCCGCGCGCCTGGTCGACACCCATGCCCACCTGCTGGGCAACGGCGACGCCGGTTCGGGCTGCACCATCCACCCCAGCATGCACCAGTGGTGGCGGCCCACCGAGGTGCTGCGCCGCCGCGCCATCCTGAACGCGGCCTGTGTGCCGGCCGACGCGCCTTCCATCGACCGCGCCTATGTCGAACGCCTGCAGGCACTGGCATCAGGCTTCCCCACCGGCGCGCGCTGGTGGCTGTTCGCCTTCGACCAGGCCTGCGACGACGCCGGCCAGCCCGCACCCGACTGGACCACCTTCCACGTGCCCGACGCCTACGCGCAGCAGGTGGCCGCGGCCCTGCCATCGCGATTCGCCTGGGTGGCTTCCATCCATCCCTACCGGCCCGACGCACTGGCACGGCTGGAATCGGCGCTGGCCGGTGGCGCAGTGGCCGTGAAGTGGCTGCCCAGTGCGATGAACATCGACCCGCGCGACCCGCGCTGCCGGCCGTTCTGCGAACGCCTGGCGCGGGCTGGCATGCCGCTGATCGTGCATTGCGGCGAAGAGAAGGCGGCGCCCGGCGCCGGGCGCGACGAACTCGTCAACCCACTGCTGGTGCGCCACCTGCTGGCCCATGGCACGCGCGTGGTGGTGGCGCATTGCGCCTCACTGGGCAAGGCCGAAGACACCGACCTGCCTTCGGCCCCGGCCCGCCCGGCCTTCGAGCTGTTCACGCGGCTGATGGAAGAACGCGAGTGGGAAGGCCGCCTGCTGGCCGACATCTCGGCCGTGTTCCAGCGCAACCGCAAGCCGGCCGTCTGGCAGACCGTGCTGCAGCGCCAGGACTGGCATCACCGCCTTCTTCACGGTTCCGACTACCCGCTGCCCGGACTGATGCCGCTGTTTTCACTGCCGGCCCTGCAGAATGCAGGGGTACTGGCAGGTGCCGACGTCGAACCGCTGAAGCGCCTGCGCGAACACAACCCGCTGCTGTTCGACTTCGTGCTGAAACGCCGCTTGCGCCTGGGCCAGTCCCGCCTGCCCGCGGCGTTGTTCGAAGCCCGTGCCATCACCCCCCCCGCCGCAGCAGCCACGGCATCACGATGAACCCACCCCACGAACATCCCAATCAATTCGCCCTGTTGGCCCAGCGACGGTTCGCCCCGTTCTTCTGGGTTCAGTTCCTGGGCGCCGGCAACGACAACGTCTTCAAGTTCGCCTTCACGGTGCTGGTGACCTACCAGTTGCAGGTGGCCTGGCTGCCACCCGCCATGGCCGGGCTGGTGATCGGCGCGCTGTTCATCCTGCCCTTCCTGCTGTTCTCGGCCACCAGCGGGCAGCTGGCCGACAAGTACGAGAAGGGCCTGCTGATCCTCTTCGTCAAGAACCTCGAGATCGCCATCATGGCGTTGGCGGGCTGGGGCTTCGTGATGCAGAACGTGCCGGTGCTGCTGGCCTGCGTGTTCCTGATGGGCCTGCACAGCACCTTGTTCGGCCCGGTGAAATTCGCCTATTTGCCGCAGCACCTGAACGAACGTGAACTCACCGGCGGCAACGGCATGGTCGAGATGGGCACCTTCGTTTCCATCCTGCTGGGCAACGTGGCCGGCGGTCTGCTGATCGCGCTGCCCGAAACCGGCGCGCGCTACACGGCTTTGGCCTGCGTGGTGCTGGCGGTGCTGGGGCGGGTGCTGGCGCAGGCCGTGCCGCTGTCGCCGGCCACCGACCCGCAGCTGCAGATCAACTGGAACCCCTTCACCGAAACCTGGCGCAACCTGAAGCTGGCGCACGGCAACATCGTCGTCTTCCGCTCGCTGCTGGGCATCAGCTGGATGTGGTTCTTCGGGGCGGTGTTCCTGTCGCAGTTCCCGGCCTTCGCGAAAGACGTGCTGCACGGCAACGAGAAGGTGGCTTCGCTGCTGCTGGTGGTGTTTTCGGTGGGCATCGGCATCGGCGCGCTGCTGTGCGAGATGCTGAGCAAGCGCCACGTGGAAATCGGCCTGGTGCCGCTGGGTGCCATCGGCATGAGCGTGTTTTCCATCGACCTGTACTTCGCCGCGCGCAGCCTGCCGCCGGCCGACGCGCTGACGGTGGCGCAGTTCCTGGCCGTGCCGGCGCACTGGCGCGTGCTGGCCGACCTGTTCGCGCTGAGCCTGTTCGCGGGCATCTACAGCGTGCCGATGTACGCGTTGATCCAGTTGCGCAGCCAGCCCACGCACCGGGCGCGCATCATCGCCGCCAACAACATCCTGAACGCGCTGTTCATGATCGTCAGCTCGCTGGGCGTGGGCCTGCTGCTGTCGGCCGGCCTGAGCATCCCGCAGGTCTTCGGTGTCGTCGGCGTGCTCAATGCGCTGGTGGCGATCTACATCTTCCTGCTCGTGCCCGAGTACCTGCTGCGCTTCATGGCCTTCATGCTGACGCGCGTGGTCTACCGCTTCAAGGTGCGTGGCGACGACAACATCCCGGTGCAGGGCGCGGCCATCCTGGTGTGCAACCACGTCAGCTTCGTCGACGCCCTCCTGTTGATGGCGGCCAGCCCGCGGCCCATCCGCTTCATCATGGACCACCGCATCTTCGCCACGCCGGTGCTGGGCTGGATGTTCAAGCTGGCCAAGGCCATTCCCATCGCGCCGCAGCGCGAAGACCCGGCGGCCTACGAACGTGCCTTCGCCGAAGCCCGGCGTGTGCTGGACGAAGGCGACCTGCTGTGCATCTTCCCCGAAGGCGGCATCACGCGCGACGGCAGCCTGGGCGAATTCAAGGGCGGGGTGATGAAGATCCTGCAGACCCACCCGGTGCCGGTGGTGCCGCTGGCATTGCTGAACCTGTGGGGTTCGTATTTCTCGCGCATCGAGAAAGGCACGGCCATGGCCAGACCCTTCCGCCGCGGCTTGTTCAGCCCCGTGGGCCTGGTGGCGGGCGAGGCCGTGCCCGCGGCCGCGGCAAGCCCGCAGGGGCTGCGGGAACGGGTGGCGGGCCTGCTGGCGGCCTGAGGAGGGCTGGCACGCCGATTCAGGGTGCGTCGCGCGCGGCGCTGGCGTCGGCCACGAGGAGGCCTGCGCCCAGGCCGCCGGCACCGGCTGCGCCGCCTGCACCCCCGCCCCCGCCGGCCGCACCGCCGCGGGCCTCACCGCGTCCGCCGCCTTCGCCTTCACCTCGCCCGCGCGGCACGCGGCCAGGGCCAGAAGCGGGCAGCGCCAGACCTGGCGGAATGGGCTCCAGGCCCAGCTGCGTGCGCAGTTCGGCGCGCAGGTCCTGCACCAGCGGCTGGTAGTCCGGCACCTGCCCGGACAGTGTCTGCTGCAGGCAGCGCGCGGCCAGTTCCACCTGGCGCAGCGAACCGAACAGCACCACTTCGGCCAGCGCCTCTTCCATCTGCGGATGATGTTCGCCCGTGCCCGGCGAAAACGAACCGGCCAGCGAGCGGTACACCGCCACCAGCGACTTCAGGCGCTCGGTTTCCTGCCGGTTCTCGCGCTGGCGCCGCTGCTGGATGCGCTGCATCACGACGATGCGGATCACCAGCAGCACGATGGCCAGCACCAGCGAAGCGATGAGCGTGATCCACAGGGGGCCGAGATCGGTCAGACGCATGGGGTGGGTCGCATGGAAAGGGGCAGGTCCGACAAAAAGGGTGCGAAGACTAACGCCTGGTGGCAAATGCCGACCCGGGGCCTTGTCCGCAGGGTCTGCAAGCGGGTAGGATGGACTGTATAAAGATACAGCTCCGGTTTTCCGCGCTGGCATGGTCTTGTTGCGGTCCCGACCCGGCTTTCTCCTGTCCTTTCTCCTGTCTTTTCACTGGCTTGTCCTTCCCCCGTGCAGCTTTTTCCCTCGCCCAGCCTGTTCGAGCCTGCGCCCGCCATCGGCGCGGGCCCGGGCACGGCCGTGGCCGAGGGCCATCTGGCCCTGCACCCCGCGCTGTGGCACGCCCATCAGCTGGCCCGCCCCGGCGGCAGCGTGCGGCCCAGCCAGTTCAGCCCGCTCGACGCCGTCCTGCCCGGCGGCGGCTGGCCCAACCAGGCCCTGACCGAACTGCTGCTGCCCCACCCCGGCCTGGGCGAACTGCGGCTGCTGGCCCCGGTGCTGGTGGCGGTGCAGGCCGCCGGCGGCAGCCTGATGTGGTTCGACCCGCCGGCCGCGCCCTGTGCCTGGGCGCTGGGGGCGCTGGGCATCGACACCGCCCAGCTCGTGGTGGTGCACCCGCGCCAGACCTTGCGCGGCCCGGCGCGCCAGCGCCTGCCTGCGGCCGACGTGCTGTGGGCGCTGGAACAGGCGCTGAAGAGCGGCCATGTGGGTGCCGTGCTGGCCTGGCTGCCAGCGCGGCTGCCAGCCGACGCGCTGCGCCGCCTGCAACTGGCGGCGCAAGCGCACGAAGGCCCGGCCTTCCTGCTGCGGGATGCCGCGTTGCGCCACCACCCCAGCGCCGCTCCGCTGCGCCTGGCCCTGGGC
>JANOBX010000001.1:0-2448 GCA_031411875.1 Burkholderiales bacterium | reverse complement strand
GCCCGCATCGAGCAGCTCGAGGACAGCATCAAGCGCTACCTGGTCGAGCTGGATCGCGCCGACCGTGATGCGGCCGCTGTGTTGCCCGGCCGGGTCACCCACCTCAAGGACAAGATCGCCAAGGTCAAGCAGCAGATGCAGGCGCTGGAGGCGATCGGTGAACAGATGAAGGCATCGGACGATGGACAGATCTCGCTGACCGACCCCGACGCACGGTCGATGGCCACCAGCGGCAGAGGCACGGGCATCGTTGGCTACAACGTACAGACCGTGGTCGATGCCAAGCACCACCTGATCGTGGCCCATGAGGTCACCAATGTCGGCCACGATCGTGACCAACTGGCGCACATGGCCAAGCTTGCCAAGGACGCGACCGATGAGGACGGGCTCATCGCGCTGGCAGACCGCGGTTACTACGAAGGCTATGAGATCCTGGCGTGTGAGGAAGCCGGGGTTGCTGCGCTGGTTCCCAAGCCGATGACATCGAACAACGCCGCTGCTGGCCTATTCGACAAGCGCGACTTCGTCTACGACGACAAGACCGACACGTACCGATGCCCGGCAGGCAGCATTGCCATCCACAGAATGACTTCGGAAGAGGCCGGAAAGATCCAGCACAAATACTGGTCGTCAGACTGCCCTCGGTGCCCGATGAAGCCGCGATGCACGCATGGCAAAGAGCGCCGCATCGCACGGTGGGAACACGAGGACATACTGGATGTCGTTCAAGCGCGCATGGACGGCGCGCCTGAGGCGATGAAGCTACGCCGGCAAACCGTCGAGCACGTCTTCGGCACGCTCAAGGCCTGGATGGGATCGAACCACTTCCTGACCAGGACGTTGCCGCGAGTGGGCACGGAGATGAGCCTGCAGGTTCTGGCCTACAACCTGAAGCGTGCGATCAAGATCCTCGGGGCCGGACCGCTGATGAAGGCGATGAGGGCGTAGGGCGAGAGCCCTTGTCTTTTGCTTCGCGAACGCGCTGGACATCTTCAGGAAGTGACGACGCCCGCGTCAGTCACGACAGGGAGGCCCGCCGCGGCATCAGCCGCGAGCGTTTCCACACGGCCTCGGTCGTGAAGAGGCCTTCGACCTGCCACCCGAGAGTAGACACCCCGCTCCTGAATCGCCGCGCCGCGTGATGAAAAAGGGCAGAACGAAGCGCCGCATCACACTAACCCCGGGCCGCCGGCTTCTGAACGATCGTGAGTTCCGGCAGGACATCTCGGTACTCCGGAATGAGTGCGTTTAAGCGCGAGATGCGATGGCCCTCGTCGGCAATCAAGACTGCAAAGAGAGCCGCAGCCATGGTCGATACTGCGTTCGATGTCTCGATGACCTGAAGCACCAGGGCCAGGGGGAAGCCCTCGCTGTGACGCTTCAGAGGCTGGAAGCCCCCATGGACGAACGAGTTGAGGCTGTGGCGCAGCACCTGATCGACACGGCCGACCTCGTCGACGAGCCCGCGTGGCGCGTTGCAACCTTCTTTGCGCAGCGCCCTGAGCATGTCGCCGTACACGGCTACCTTGCGGGCCTGTGCGTCGGCCTGTACCGTGAGTTCACGCTCAAGTGCTTCGATGTCCTGTTCTGTCGCTGCATAGATTGCCCAGGCCCCCCGAAGCATGGACTCGAATTGCATGCGCAGCGTGGCGGTGGCCGTGTTGGGGTTGCCACGCGCCATCAGTACGAGAAGCGAGTCACCGTGTTCCATCGATAGGCCGATGGCGGCCGTCGCGATGTCCGTGCCGTGCAGATCAATGACCACTAGGCCATCGTCGTCCAAACCCAGTGTTCGCGCCATCGCGTCATGCAACTCGCCGGAGCGCTGCAGCTTTCTCTCGATCAGTTCGTCAGCCTCTAGGGCTCCGATTCCACTGGCCATGCGCGATAGAACCTTCTTGCTTGCTGTTGGTGAGGCTCAGCGTCTTGCGCCGGCCTTCGAACATGTAGTCCAACCGCCAGTAATGGGTCAGTCCCTTGGCGAACGGGAGCAGGTGGAGGCCACCGCCATCGTTCAGCCGCTTAGCCCCCGGCTTCAACGCCTGGATCACTCGCTCGCTCTTGATCAATTCCACCGCCACATCAGCCTCCTACGCCGCACTCACGTCCTGGTTAAAGGGATCGATGCAGCAACTTTCTGGCGTGGCACCGTCGAGTCGACAGGTACTGCGAAAGTTACTGCAAAGGCGTCTGGCTTTTGGCGGTCTCCTCCGACGTTTCCGGAAATGAAAAAAGCCCTAAGTTATTGAAAACAAAGGGCTTTTTTGGATTCCAGAAGTTCTTGATGAACTTCGACGGAGGAGAGGGTGGTGGCCTGGGGCGGAATCGAACCACCGACACGCGGATTTTCAATCCGCTGCTCTACCAACTGAGCTACCAGGCCAACGAAGCCCGACAGTATAACCGCGCCGCCAAGCTCGGCTCGCCGGCTCAACCCCCGCGCTTGTT